>JAFDMD010000075.1 GCA_019306185.1 Deltaproteobacteria bacterium
ATATAAAATCCCTTCTACCATTAATCGAAGATTAGGCTTGTCATATATTTTATTTTTTGTCATTATATCCCTAAACTTCGACCATTTCTCATTATTGAGCATTAGTCGAACCATAGCAATCTCGTTATTATTTTTATATGTAAAAAAAAATAACTTACAAAATCGCGATGGTATTTCAAGCTGTTATTCCGAAAATGTCAACAGACCCTAAATTAAAATTGTTTTTGCAAAACTTATTTGCAAACGGCATTAAATTATAATTATTCGGTTGTATCAAGGAGAGGAAAAAGGAAACGGTTTTTTATTTTTGCCTGTCATTTTGAGCGTAGCGAGAAATCCCTTAATAAAAAGCAATAAATAATAGATATTGGCAAAACCGTTTACATGTAAAATGCAGGTTTTTCAGTATTGACTAAATATTTTAGAAATTTGGGTTTTCGCTCGAAATAAGCAAAGTTGGTATTGCAAAAAAGAATAGATTGTAAATTATGCGTTTCAAATAACGCTAAATCAAAAATATTAACGGGTAATTTTTGTAAGATGCCAACCGTTATTACCCGGGCATCGGTAAACTCTAAGCCTTGCTCCTTGTTCTTTTCTTAATATTGCCGCTCTTTTTTCCGCGTCCTTTTTTGTTTTATAGAGGTTTTTTCCGCAGATTCCGCATATTATACTGGGGGTTTGTCTATCTTTCGGAGATAGGTGCCATAATCCGCAGGTATGGCACCTATAAGGGACAAGGTTGTTTCCGTATTGAATATTGACATAATCGGCGCCCTCCCGCGCTTCATATTCGGAAGTATATTCCGTAAGAGGCTCGCCTGTTCGGCTGCTAAAGCATGTGGCGCTTTTAAAGTTCATTGGTTTTTTTCGATTTATTGGTAAAGTTTGAATGTGTGCATATTTTAATTTTTCTATTTTAACTTTAATTCGCGTACGCACGGTTAGGCAAAGCGCAACCCCCGCATATATGGTTAATTTAAATTGAATTCCCGTCGTCCCATTGATGATTAGGATCAGGAAAAAAAGTGATACCCATGCCTTCATCAGTAGCACTTGGGTTGACCAAAACAAGCCGGCCGCCGGGCGCTTTTGTCCGATAAGTATAACAATGACCAACTCCTATAGCGCCTCCATTGTTCAATTCTTCCCATACAAGCATTGTTTAATACCTCCTTAATTATATTATTTTTTATAAACCTGTAATTATATTCTTGCCGATATTGTCTAACCGCCTCAAAAGAGGAAACTTTTATATCCTATTTGAAAACTTATCAGCCGCTATATTTCATCATTTCCTTCGTAATTTTTTTTATTTGTTTACTAATGCCCGAAAAATCATTTTGTATGACATTCCATACAATATTAAAATTAACCCCGAAATAATGATGTATAAGTTTGTCTCGCATACCCGCCATATTTTTCCATGGTATCTCGTCATAAGCCATTTTAATATCATCAGATAAATTTTTAACAGCTTCTCCGATAATTTCTATATTTCGGATAACGGCATCGCAGGTTTTTATGTCTTGAACAAATTCTTCATAGGTCATGCCTTTGGTATAGATAATTGTTCTGTATATCGACTCGGTTATATGAAGCAGATAATCGGTATCGGTTTTTTTAGACATAAATTATACTCTTTTCAATATCATCCGAGATTTTTTTAACCGTAATTGCTTTTACTCCTTCGGGAGTCAAAACATCGGTTTTTTTGCCTAATATATTTTCAAGGTAATTTGTAAATTCTATAAATTTAAGCCCTATCGGTTTTTCAAATTCGGCTATAATGTCAATATCGCTATTTTCAGTCTGTTGATTTTTTGAATAGGAGCCGAATAACGCGATTCTTTTTACGCCATATTCGGATATAAGATATGGATATTGAATTCTAATTTTTTCAATGATTGTTTCTTTATTCATTATAAAACGGCTCCTCTATTTAGTCGATACTGAAAAACTTAATAAAAGGTATAAAAAATCAACCTGTTATTTATCGCTTTTTATTAAGGGATTTCTCCTCGCTTTGCTCGTCGAAATGACAAACAAAAAAAACTTATGTTAAAATAATAGACAAAAAAAATTCCTGTCTGTCATTCCGAGCGAAGCGAGGAATCCCTTTATTATTGACTTATGCCTTTATCCTTTGTTCCTTTGTACAAATTTTTTGGCAAATAAAAAACTTTTTTAATAATGAGGATTTTATCTTAATATTTGCAAAAAAATATTAAAATCAATATTAATTTCTTGCAAATATTTTACCTTGTTTTTCATAAAATTTAAAATAATTTCAATATATAATATGCTTTTTCAGCGCCGACTATTTAGAATTGTAATACCAGATGATTAGCTTCCTCTTTTCCTTATTTTTTACGTTATGCTCAAATTTTAATCCTTAAAATACTCCATGTATTCCTGCGGTTAAAATTGCGCTCTCCAGATGATAAATAAAAAAATCTTTGTCATGCAAAAATTTTCTTTATTTATAGAAGGTTATATAAAAAATAATTATTTTATAGCTATATTACGTTGACTCGTCAAGGGTCAAAGGGGGATGGTAGCAGCTTGGATTGCGCTCGGCAATACCCAACCTACTCCGCTTTTTTACTTTTTCGGACAATTTTTCTTTTTTCTTCGGATATAGGAGAAGGAACCGCTTCGCCTATTATTGTTTCTATGGCGTCAAAGCGTTTAGGGCATGCCTTAACGCAGGTTCCGCATTTGATACATTTTTCCTGATCTATTATATGAATTATATTTTTTGCCCCGTCTATTGCTTCTACGGGACATCTTCTATCGCATATTCCGCATGCTTGGCATTTATTCGGGTCGATATAATATGAAGGGGCTTCGGCGACTAACCGTTCTATTTCCTCCGCAGTAAAAAACTTTTCATATTGAGCTGGGTCTTTAATAATGGTTTCAAGTTTTTCCTTTTTTGCTATTTTAATATACGGGATAAGTCTTGAAATTTCTTTAAGTTTATCTTCAAGTATATTTTGATCTGTTTTTTCGGCTTTGCCTATTGGTCCTATTTCCTTTATTTGATTTGTAAAATTATTGACAACTTCGGCAAACAGATTTCCTTCGCCTGAAGACATAAATTCTATTTTTAATCTTTCCGGATTTAACCCTATGTATTCCATTATTTTTTTCAATAAAAGGGTTATATTTAAGGCATGATAATTGCCATGAGTGGTATAGTTGCACTCGTCAAGGCGGCATCCTCCTATAAAAACTCCGTCTATTTTATTTGAGAAGGCTTTTATTATAAATTCCGGATCAATTCTTCCGGAACACATTACGCGGATAAGTCTTATTTCGGTATTATATTGTAATCTGGAAACTCCAGCGAGGTCGGCTGCGCCATAAGCTCACCAATGGCAAACAAAGCCTAATATTTTCGGTTTAAATTTATGTTCGGTCATTATTTTATATTTCCTTAATTTAAATTTCGTTGTCTAACTTTGCTATTTAACGAAATTAATCATTATTTTTTATAACTAAATAGTTAAGAAAAATCTCTTTTATTATTTTCCCGATTTTGATTAAGCCGCCGCTTCTATTTGGCTTATAATTTCTTTATCCGTAAAATGTTTTAAACTTATTGCTCCGGTAGGACATTTTGCGTTGCAAAGCCCGTCTCCTTTGCAAAGAATAGGATTAATAAAAGCTTTGCCGCCTTGTTTTGTTTTGCGTAATTCTATGGCGTTGTAAGAGCAGGCTGATATGCAGGCTTTACATCCCATACATTTTTTTTCCTCTATTTCGCAAACGGAACCGGAAACCGTAACATTGTCTTGAGAAAGCAGAGTTAAAACTCTTCCTGCGGCTCCGTAAGCCTGATTTATTGTTTCGGATATATGTTTCGGGTAATGCGCTGTTCCGCAAAGATAAACTCCGTCGGTTCCGAATTCTACAGGTCTTAATTTTACGTGAGCCTCTTTAAAAAAGTTATCCGGTCCTAAAGGAACTTTAAATAATTGAGATATTCTTTTATTATCTTCCGGCGGAATAACCGCCGCCGCCAAACTTATTATATCCGCGTCTATGGCAATTTTTCTATCTAATATATAATCATGCGTCGCTACTTGTAACCCTTTATCTATGGCTTTTACCTCCGGCGCGGCTTCCGGATTGTAGCGGATAAATTTTATATCTTTATCTGCGGCTTCTCTGTAATAATCTTCTCTAAAACCGTAAGTTCTTATATCTCTAAATAAAATATATATATCGGCGTTCGGGTTTATCTCTTTTAGTTTAAGTCCGTTTTTAATAGATTCGGAGCAACATATTCTACTACAGTAGTTTCTATCTTCGTTTCTGCATCCTACGCATTGAATCATTACGATATTTTTTGCGTTAATTACGCTTTTATCCCGTTTATCTATTAACTCTTCCAATTGAAGATTTGTTGTTACCCTTTCATCTTCTCCGTAAAGGTATTCTTTCGGCTTATACTCCCGCGCTCCTATGGCAATTACCGCCGCTCCATGTTTTATTTTTTCGGATTTTATTTTTTCGGTCTGATTTTTATATTCTATTACGGTTTCAAAATTTCCCACATATCCGTAAGCTTCGGTTATTTTAGCCTCTGTTCTTACGCGAATTAAAGGATGTTTATAAATTTTGCTTATAATATCATCCATATGTTTTTGAATATTCAAATCTTCCGATAAATATCGGATATTTTTTGCAACGCCTCCAAGCTTTTTATTTTTTTCTATAATATATACCGGATGGTTTTGCTCGGCTATGGAAAGAGCGCAAGTCATTCCGGCTATTCCGCCGCCTATTACCAAGGCGGTTTTATTAACCGGAAGATCTATTTCTTGCAAAGGCTCAAGATGCGCTGCGCGCGCCGCAGACATTTTAATTATATCTTTTGCTTTTCGAGTCGCCTTCTCCTTTTCTTTGGAATGCACCCAAGAGTTATGTTCTCTTATATTAGCCATTTCGCAAAAGTATTGATTTATTCCGGCTTCTCTTAAAGTGTCTCTAAATAACGGCTCAAGGGTTCTCGGAGAGCATGCCGCTATAATTACTCGATTTAGTCCTTTATCTTTTATTGCTTCGGTTATCTCTTGCGCGGAATTTGTAGCGCAGGAAAAAAGTTGCTCGCGCGCATAAACTACGTTGGGCAGGGTTAAGGCGTATTCAACGGTAGAAGGAACGTTTACCACTCTTCCTATGTTTGCTCCGCAATGGCATACAAAAACCCCTACTTTCGGCTCCTCTTCGGATTGATCGATTTCAGGCGGATAGATTCTTTCTTCGGCAAGTTTGCCTCTTCTGTAATTAAGAAGTTCGCCGCATTGAGAGCCCGCGCCGCTTGCGCCAAAAATCGATTCCGGTATATCGGAGGGTCCGCAAAATGCGCCGCTTATAAATATTCCCTCTCTTGTCGTCTGCATTGGATTAGACGCTTCGGTTTTGCAAAAATTGTAAGAATTGAGTTCTATTTGAAATTTTTCGGCTATTTTACGATGGTCCGCCGGAGGGTTTAATCCTACCGACAACACTACCATCTCGAATTCTTCCTCTTTTACTCCGACTTTGGGATCGACGTATCTTATTATTATATTTTTATTTTGCGGATTTTCTTTTACTATTGAGGCGTAGCTTCTAATAAATTTAACTCCGGGAAGTTTTTCGGTTCGTTGATAATATGTTTCAAAATCTTTGCCGTAAGCGCGAATGTCGTTATGAAATATTACGCATTCCGCATCCTGATTATGCTCTTTGGTTAAAATTACCTGTTTTTGAGTATAAGCGCAGCATACCGCCGAACAATACGGATTTTCTCCGGCGGTTACTTTTCTTGAGCCTACGCATTGTATCCAAGCTATTTTATTCGGATGTTTCTTGTCCGAAGCTCGCAGCATTTCCCCTTCGTAAGGTCCGGTTGCGCATAAGATTCTTTCAAAATCAAGGGATGTAACCACATTTTGAAATTTGCCGTAGCCGTACCCGCCTTTTATCGCGGGAACGAACGCTTCATATCCGGGAGATAAAATAACGGCGCCTATTTTTATTTCGGTTTTTTCCTCTTTTTGATTAAAATCTATAGCGTTATTTTTACAAACTCCCTCGCAAATAAGGCATTTTTTCTCTTTAAGATAAAGACAACTTTCATCTATGTATGCTATTAAAGGAATTGCTTGAGAAAAATATATATGAACCGCTTTATTATCCGATATTTCCCGATTGAATTCATCCGGATATTGAACGGGACAGTATTCTACGCAAGTAGCGCATCCTGTGCATTTATCCTCTATTATGTATCTTGGTTTTTTTATTAAGGTTGCTTTAAAGTTTCCCGCTTCTCCTTCTATATTTTCAACCTGCGCGAATGTTATAACCTCTATGTTAGGATGCCGGCCGACCTCGACCAGTTTAGGAGCGAGTATTCACATCGAGCAATCGTTGGTAGGATAGGTTTTATCCAATTGAGCCATTTTGCCGCCTATGGCGGGTCCTTTTTCAATAAGAGAAACCTTAAAGCCCGCGGCCGCAAGATCCAATGAGGCTTGTATGCCGCTGATTCCTCCGCCTACTACCATTACGTCCGCATAATTCTTTTTTTCGGTTTTACAAAGTTTTTGAATTTTTTCTTTTATTAGTCGATTATTATTCATTATTTTTTTCCGTTTAAATATTTCTATTCATGGAGTTTTTATCGCTTTGCTTTCTCTCGCTTCCATATTTTATTTTGAGTATAAAATTAAATTATTTTAAGGCTTTTAAAGCGTCTCGGCAATTATTTCGCTAATCTCTTTAATTTTTATATTTTCGCTTCCTTTAACCGTTAATTTGCTATCCTCAAAATTAGCGACGCAGTATGGGCATGCCGTAACCAATACTTCCGCTTCCGCATCTATAGCCTGTTGCAATCTTATGTCCGAAAATCTTTCGCCTTTTTGGGTTTCCATCCAAATTCTGCCGCCTCCGCCTCCGCAGCAAAGGCTATTTTCCTTTGTTTCTTCCAGTTCAAGTAGTTCAAGCCCCGGTATTTGTTTTAATATTTCTCTCGGCTGATTGTATATGCCGTTATGACGTCCGAGATAACAGGGATCATGGTATGCAACCTTTTTATTATAATCTTTGGTGATTTTTAGTTTTTTACTATTGAAAAGTTCCGATAAATATTCGGTAATATGTATAACCTCAAAGGTTGTCATAAATTCCGAGTACTCGTTTTTAAAGGTATGATAGCAATGCGGAGAGGATACAAGGATTTTTTTTACGCCGTTGTCTATAAATGTTTTTATGTTTTCTTTTGCCAATTTTTTAAATAACTGCTCGTTGCCTGTTTTACGAATGCTTTCTCCGCAGCAGTTCTCTTTTTCGCCCAATATTCCGAAATTCGCGCCGGCTTTTTTAAGAATTTTTGCAGTAGCAGCGGCGGCTTTTTTTAATCTCGGATCGTAGCTATAATAACAGCCCGTAAAATATAATATTTCGGTTTCCTCGTCAAATTTTTTTATCGAAAGTTCTTTTGCCCAGTCTCCCCTTTTTTTTCTATCTTCGTTAAACGGATTGCCTTCTCCTGTAAGGCTGCCGTTTATTCCTCGGATTGGGGCGGCTGAAGTCGGCAATATATCATATTCCGCCGCAATTTTGCGCAGCGCTATTCCGGATTCTATTTGTCGAACGTCTCGGGGGCAATGCGTCGGACATTTTCCACAAGTTGTGCATAGCCATAAATCTTCGCTTTCTATATCGGTAAAGCCGAATGCCGCCTCTCGAACTGTTTTGCGCATGCTAAAAGGGCGGACTTTATTCCATGGACATAATATATCGCATAATCCGCATTGAAAGCATTTTTTAAATGCTTCGCCGCCGCTTGCTTTTATCATGTCTGCAATTTCTTTATAGTCGGATAGATTTTCCACTTTTTTCCTCTGTTTATATTCCGTTATATAACTTCGTAGGTTGGGTTAAGCGAAGCGAAACCCAACATTTTTTATTCATTACCTGTTTTTTTATAAAAATTAATCTCATGCCCATCCCCCCATTCATTACTATATTTCCCCTCGCTCACGTAACGATGGAAACTTGAATATTGCCATTTTTTCGGCGCAGACGCTAATCCATGTTTTACAGGATTGTAATGAATATATTCCACTTGGTTTATCATATCTTTTTTATCACGAATCAAATGTTCCCAAAATCTCCTTTGCCATATCGCCTGTTCCTTTTCATCTTTTCTTAATTTACATGGAGAGGATTTAAACTTTTTGGCGCATTTTCTTGTGAAATAGCTTTTTATCAGCCTCCATCGCATTGAAAAATCAGAGTCGTTTTGCGGCAATGTCCATATACAATGCAAATGATCAGGTAAAAGAACAAAAGCGTTAATTGTAAAGAAATGTTTGCCCGTAACATAACGAAAGGCTTCACGCAATATCTCTACATTTTCAGGATAGGTCAGTATTTTTTTTCGGTTAAATGTAGTCAAAGTAAAAAAATATATCCCGCCTTTTATTCGGGCGCGCCGATATCGCATTGTGAACCGCCATAATGATGCAAATTGCAAAGTTGTAAATTAAAATTTAAACGGAAAAAATTACTTTTTTTTTTGCCGTTCAGATTTATTATAATCGTTATTATTTTAAAATTATATTACAATGTTGGGTTGCGCTTCGCTTAACCCAACCTACTTGCTAAATCTTTTATTAATCGGTTAAAATCTATATACATAACGAAGTAGTTTGTTCGTTTACAAGGCAACAAATTTTTTAACCGGAGGAATACATGTAGTATTTCGAGGATTAAAAAGATTGTTCAACGCCGCAAACTGATAAACTACTTCGTTATGCAGCGGACTTTACGGATAGTCTATCTATAGTGTCTATAACCTGTTCCAATCCGTATTTATTTATTAAATCGCTTAATCCTATCTCCAAATCTTCTGGCTTTGGAATATCTTCAACCTCCTCTTCTACTTCCTCGTAAACCAAAGCGTCGGTTATGCACCATTTAACGCATAAAGGTTCATCTTCTCCTTCGCACATGTCGCATTTTAAAGGAAGTCCGGAATCAGGTTCTTTAAATTCTTCTCTTGACGGGCAAGACGCTCTGCAAAAAGCGCATTCCTCATATTCTTTTCCGTCTATTATATATTTATCCCTGCCGGCGCATTCCGCCGGAGTATATTCGCCCGCATAAACCGGAATATATATGTCCGCCAAAGGCTCGCGAATTACCCGAATACGCGCTCTTGCGGGATTATTGGAACTGTATTTCGGCAAAGCGTGATAAGCGGAGCATATCATCTCACAAGCTTTGCACCCGTTGCATTTATCCGCGTCTATTTTTATCCTTTTTATTATTTTTTTCTCTTTTTCAACCTTCAAGTTTTATGCCTCCGTTTTATTCGGTTCGGTTTTTTTATCCTTTTTATTAGGCAAAATTTCTCTTTTTATAAAATCTTCGCTAACATAATTTAAACCGAGTTCCTTTAAGGATTCTTCGGTAGGAATGCCGTTGTTATTCCATCCTTTAAGTTTATAATATGAGTCTAAAAGCTGTTCTTCAAGCTCCGGAAATCTTTTTTTCCAATGATTTTCAGGCGGCTTGTCGTCTTTTCTTCTCATTCCTCTTCTTATATTGATAGCCCTTATAAGCGTTCTATATCTTTTTGCGGCTTTAGTTAATTTTTCTTCGTCCATATCAATTCCGACGCCTGCAGATATAAATTTCGGGTAATTATGTATATGATAAGGAGGTTTTAACGGAAATGAGGATAAGCCTGAGCACATTCCCAAAGCGTCGTCTATATAATGCATTCTTTCCTGCCAATCCACTATGTCACAGGTCATTTCAACGGTCGGGTAAAATGGTATCGAATTTTCTCCCCTAAGCTCCCAATCTAAAAAGTATTGTTTGAATTTTTCGTCCGGAACCTGAAACCAGTCTTCCACAAAGGCTTCTCTTTGCTCTCTTTTCGGAAACGGAGCTTGCGGAAACTGCCCTTCTATTTGGGTGATATTCATTTTTTCGCCTGTAGCATACATAAGAAAATATATCGGGTTTAGCATAGATAATTTAAGCGGCAGCTGCTCATGTTTTTTGATGTTGTTATGAGCGTATTCTTCCGCCCCATTGCCGATTTTTTTTGCCGCCCAATATGTTCCGTCCGCCAGTATATCCCCTATTCCTTCTCTTTTTACTATTTTATCCAAAAGCCAATAAAATCTGCCTTCGTTATCTTTTGGCATGCCCGGAAAATCTTCATCCTTTAATATGCCATTTTCGTAAAGTTCCAAAGCAAACGCCATAACCTGAGGAGCGGAAAAGCCGTCAACTCCGTGTTCCGTAGCGATTTGAGCAATTTTCAAACCGAAATCCAAATCGGACATTGCCGCCATTGTATAGGTAAGTTTGGAAAAACATTTCATCATGTATGTAGGCATTTCCGGCAGGGTAAGAGTAGCGCCGCATTTCATCGGGCAGTTGTAACAGCTTATAAGCCTTGTTTGCGCGTCATTCATTGTTTTTGTCCATGCTTTTGCTATATCTTCGGTCCAAAAGCCTTTTCTGCGAACGCGCGAATTTCCCCACATAAAATTTTCGGTATGCCATTTTTCGTCATGTATTTTCATCTCTTGAGGCGAGCCGAGCCCCGATAGAATCGGCATTACTCCGGGTATAGGATTTTTTTCTCGAAATTGTATATATTCCAAAACTTCGTTGCAAAGCTCCATAAATTTTTCCGGTTTTGCAACGTTTATATCTTTTGTTCCGCGAACGACTATCGCTTTTACGCCTTTATCGCCCATAACCGCGCCGAGTCCGCCCCTGCTTGCGCTGGATCTGCCCTGCTCTATAGAGGCGAAAAATACTCTGTTTTCTCCCGCCGTTCCTATAGAGGCAACTTGAGCTTTAGGCTGGTTTAACTCCTTTTTGATTATTTCGGCTGTTTCTATTGCGCCTTTTCCCTTTAAATGAGAGGCGTCTCTTATTTCGACTTTATCATTATTTATCCATAAATAAACAAGTTCGGAAGATTTGCCGCGAAGTATAATTTTGTCGTAACCCGCATATTTTAACTCCGGCGCCCAAAACCCGCCCATCATAGAAAACGCCATTAATTCGGTTTGCGGCGATATCGTAGAAACTATGGTTCTGTTGCAGCCTATGGCGGGGGTTCCGCATAAAAGCCCCGCGGAAAATATTAATAGGTTATCCGGCGAAAACGGTTTGACTTCCGGCGGCACTCTGTCCCATAGTATTTTAGCGTTAGAGCCGAGCCCTCCGAGATAAAGTTCGGTATCGATAGGATCCGTAGGCGTCCTTTCGATATTTCCTAAGGTTAGATCAATTTCAAGATTAAACCCTGTTTCTGCATATCTCATTTTTTTCCCCTTTATTATGTCGGGTATTGCCGCGCAAAATCCGACTCGCTTATTTTTTCCCTTTTATTAATAGAAGGTTATATAAAAAGTAATTACTTTATAGCTATATTGTATTTACGTGTCAATAGTAAATAATTCCGGTAAAAAAACCAATTTTATCACTTTTTACAATGTTTGACAAAATTTTTAATTATTGAAACGCTTAACCTGAAAAATAGAACGAACCGCTTTAATATCCAACGCTTTGTTAATTATCCTATGCTAAAAAAATTGCATTTTAAACTTAAACTGTTTTGCCGATGCCTGAAGTTAAAGTTTAATAAAAGATGTAAAAAATCAACCTGCGGCTTTGTTATTACTTCCTTGCTTTTTATTAAGGGATTTCTCCTCGCTTTGCTCGTCGAAATGACAAGCAAAAATAAAGTTTGTCAAAATAACAGGGCAAAAATAAAAAGCCTGTCTTGTCGAATAAAGCGAAAAAGCCCTTTATTATTTTTATAATTATTCTTTTTTACGTTTTAATATTTTTAATAAAAAGCGTTTATTATCTTAAACATTTTTAAGTATAACCCGCTCTTTTCCCGCAGAAATAATAAAGCCGGATGTTTTGTCCATGTTTATAACGGTCATATTAAGTTTTAAGGCTATTTCAACCGCTATCGAGGTGGGATTTGATAAGCTTATTAATATGGAGATTTTTGCTCTTGCGGCTTTTTGTATTATTTCGAAACTAATTCTCGAAGATAAAACCGCAAGCCGCATATTCTCCGTTTTATCTTTAAGGAGTAAAGAGCCTATTGCTTTATCCATTGCATTATGACGCCCT
>JAFDMD010000076.1 GCA_019306185.1 Deltaproteobacteria bacterium
CTTTACTCCTTTTGAAAAGATCAAATCCGCATTCTCTAATAACTGCTTCTTAAATCTGCCTATTTGATTCGGATGTATCTCATATTCTCTTGATAATTCTGCTACTGTTACTCCCTCTCCTATCGCTTCTATTGCTATACGAGCCTTCTCTTTATTACTTCTTCTACTTTTTTTTATTCTACTACCCCCCTTCGCTTACTTCCTATTTGAGCATATCTCCTCTTTACTGTCCGGTTTCTTGGGCGCATTATAGAGAATATTTTTGGAAAAATATTTCAAAATCGGCGTTTTCAATTGTGACGTTTTGGAGATGTTGTTGCAATCCGTCCGATTTTAAGTATTTAATTTTTTTTTCAAAGTTTTTTTTATTGTATCCAATACCGCCATAAGGAACGTTAAATTCTCCTTTTGAATTATATCTGAACATACCGGCATAAGCAAAGTTTCTAATAAATAAAAATATTGCGGTTGAGCAGTCTTTATTTAAGTTATATTTTTTATCGGAATTATATAAATAACGAAAGTGCATATAAAATGCACTTTTAAAGGCTGTTTCTATATTATCAAGAATGTCTTTATCTGAAAGTTTATTTTTTTTTATTTCCAATTCTTTCATTCTTTTAATTTTTCTAATCAGATTTATCTTTATTTCGTTTATAAAGTTGTCGGCATTAAAATTAAAGACAGAGGAAAAAATACTGTTAAGCCGTTTGAAATGTTTTAATATGAATTCGCAAAGTTGGTTTTTTATATTAAGAATATAAATTCTATTGTCCGAATATTTTTTATAAAGTTTAATGAAGAAAAGTTTATTATTTTCCGTTATACTTTCCAAAATTTTCCAATTATTTACAATTTCGTATAATGCGTTAAAAAAAACATTTCTTTCGGTTGACTTGATAATTTTATAAATATCTATCAATTCTTTTGAGTTGTCGTTTATAAAGGCTTTCTTCGATTTAATTGAGGTATAAACCGAACCGCCTCCTACGAATGGTTCGTAATAGTTTCTAAAATATTTTGGCAGATTAGGAATAATATATTTCAATTCCTTTTCTTTTCCGCCAGCCCATTTCAGAAGCGGTTTTAATTTATTTTGCTTTGAATATGTTCTTAACAACAGATTTTTTTGTCGTATGTTTTAAAAGATTCGGATATGTCTTTTACACAATTCATTTCTAATAAATACCTATTTTTATATAGCCGTTATATATTACCGTCAAATATAAAGTCCTCCGCCTTAAAAAGTTTAAATATTGGCAAGTCAAAGCGTTATACTTTATATTTAATCCAATCTAATCCGCGAATAAACGTCATCTTCAGGCTTAATAAATATGCCTTTTTTTGCATAATAATAGCCAGCGGCGGCAATCATAGCGCCATTGTCTCCGCAAAGTTCATAAGAGGGAAAATAAACCTTTAAGTTTTTTTCTTTTGCTTTTTCGGTTACCTTTTTTCTTAAACCCTCGTTTGCGGCGACTCCGCCTACTATTACGACATTTTTTGTATTTTTTACTATTGCGGCGTTAATAATCTTATAGCTTAAAACATCGGTTGCGGAATTTTGAAAAGATGCGGCAATATTTTCGATATTATCCTTATATTCCTTTTCATGAGTTTGTATATATCTTAATACCGCTGTTTTTAATCCGCTAAAGCTAAAATCGAAAAGTTCTTTATCCAGATACGGTTTCGGAAACTTTATTTTTAAAGGATTCCCTTTTTTTGCCAAATCATCTATTATTTTGCCTCCTGGGTAACCGCGCCCTAACATTTTGGAAACTTTATCGTAAGCTTCGCCTGCGGCATCGTCTCTTGTGCGTCCCATAAGCTCATATTCAAGCGGAGATTTAACATAATATATGTTTGTATGACCGCCGGAAACAAGAAGAGAGACAAAAGGAAATTCGGGGGGATATTTTTCAAGAAGAATAGAACAGATATGCCCGCAAAGGTGATCTACTCCGGCGCATGGAATATTTTTTGCAAAAGAAAAAGCTTTTGCAAAAGAAAAGCCGACCAAAAGGGATCCTATAAGCCCTGGTCCTCTTGTCGCGGCTACGACGTTTATATCCTCTATTTTTATTTTCGCTTTTTTTATGGCTTCGGCTACAACCGGAATTATTTGTTCGTTATGACTTCTTGAAGCAAGCTCCGGCACAACTCCGCCGAATTGGGAATGAATATCTATTTGAGAATATACTTGCGAAGATAATATTTTATTTCCGTCTTTTACAACTGCGGCGGCTGTTTCGTCGCAGGATGTTTCTATTCCGAGTATTAGCATATATACATTTCGATTTAAAATTTAATTTTTAGTTTTTTTTTGAAACCGATTTTTTTTTGTCGGAAGCATTGCCTTTAATATTGCAATATTTGCCTGATATTTTTTGCCGATTTTTTTTATTAATTTTAATTCTTCCAATTCTTTTAAATCTCTTTTTAAAGTTGTTATAGTAACCATGGCATATTTTTTAGCGATTAAAGGGGTAAGCATTGCAATATCTTCCGCAAAAAATTTTTTATTTATTGGCAATTGCAATATCAGGTCCCGTTTACGTTTAAAAGATTCTCTTTTTAAATATTTTATATCTGCAAATATTTCGTATATATAGTTATGCCAAAAAATTTCAAACTGGCTTTTCTGGATAATTTCCAAATTCTCTTTTAATCCATCTCTAAAACCTTGAACGGCATACTCTATAAAAGAGGTCAAATCTTTATGTTTTCTTGCTTCGTCAAACTGCCTGTAATACTCGGTTCTGGTTTTATTATAGAAATTAGATAAAATATGAGATACAATGCTGGGAAACCCGGCTCTTAATAAAATATAAAATTCTATTAATCTTCCTGTTCTTCCATTGCCGTCTCCAAAAGGATGAATCCATTCTATATATACATGAGTTACGATAGCTTCGATTACGGCAGTTGCAAAATCTTGATTTTTATTTTTATCAAAATGAAATTCGGTTTTTATCCATCCGCATAATTTTTTTATAAGATCAATGATATATTTATACTCCGGCGGACGATATGCTCCTATTATTCTGTTATCTTCTCTGAATCTTCCGGGTATTGCGTCTATATGTTCGCCTAAATCTTTACTTATTATTTTATGAAATTTTCTGATAAGCTCTGGAGTAATCATATTGATTCTATTTTTAAGAGCTACTTCTTGTAAAAGCAGATTAAAGGCATTAAGTATATTACTGACTTCTATCTCCTGATATTTTTTGCTGGGCGGAAGCTCCAAACCTTCTTGAATTTTTTCAATCTCTTCATCGCTAAGAGTATTACCCTCTATTGCGGTTGTTGCCTGCGCCCCTTTTATTAAAGCTACCTTCAACAGTTTGTCTCGATTATCCGGTTTTAAAGGAATATTTGAAATAGCTTGAACCAAAGCGTCGCATTCTCCTAATTGATATAAAGTTTGCGGAGTTAATTCCCAATGTTTTTTAAATATTAGGTGTTGATGTCTTTCCATTGTTTCTCCAATTATAGATATAAATACAATATAACTTTTTCTACGGAAATTATTTATTTTGACAAATAGACCATACTATTTGTCAATAAAGTTGTCAATAAAGTTGTGCAGTTTGGCTTTATGTTTACAAGAAAAGATAAGGATAAAAAATGGCGCTGGAAGTTGGAATCGAAAAGATACAATCATTCGTTAAAAAATGGTGCCGGAGGTCGGAATTGAACCGACACGAACATAATGTTCGGAGGATTTTGAGTCCTCTGCGTCTACCAGTTTCACCACTCCGGCTACAATTGTTAAAAAAATTTAATAAGCGAAGTCATATAAAATTGCAAGCTTTTTTATTTTTGCTTTCTTATCTTAACGAGCGTTTTTTGTTTGTTGTTTTAATGAGCGGTGCAAGGAGAAATCTCTTAATTAGCATCCGAAGACATAATAAAATTGTATAACGTATCGCACATGTTTTTAAAATCCGGATTATAAGTAAGGCGTCTGAAAACATCTTCTTTAAGATTCAAGGAACCATAGGCTATATCTTTATTCTTTGCATCCAAACATTTCACCGATTTTTGTTTGTTTTTTAAATAACGCAGGCAGTGTTTATAATCTCCGTTCTTTCCGTAATGATAATTGTCCGGCGATATTGGCAAAGATATATGAGAAAAATTTAATATATTTTGATTCGAATAGCGGCTTTCTCTTTCTTCTATATACCGTTTTTTATTTACGGAAGGATTATTTTTATAAAGAATAATTTTTTTACGGACGTTAATTCTTTTTTCAAAAAAATTTTTGGCGGCGTTAGGCTCTACTATAGGATCGTCTTGGCTTAAAGCCATTATTACCGGCGCTTCAATCTTTTTTTCTCCTTTAAGCTCGGCAGTTAAAAGATAAACCTGATACGCCGCATTAAGACAAAAAGATTCATATCTGGCAATATCTTTATCTTTTGCTACGGAAAGCCATTTCCATCCTAATTTTTCATACAGTTTTATATGCTTAATAAGAGTTTCATTAACGATTTTTACCGCGGGAGATAACAGTATAATTCCTTTTATTTTTTTATTAATCTGTTCGGGGTTAAGCGCAAAATATAAAGCAAGAGCGCCTCCCGTTGAAAAACCGGCTATATACAAATTTTCAATTTCGTTTTCGAAGCTGTTTATTCCGTATTTAACCGCCTCAATCCATTGTTTGTATTTTATATCGGTTAAATCTCCGGGGATAGTTCCATGACCTGGCAAAAGAATTGCGCGAACTAAAAAAGATTTATCTTGAAAATACTTGCCTATATCGCGCATTATAAAAGGGGAATCGGTTAAGCCGTGAATCAAAAGAATTCCGCTTTTTATCTTTTTATTCTTTTTTTTATTCGGATAAAATTCAAAAGGAGAGTTAGCTTCAATTATTTTTTCATATCCGGTTTTCTCCTTTATATTTTTAAATTTTATGCTTTCGGCTATTATTTGACGGGTCTCTTTTATATATTCGGAAAAAGGTTTATCCATCTTATAAGAGTATGAAGAGAAGAAGCCGGAAGATTTGTGCCTTATCTCTTTTTTAATTCCGGTGCAGGAATTAAAAAAAAGCGATAAAATTAATAGAGCGTAAGGGGTTTTTATTTTTTTATTTAAAAACATTTTATTTTACACATCCGATAATTTGGAGCTAATTTATTGTTTAAATATTATATTTCCGGTTAGTTTTGTATGATAACCGCCTAAAGCTTTAACCCTTTTTTTAAATTCAGCGCTTCTAACGGTTTCAAGCAAAGAGGAAATATCGGGAGAGGCAAAATATTTTTGAGGTATTATTATATCATATTGTTCGGTTACTATAGGTATAAAATCAAGATTTAAAGCTTTTGCCGCCGCATAAATGCCAAGCCCCGCGTCTGCCGCCGAGCTTGCTACTGCAGACGCTACGGTCATATGAGTAAACTCTTCGTTTTCGTACCCTTTAATATTGTCAGGATCTATTTTTGTCTGTTTCAGTTTAAAATCAAACAGTATTCTTGTGCCTGATCCGGATTGTCTGTTTATAAAAGAAACATCCGCGCGGGTAAGATCCTTTATATTTTTTATATTTTTCGGGTTATTTTTTGCAATTATCAAGCCTTGATCTCTTAATACAAGATTTATAAGATAAAGTTCGGTATTAGGAAGGAATTTTTTTATATAAGAAATATTATAAGAGCTGTTTTCAACGTCTAGCAGATGAGTTCCGGCTATATGAGCGGCGTCTCTTTTTATAGCAGTAATGCCTCCCATACTGCCTACATGACTTGAAGATAATATAACCCCGTTTTTTTTTGCTCTTAACATATCAGATAACAGGTCAATCGAATTATCATGGCTGCCTATAGCCACTATGCTATTTTTTAAAGATAATAAAGAACGTCCCTTCAAAAGCTCCGCTTTTACGGGCTGGTTTTCTTTAAAGCCTTCTATATTTGCCGGAATTCTTATAATGCCGTCCGCTTCGGTTATCGAAGTTATAAGCCCCGCGCCTCGAGGCAGCGGAGTAGCGGTAATTTTTCCCCCTACCTCTCCGAGTTTTACTCTTAAAAACTCTTCCATTCCAAGTTTTGAAGCTATTTTTCTTGCCGAAGTAACGACAATCTTTTTTCTTTTTATTTCCTCTTTATTTTGCATTTTTATAAGCATAGGCGCTACAAACTGCTCGAATGCAATTATCGCCGAAACAGGATAGCCGGGGATGCCGATTACAGGCTTTTTATCTATTTTTCCTATTATAACGGGTTTGCCCGGCATAATCGTAACCCCATGAATAAGAACTTCGCCCAAATCTTCTATTATTTTTTTTGCATAATCCGCAGAACCCGCAGAAGAGCCTCCGCAAATTAAAACTATATCAAAATCTTGTTTAACGCTTTTAGATACAATATTTTTTATAAAATCAAGATCATCTTTTATTATATCGCTACGCTTGCAAATTCCGCCGCATTCTTTTGTAAGATTCTCTAAAACATAAGAATTTGTTTCTATTACCCGTCCCTGTTCAAGATTTTTTAAAGACGCTTTTTGCCAGTCTATCAATTCGTTTCCGGTGGGAAGAATTAAAACATTAGGTTTTTTTTTAACTTCCACATTATATATTCCGCCCGCCAAAAGAGCTCCTATACAATAAGAGGTAATAACATGATTTGTAGGAAAAAGAAGTTCCGTAGCAACAATATCTTCTCCTGTTTTTCTTACGTTTTGCCATGGAAATACAGGCGCTTCTATAATTATAACGCCTTCTTTTTCTTGTATATATTCTATCATTATTACGGCGTTTGTTCCTTTTGGCATAACATTGCCGGTATTAACGTAAAACGCCTCTTTTCCTATAATCAATTCTTTAGGCTTAGCTTCATTTGCGCCTATTGTAATATCTGCGTCAACCGCTATTCCGTCCATAGCCGCGGCATGATAATTCGGAGAGGATATTTTTGCATAAACGGGAGCGGCAAGCGTTCTATTAACGGCTTCAACGGTTAAAATCTTTTCGGAACTTAAAAATTTTTCAAATTCAAAAGTATCCGAAATTTTTTTTGCTTCTTCAAGAGATTTCATTTTAAGATAGATATTACGTTTCAAGTTTTTTCTCCTTATTTATATTTGCTATGATATGCCAATATAAAGGAAAACTTTTAATTTTTAAATCTTTTTTTATTTTTATGTCTATTATTTCTATCGGAAAGTCCAAATAGTTAAAATCCGCATATTATTTAACTATCCCTTTTTATATATATGCCCGCTTCCTTCTCTTTATGTTACTTGAAATATTAAAAAATCATCTACTGATTATTATAAATTAAGTTTGCTTCTTTTTGCTAATTATTGTAAAATAATTAAAAATAAAATTGCTTAATTGAATAAAAAAGGCAAAGTAAAAACCTTATATCTGCAATAATAAAGGATAAAACATAAAATGCTTTTTCTAATAGACGTAGGCAACACCAACATAGTAATGGGAGTATATGACAAGGATAATCTCGTATGCAACTGGAGAATCCGCACGGTAGCAGATACTACCGAAGATGAATTTAACGCGCTTATAAAAAGCCTTTTTGCAGACGCAAAAATAACCGCAAACATGATTAAAAAAACGGTTATATCCTGCGTTGTTCCGCCTATAATCGGAATACTGAATAAATTTTGCAAAAAATATCTCGGACATAATCCTTTATGGGTAGATCCTAAAAACTGCGGAATTATGCCTATCCTTTATAAAAATCCCGCCGAAGTGGGGGCAGATAGAATTGTCAACGGAGTAGCCGCTTATAATAAATATAAATCTTCGCTTATAGTGGTTGATTTCGGCACGGCAACAACCTTTGACGCAATTTCGGACAAAGGAGAGTATTTGGGAGGCGCCATAAGTCCCGGAATAACAATAGCCGCGGAAGCTCTATTTAAAAAAGCATCAAAACTTCCGAGAGTGGATATTTTTACTCCCCCTGAAAATATAATAGGAAAAGACACCATAGAGAGCATTAAATCCGGTATAATTTACGGATATGCGGGACTGGTAGAAGGCATAATAAAAAGGATGAGCAAAAGCATGGCTTCCGCTCCTATGGTTGTGGCAACCGGAGGTCTTGCGGAATTAATGGCAAAAGTTACGAACGCCATAAAAAAAGTAGAGCCGGATTTAACCCTTGAGGGTCTCAAATACATAGCGACCTCCCGTTATTAACAATAGCCGAACCTATAACAACGCGATTATAAAGTTATCCGCAAAAATTTATATAAAGGCAAAAGCGCTGCATAACAAAGCGGTTTGTTCGTTGGCAAGGCGAATTTTTTTTTTAACCGCAGGAATACATGTAGTATTTCGAGGATTAAAAAAAAAAATCAACACAGCAAACGGGCAAACTACAAAGTTATCCGACAAAATTTCTAAAAGTAGAATTTCAAACCGCCGGTAACCGAATTAGCAATAAAGTCCTCCTTTATTCCCAAATCGTAATTTAAGAACAAAGAAAAGTTTTTGCCTTTATATGCCGTTATCCCAAGTTCCGCATTATAGGTTTCCGCTCCGGCGTCATAACCTTCCGATTCAAAAGTCCCCGCAGCATTTCCAAACTCTGCAAAACCTGCCTTAACCTTATCTGCGGTTTCGCAAAATTCATGGCTCCAAGTAAGGCTTATATGGGGCAAAAGTTTCCATTGTTTGTAATCAAATCTTTTTTCTATTGAAGCGCCTAATCCGGCAACAAAAGAATTGGAATCCGAGGCATCTACAAAAAGCGCGGCGGAAGAGCCTGTTTCGGTAAATGCGTTTTGTTTGTAATGAGAATATTGAGCCGATACGGACGGAGTAAGGGTAAACCCGCTTAACGCTATCGGATAGCCGCCTTTTAAATATGCTCCGTATTCGTCCGCTCGATAATTGCCGGTTGCGGTTTCGTTAAGTATTGGAATTGATCTTTTCATTGAATAATCATGGTTGGAATATGATAATATCGCGTCTATATAATATTTATCCGCAAAATAGCTTCCGTATAAGCTTACATTTAAAGAGTAGGTATCTCCTTCGGAATCAACGTCCTCATAATCTATTGTAGATTGAGAAAACCCGCCGCTTACTCCGTAAAGAAAACCGCCGTTTAAATAATCTCTTCCTATGCTAAAACCCTGCGTATCGGTAGTAAATCCAAACTTGCCGTTGTCCGAATCATTTTCCGCTTTAAGATATATTCCTTTAACCCAAAAGGAATTAATAGGCGCTTCCGGTTGAGCGGAATCTGCGTAAAATATCGGGTAATAATCGGATAATAGCCCTGCGGTAAATTTGTTTTTTTCTTTTTGCAGCCATTTATGATGTCCGCCCAATCTGGAAGTTACGTTTGCGTGTTGAGCCGAAACATTTTGTTTGCTTGTTGCAATTCCGGACGCTACCGGCTCTGGCGATAATGTATCGACCGCTTTGTTTATAGCTTCCGGAGTAGGCAAATTATTTATTGCATCTATAACCGGATGAGTCGCTCCGGCTGCCATAGCCTTTTCAATATATGTTCCTTGAGCAATCTCATTTGGAGTTACAGGAATAGAGGCGCTTTGCATAGTAGGAATCAAATTCAAACTATACATTTTAAGCCATACTTCATTTGGGATATCGTAATTCAGGACAGGTTCAAATAGCGCGCTTGCAGACTTAACCTCTATAAATTCGCCGGCAAGAGCTGTAGCGCTTAATATTTGCCTCGCCCAATTTTTATCAAGCTCCTCTACAAGCGGGTTAACAAGTAGCTTTCCGCCGGATATATCAGCGTTTCCGGTAATTGTAATTAAATCTGCTCCCGCATTATCTACGTCAACTATTAACGTTCCGGATCCGAGAGTAAAATCTCCGGTATAATTAAGAGTTCCTATGGAATTTTTGCCCGCAACCCCCAAAGTTGCATCGGAGGCAAAGCTAATCGGGGCGTCGATTGTTCCGCTAAGATATAATGCGCCTTCATTAATATTAATTGCGGTTGCCCCTGTTATTGTACCGTTTAAATCCCAAGAGCCGGTTCCGTTTTTGTCTATAGTCTCGAAATTTATAATATTTTGATCAAAAGAGCGGGCTTCGGTTCCTTGTAATGCGAAAATGTCTGTACCGTCGCCGCCGTCAATGGAATTATTAAGATCCAATACTCCGGAATTTATAAAATTATCGTCTCCGCCTCCCATGCTAATAGCGTTTGTTCCGTCGGATAAGATTGTAATAGTTCCCGCGTTTGTTAAAATGTCTGAGCCAGCCCCAAAAATTATGCCGACTGTACTAGAATTAATATCAATATTACCGGTAGCTTTATTGGAAAAATTATTATTCCCGCCGGTAAATCTTATGCCTTGGCTATTGAGGCTTATAATAGAAAGGTTTCCTTCGTTTGTAAAAATGTCGTCGCCATCCTCAAAATTTATGCCCATAATACTAGAGTTAATATCAATATCGCCGGTAACTTTATTGGAAAAATTATTATTCCCGCCTGCAAATCTTATGCCTTGGTTATTGCGGCTTATAATAGAAAGGTTTCCTTCGTTTGTAAAATTGTCGTCGCCATCCTCAAAATTTATGCCCATAATACTAGAATTAATATCAATATTACCGGTAGCTTTATTGGAAAAATTATTATCCCCGCCGACAAATCTTATGCCTTGGCCCTTGAGGCTTATAATAGAAAGGTTTCCTTCGTTTGTAAAAATGTCGTCGCCATTATCAAAATTTATGCCGGGTGTACTAGAATTAATATCAATATCGCCGGTAGCTTTATTGGAAAAATTATTATCCCCGCCGGTAAATTTTATGCCTGAGGCATTGAGGCTTATAATAGAAAGGTTTCCTTCGTTTGTAAAATTGTCGTCGCCGTCTTTAAAATTTATAATAACCCAGGTGCCGGAAAAAGTAATCGAGCCAGTTGCGGTAACTTCTAAGTTATCGTCTCCGTCTGTCATTGTTATTGCGGCGGTTGTGGGGGTTGATACGGTTATCTCCTGCGCCAATGCAATTTGCGCCGCGAAAAACGCAATAAAGATAAAAGAAAAAATAAATCCTTTTTTCATCACAAAATCCTCTTTTTAAATTTATCGATAAATTGACGCCCCGCTTTTATTTACGGTTGTAAAAAAGTAGGATGCCCTTTTTTTTATAAAAAATAGATTGTAGCGTTCGGATCAGATTTCGGACAAGTTTAAGAAAAATATTTCAGTTGAATAGTAGTAGGTATAAATAATATATACATTAATATTGTTATTTGTCAAAGGGAGACCACAGATTACGCAGATTGGTTATCGGATATTCTTTTTATTGCAATTAATTAAGGGATTTTTCCCTTTGCTTGATAAAACAGGCTCTTTATTTTTGCCCTTGTCATTTCAACAAGCCTTTATTTTACGTTTGTTATTTCGAACGAGTGTAACGAGGAGAAATCCCTTAATTAAATGACAAGCCTTTTATTGTTGGCGTAAAGACGGCGGAAATGATTCAGGGATTTCTCCTCGCTTCGCTTGTCGAAATGACAGGCTTTTAATGATTAAGGGTTTTTTTGTTTTTATTGAAATGAAAACAGGGAAATGATTCAGGGATTTCTCCCCTTGCTTGATAAAACAGGCTCTTTATTTTTGCCCTTGTCATTTCAACAAGCCTTTATTTTACGTTTGTTATTTCGAACGAGTGCAACGAGGAGAAATCCCTTAATTAAATGACAAGCCTTTTATTGTTGTCTCCATCTCCGTCAATGAAAAACTCTTGCCATGTTTTACTTAAATCTTTCCATTCGGGGTTTATACTTATAATAAGCTTATTTTTCTTTTCTCTACGCCATTTTTTTATCTCTTTTTCTCGCATAATAGCCGAATGAATATCAAGCGTATGTTCAAAATAGACTAATTTATCAATATTATACTTCCGAGTAAAACCTTCAACTAATTTGTTTCTATGCTCAAAAAGCCTTCTATTTAAATCATTAGTTACCCCGACATAAATTACTCTGTTATTATGATTAGTCAAAATATAAACATAATAATTATGCTCTAACATAAAATCTCTCTTCTCCACGCTTCATAAAAATAACGCTGAC
>JAFDMD010000077.1 GCA_019306185.1 Deltaproteobacteria bacterium
GAATTTTTTTGACAATTTAATAACAAACGAAGCAGGTTTAAACTTAAGGTATAAAAAAATAACCGCAGGCTTAATATACGGCTTTTCAAACGGCGATAATATTTCTTCCGATTGAATAGGATTTAATTTTGTTTATAATTTTTAAATTAATTTGCCGTCTATGTTTTTTGGGGAAGTCCAAAAATAACTTATGTTAAAATAACAGACAAAAAAAATTCCCCTTGTCATTTTAAACACGGCAAAAAACCCTTTGATTATTGACTTTTATTCTTATCCTTTTATAGTAATCGGGCTATAATTAAATTGATAACGGAATGATAAAGGAATAAAATAAATAGACAATTTTATTAGTTCGTGATACTAAATGCGGCTTAATATAACCTAATTTTATTTTTATCCGTTTTCAGCGTTACGCTTTTGGTTAATATTCTCGGACGCCTCAAAAATAAACGGAACAGTTTATTATGCAACAATAATATTTTAAAACCGTTTTGCTTATCTTTTATTTAAATATTAAAAAAGGGGGAGAAAAATGGATTGGTTGAATATAGGGCAGACCTTGTCGGTAAATGCAAAAAAAATACCTGACAAAATTGCCTTTAAAGACGCCGTAAAAAGTTATACTTATGCGCAATATAATAAACGGGTCAATAAGCTTTCAAACGCTTTTTTATCGGCGGGGCTTAAAAAAGGGGATAAAGCGGCTGTTTTGATGGAAAACAGTATCGAAATAACCGAAGTTTTTTTTGCCGCCGCAAAAACGGGTCTGATTATTGTTCCGATAAATTTTAGATTAACCTCGGAAAACGTAGAATTTATAACAAATAATTCGGACGCAAAAATTTTTATAGCAGATAAAGAATTTACCGATATAATAAATCCTATAAAACCGAATTTAAAAAATATAGGGGATAAAAATTTTATATCCGTATTCGGAGATAAAAAGGGTTATACCGAATACGAAACTTTTATAAAAGATATGCCAGATACCGAGCCGAATGCGGATATTGTCCGCCCCGAAGATCCGTGGATACTTATTTATACTTCCGGAACTACCGGAAAACCCAAAGGGGTAATTCGATCTCATAAATCGCATATAGCTTTTTATCTTATTAACGCCGTAGAATTCAGATTTACCTCGAATGATACTTGTATGAACGTAATGCCTCTTTACCATATTAATTCCACTTTTTACACTTTTACTTTTACTTATATAGGAGGCTCGGCGTATATTCATCCGGCAAGATCTTTTAAGCCTGAACAAATTTTGCAGATTATAGAAAAAGAGAAAATAACCTTTATATCTCTTATTCCCACTCATTATAATTTAATTTTAAGCCTTCCGAAAAAGAAAACCGATTACGACGTTTCTTCGGTAAAAAAACTTTTATGCTCTTCTGCTCCGGCGCGAAAGGACACAAAGCTTGCGGTAATGGATTTTTTTAAAGGGGTAGAATTGTACGAGGCTTACGGCTCCACCGAAGCCGGCATTGTAACCGTTTTAAAGCCGGAAGAACAATTAAAAAAACTCGGCTCTATGGGAAAAGAAGTTATAGGAACGGAGCTTGTAAAACTTTTGGACGAAAACGGCAAAGAGGTTAAAACGGGCGAAGTAGGCGAGTTGTATTCCAAAGGTCCTATGCTGTTTGATAAATATTATAAGCTTCCGGAAAAAACCGCCGCATCTTTTAAAAACGGCTGGTTCACTGCCGGAGATATGGCAAAAAAGGATAAAGACGGATTTTTTGAATGTGTTGACAGAAAAGACAATATGATTATAACCGGAGGCGAGCATGTATATCCAAGCGAAGTAGAAGAGGTTGTAGGAAGCTTAAAAGATGTGTTCGACTGCGCATGCATAAGCATAAGCGATAACAAATGGGGCGAAAAGGTTTGCATTGTCGTAAATTTGCAAGAGACTGCGGATAGTTCCGCAACAAACGAAGATACAATAAAAGCTTATTGCAAACAAAAACTGGCGGGGTATAAATGCCCTAAAGATATTATATTTATTAAAGCGGAGGAGATGCCGCGTACTCCTACGGGAAAAATACTTCATAGAAAATTAAGAGAACGTTTTAATGCATAGCTTTTTTTAGTAAAAAAAGCTATGGGTAAATATATCTTATAACCATTTATTAAAAGGGAAGTAATGCCAAAATACTACATTAATAAAAAATCAGACTCTGATATTGAATCTATTATACACAGGGAGGGTTGTAAATCTCTGAAAGCGGACTCTAAAGAGCTTTTGGGATATTTTTCCAACTATTACGACGCCGTTGAAATTGCAAAGATACGGGGTTATATGCCCGCTTCGGACTGCGAGCATTGTTCTTCCGAGTATTATTACCGTAAAGCCGCTAATAAAAAGTAAGCGCTAATTTTAGCTATTTTTAGCTAATTTTAAAAGGAGAGGAGAGATGGCCGAGAGGCTGAAGGCGCCGCTCTCGAAAAGCGGTATTCCCAAAAGGAATCGCGGGTTCGAATCCCGCTCTCTCCGCCATTCCAAATTTAATAATAGTTGGAATGCCAAAACATTAAAAAGAAAATCTGTTTTTTTCCCGCCTTAATCTCTTTTTATTTCTTTTCCAAGATACGGATTTTTTTGACCCCGATGAATTTTTATTTTTTTCAGAATTTTTTTCAACTTTTAATACAAAGCTTCCCGGAGTCTTTTTGTCCGCCGTATTTTTTGACGCCTGTTTTTTCTCTTTCGAAATTGTAGGATTTATCAAGGCTTCGGGCGAAATAAAATCCGCTATATATATTGAATTTCCGAATTTATAAAATGTCGCTCCGGCTTGTATGGCGTATTCGGTATTTATTATAAGAAGCTCCGGCTTGTTATCTTTTCTTTTTCCTATCATAACCGCTTGATCGATATTCGCGCAAAGTATGACCTTGTTATTTGAAGCGGATATTCCTCGTTCCGAAATATGATTAAGAGATCTGTTTCTAACGCATATATAAAGCAGCTTGGGAAGCGTGAAATTTTTTGTAAAAATCGGAAGAGCGTCTCTGTTTTTTGCTCGGATTAAATTTTGTTTTATTTCAATCCGAGGGTTTTTGATGTTTAGAAGTATTTCATTAAGTATTTGCGGACGTATAAAAGGCAGGTTTTTATCTTGAGAAAAAACCTGTATTAATTCTTTAATTTTAATAAATCCGTTATGGTCCGGCAGAATGCCGAATTCGTCCGGCTTACGGGATAGTATATATAATAATAATTTGTAAACTTTTTTTATCTTTATATTTTTCATCCGTATATATAGCCAAATTATTATAGTCGATACTGAAAAACCTGCATTTTAAGCTTAAACATTTTGCCAATATCTATATTTATCGCTTTGTTATTAAATTAAGGGAGAAATCCCTTAATTTAATGTATAGCGCGGCGAAAACCCCTTAATTATTGCCTTATGCTCTTATCCTTTGTACATATCTTTTTGCAGTTTTTTTAATAATGGGGATTTTATTTTAATATTTGTAAGAAAATGTTAAATGTAATATTAATTCTTTCCAAACATTTTATCTTATTTTTCTTAAAATTTATAATAATTGCAATATGTATTATGCTTTTTTAGCGCCAACTATTTAAAGCTTTATACTTTATAATGGTTCGGGCTATTATAAAATTTTTATCAGCAAAAATTACGGCGATAAAAAGAATTAGGCTATTTCTACAACCTCGTAAGAACGGGTTCCGGCGGGAACCTGTATTCTTACAATATCTCCCTCTTTTTTGCCTATAATCGAAGCTCCCAAAGGAGAATTGACCGATATTTTACCAAGATTTATATTAGATTCGTCCTGCCCTACAAGTCTGTAAATAACCTCGTCTCCGGTATCGATATTTTCTAAAGTAACTTTACACCCGAAAACGATCTTATCGGTGTTTATAGTGCTTATATCTATTATATCTGCATTGGCAAGCTTATATTCAATATCCTGTATTCTACCCTCAATAAAAGCCTGTTTTTCTTTAGCCGCCGAAAACTCGGCGTTTTCGGAAAGATCCCCATGCGCTATCGCCTCTTCTATCGACTTTATATTTTTAGGTCTTTCGACCGATTTTAAATTTTCAAGCTCTTTTTTTAAGGCTTCGTAGCCCTCTCTTGTAATAGGTATTGTTTCCAAATTTTTATTCCTTATTTATATCCCTTTAACGCTCTGTTCTGTTTTTTTGGTTTTTAGTTTGTTTTTAAATAATTTGTTTTTTAAATTTAAAAAAAGTCCGGACAAAATATAAAGAACGGATAAAACAAATAATGCTATTTGGGGCATAGCCGCAATAAATATTAATATAAGAATTCCCGCTGCAAAAATATTGAATTTCATTTTTCCGAAAAAAGCATATTTTTTTAAACTTTGAAATTTAATCGAGCTAACCATTAAAAAAGAAAGCAAGTATAAAACGGTTAACATAAGCAAAGAATTTGCCGCGATGTTTATTTTATCGGCAAATAAAACAATGGAGGCGGTCATACCTGCCGCCGCCGGTATCGGAAGCCCTGTAAAATATCCGTTATCCGCGGCTCCGGCATTTGTATTGTATCTTGCAAGCCTTAACGCTCCGCAAGCCATAAACAAAAAAGCCGCAAGCCATCCGAAACGTCCGAGCGGCTTTAACGCCCACAAATACATAAGAAGCATAGGCGCTATGCCGAAAGATACAAGATCCGCAAGCGAATCGTATTCTATTCCGAACTGCGAAGAGGTGTTTGTCGCTCTTGCTATTTTACCGTCTAACAGATCAAAAACTCCGGCTATTAGTATTGATACGGCGGCTATGGTAAATTTTGATTCTATTGAAGAGATAATGGCAAAAAAGCCTGCAAAGAGATTAAAAGTAGTAAATATGTTGGGAAGAACATATATGCTTCTTCTTACATGAGCCTTTTTAAATTTGTTTAACTTTCTCATTTTAATTTTCCTAATATGGTTTTACCGGCGGTTACATTCTGCTCGCAAAAGACGACGCCTGTAGTCTGTATATCGGCGGGAAGGTATAAATCGACTCTCGAGCCAAAACATATCATACCAAACCTAGAGGAAGTGTCAATAATAGACCCTTGTTTAATGTAACATACAATTCGTCTTGCTATGAACCCCGCTATTTGAATCATAGTAATATTGCGTCCGGATTCAGTCGTTAAATAAACCGCATTGTATTCATTTTGAAGAGAAGCTTTATCAAGATGAGCTTTAAAAAATTTTCCCGGATTGTATTCTATTTTCGCAATTTTTCCCGCGCATACGGCGCGATTTACATGTACATTGAATATAGACATAAATATACTTATTTTAAAGCATCTGCCATTATAAAAACGGGTATTTTCAACAAAATCCGCAAATATTATTTTACCGTCCGCAGGCGATACTATAGTATCGCTCGAAACTATGCCGGCGCTTCTTTCCGGATCCCGAAAAAACCAACATAAAAAAAGGGTTATAAACAAGCTTATAAACCCTATGATTGTTCCTCCTATAAATAGTAGCGCCGCCGTAAAAAAAATGCCGATCAAAATAAACGGCAGTCCGGTTTTTGCAATGCCTGCAAATGTGTGTTCCCTATTTTTTATTTTTTTCATATTAAAAAATCTATCCTTATTTATAAAATTTCTTATTACATTATCTTTTAACCTTATTCAATAATTTTACAAATTTCAAGATTAATATAAAAACATCTCTATTCTATCGGTTAAGCCGAAGTCTCGACAAATTTCGGGCTGTTCTTTGCTTGCCTCTCTATATAGCCGAATTTGATTGGAAAAATTTATTGCGGAAAAAAATTACTTTCTGTTATTTCGATAAATTTTATTTCTGCCTGTCATTTCGACGAGAAAAACGAGGAGAAATCCCTTAATAAAAATCAACCTGTCGGCAATAACGGAGTTTTTTGCTTCGCTTTCTGCTTGCCGTCTCGAATTTTCGGCTTTGTTTTGGTTAGAAAGTAAAAACTCAACTTGCGCTAAAAGGTAAGCTTGTGGTGGCTTTAAAATTTATAGGGAAGGTAAGCCGTTAATATTCCGTAGGGACAGAACAATGTTCTGTCCCTACTTTGTTTGATGCCGAAATCTGCATTTTAAGCTTAAACGTTTTGCCAATATCTATTATTTATCGCTTTTTATTCAGGGATTTCTCCTCGCTTCGCTCATTCGACAAGACAAACAAAAACAACGCTCGGCGAAGAGACGCGATTTCCCCCTTCGATCGAAATGACGAAAGCGAACCTTTATGTCATTTTAAATTATAGTAACTTGGCTATGTATGGCGGCAGGATATTATCTTATGAAATGTCTGATAGAATAGACGCTTGATTATTAAGTAAAAATGGGAGATAAAAGCGTAATATTAAGGACGCAAGCGGGCTTGCAACGCTTCTTATTTAATTTTTATAAATCATACGGGGTAAGGGCTTCGCAGCCGTTTTCCGTTACTACGAGGGTTTGTTCAAATTGAGCGGACAACAAACCGTCTTTGGTTACGGCGGTCCATCCGTCGGATAATATTTTCACCTCTTGTGTTCCCAGATTTATCATGGGCTCGATAGTAAAAACCATGCCTTCTACAAATTCTACGCCGGTTTGTCTCCTTCCGAAATGCGGAATTTGGGGCTCTTCATGAAAATCGAAGCCTGTGCCGTGTCCTACAAAGTCTCGCACTACGGAACAGCCGTTTTTTTCCGCATAATTCTGAATAGCCCTTCCTATATCTACTACTTTATTGCCGGGTTTTACGGCATTTTTTCCGATAATCAGAGAGCTTTTTGCAATTTCAACCGCTTTTACGGCGTCTTTTGACGGCGTCCCTACAAAGTATGTTTTGCTTGCATCCGCATAATATCCGTTTAAAATGGATGTAATATCAATATTTACTATATCTCCGTCTTTTATCCTTTTGTCTCCCGGCACCCCATGACAAACAACCTCGTTTACGGATATGCAACAACTTTTAGGAAAACCTTTATATCCTAATGTAGCGGGTTTTGCATTATTTTTTATAGTAAAATCGTGTATTATTTTATCTAAATAATCTGTGGAGACTCCGTCTTTTATCAACTTTTCCGCTTTGTTAAGAGTTTTAACTACAAGATTGCCGGCTTGTCTTATCCCCTCTATATCCTTTTTACTTTTTAAGTTTATATTATAGAGGCGGGAATATAGTTTTTTGGGGTCGTCGCCTCTTGCTTTTTTTTTATTCAAGCAACATTTTTTATATTTTTTTCCGCTGCCGCAAAAGCAAGAATCATTCCGTCCTATTTTTTTAATCATTTTTTTGCCTTATTAGAAATCTCCGAGTCCCTTAAGTTTTAATAGAACCTCGAATTTGGTATCTCCGTCTTTTTCATTTAAATATTCCAAAGCCAAAGCCCAACATTGCGCGCCGTAAAGGAAACCCGCTTTATATTCTATGCTGCTGCCGGTATATAGATTTTTTTCATAACTGCCGTAAACTTCCATATTATCGTCTATTTTTAGGTTGATATCGGCGGCTATGGATTCGCTTTCCCCTTTTTTATATCTATGCTCTAAAGAAAGAGCGTCATCTCTGTTATCTCTTATGGTTATGCCTTTGTCATGAGATGTAAAATCGCCTGTGTAAGGGGACCATTCCGCCTCTCCGGTTAAAAAAAGGTATTTGCCCAACGATATGTAGGCTTCTGCGGCAATATCGGAAAACGGTTCGGTTTCTTTATTAAAATCGTAACTTTGGCTTATTTTAAATCGTAAAAAACGATTATATGCGATTTTATTTTTTTTATCCGAAATATCCGACATTAGATTTTGTTTGGCAATAAGATTATTTGTAATCGAATATGTAATCAGATTCTTTGTTTCTATTTCCTCTTCAAAATAGGAGGCAATTTTTTCTTCCGGAACATATTCGTAGGTTATTCTCGGTATAATGGTATGTTTTATTTTTTCTATATTTTTAATATCCGTATCAAATATGTTAAAAAGTAAAGAGGATAAATCGAGTCTGACGTCGTATGTTTGGTCCGTTGAAGAATAGTTCGGAGTATTGTCTTTGTAATCGTAAATTTTTGTATAAGCGGCTCTTAACCCTACGGACGGTTCAAAGTGAAAATGCTCGGCTATGCTTAAAGGAAGATAAAATCTGGAATAGATGTCCGCCTTCATTTCTTTGGGCGTATTTTCGCCGTAATAATAAAAATAAAGAGATTTGAAATCGAAATATAAAGGCGTATCGCCCATTTTCTGTTTAAGGGCGTCAAAGGCTATAGAGGGAAGTTTATAAAAACTTTTATCCTGTCGGCGATCAAGCCCTACCCTTATATCTTCATACATTACGCCGTCTATATTAAGAATATATTTATCCCAGCTTTTTGATATATTAAGTCTGTTTTTTCGGACATAATCGGTGTAATCTTCTAAACTTGTATAAAAATTCTCTTCATAATATTCGTTTGTTTCGTTATAACCTGTCATGCCGGTTTTAAATTCCGTAAGGTAATCCTGATCGCTTGGCATATCCAATACAAGTTTTGCCGCAAAATCGGAAGGCAAAAGATGATCTACTCTGCCTCTTAACCAGTATCTATCCGAATTCGTACGAATATAGCCGTCCGAATTAAAATCGTTATCTCGCTCTTTATCATGTAAAAAATCAAGCATTAACGTTCCTTTTGAATTTTCGGTAAGCTTATATCTGTACTCCGCTCCGAGTTTTTCTCCTCTTTCTCCTATATGATTAAGATAAAATGTCGTATCTTGATTTTTATCTATCGCCCAAAAATAAGGTAGGGTAATATCTACGCCTTTACGCGAGGAATAGCTTAATGCAGGCATAAGAAACCCTGATTGCCTTTCCGTTTTTGCGGGAAAAATTATAAAAGGAGAATAAAAAATCGGCATATCCTTAACTTTAAACATTATATTGGTAGCCGTTCCGTAACCATTTAAAGTAACCTTCATGTTTTTGCCGGTTATCTGCCAAGCAGGTTTTGCGCCTGTGCATGAGGTAAAAGAACCCTGTTTCAACTTATATGAATTTTTGCTTGTTTTTTCTATATGATCCCCTTTTATATAGAAATTGGTTTTTTTATAAAAAAGAGAAGCGTCATACACAATTCCGGTTTCGTTTGCCAAGTTTATATCAATGCCTGTTCCTTCAAGCTTATCTTCGCCGGTTATAAAAATAACGTTTCCGACTGCCGACGCCGTCATTTTTTTTTTATCGAAGGTTACAAAATCGGCGGTTAATAATCTGTTTGCTTTTTTTATAACAACGTTTCCTTTTGCCGCAAACTGATCTTTATCTTTGTTATATTTAACTTCGTCCGCGCTTATGCGCCATGGAGCCTCCGCTTTTTTTTGTTCGGCTTCCGAAAGACATTTTGCATAACAATCAAAAGCTATGATAAAGCCGATAAAAATAAAAAAAAAAGCTTTTATATATTTATAATACATATTCTCCCTCTATTTATAGTACGTTTGTCTTGCTTTGCATCCCGCCCGTTAAGCCGTCCATATTTGTTTTTTATAAAATGTTCGGTTTTGGAACGCCGCTTTATATTTTTTCCGTATTACAGTCGAAACAATAAATTTGCATTTTGCTTATGCTTGGAATTATTATGTTGCATATGCGGTTAAAAGAGTTATTTGTTATCTCTTAATCCGTTTATATTGCATACGGATAAAATTTGTCATATAAAAGCCATTTCGTAACAAAAAAGTCAAGAATTATATAAAAGAGAATAATTATAATGAAAAAGATATTTATAAAAGATTTAAAATCGGGCGAGTTGATAAAAGATTTATTTCTTGTAACGGATAAAACCGTTTCTTATAAAAAAGACGGCAATAAATATATTGTTATTAAAGCGACGGATAAAACGGGCATAATAAAAGGGATTGTATGGGATAACGTAGAAAAGATTTACGAAATTCTTTGTTCGACGGATTATGCTATTATTGCCGGAAGCATAACCGAGTTTAATAATTCTTTGCAGATTGTAATCAAAGAGGTTTTTGCTCCTGATAATGACCTTATTGATTCTTCCGATTTTATTCCTTGCTCGAAAGCGGACGTCGAACTTATGTTTGAACGGCTGTTAAAGTTAATCGAAACTATAACCCCCCCTTATCTTAAAGAGCTTTTGTATCTGTTTTTTAATGACGAGAATTTAAAGGAAAAATTTAAAAAAGCTCCGGCGGGCAAAAAGATGCATCATGCTTATCTCGGCGGGTTATTAGAACATTCCTTATCCGTAGGGCTTCTTGCAGATAAAATAGCGGGACATTATAAAGGCATTGACACTGACATTTTAAAAACGGGCGCTATTTTACATGACATAGGCAAAATAGAAGAATTTAATTATCGACTTTTTATAGATTACTCCGATTCCGGCAGGCTTTTAAATCATATAATAATAGGGGCGGAGATGGTTTCGGAGAAAATAAAGGATATTCCCGATTTTCCGGAAGAAAAAGCTCTTTTATTAAAGCATATGATAATAAGTCACCATGGGACGCGAGAATTCGGATCGCCGGAGCCTCCCAAAACAATAGAGGCGGTTTTATTAAACTATCTAGACGAAATAGATTCCAAAGTCGTTGGAATTCGCGATTTTATGGCAAATAAAGGAACGGTTTCAGGCTGGACTCCTTATCATAGGATGTATGCGCGCTATTTTTACAAAGCGGACGATTCCGTCGAATAAAAAAATATTTTCCGCCATTTTTAGCACAGTAAAACAGTTTTCACGTAAACCGATAGAACATGTAATAAATATTATGAAAAAAACAAAAAACAAAAAAGAGACGGTTAAAGATATAATTTTAAATCTTTTACTTATATGTTGCGGAAGCGCTTTGGCGGCGATAGGAATAAACGGCATTCTTTTGCCGCGTCAATTTGTAAGCGGAGGAATTGTGGGCGTTGCAATAGGAATGCATTATTTCGCGCCGTTTGTTTCGCTAAGCGCAATCTATTTTATATTAAATATTCCTCTTTTCCTACTCGGTTGGAAAACCGTCGGGAGAAGATTTTTTTATTACAGCTTAGCAGGGCTTATTATACTCTCCGCTTTTATTCAATGGATTAGCTTTGCTATTCCGATTGAAGATAAAATGTTAAGCGCGCTGCTTGCCGGAATCTTTGTAGGAACAGGCGCTGGCATTATTTTAAAATCAAAAGGCTCTTCCGGCGGATTGGATATTTTATCTATATTCCTTTTAAATCGTTTTGGGATTAAAATCGGCAATACGATTCTTTGCGCAAACGGAATTGTTCTTGTTTTTGCCTCTATATTTCTTTCTTTGGAAGCGGCTCTTTATACAATGGTATATCTGTTTGTCTCTTCAAAGGTTTTAGATATTGTTTTAACCGGACTTAATCAAAGAAAGGCGATTATTATAATATCCGTAAAATGGGAGGAAATATCGGACGCCATTTTAAACGAAGTTAAAAGAGGAGTTACCTTTATAAAAGGGGAAGGCGGCTATTCGAGACAAGAGGAGAATATTCTTTATACTATCGTAACTTTAAGGGAGTTTCCGAAAGTAAAGCGTATAGCTCGCAATATTGATCCCAAAGCTTTTTTGGTCGTTCATGAAACTATGGAGGTAATCGGATACAGAATAGGAAACCAGCCGCATTGGTAGGATGTAAAAGCCGGATTTCCCGCTCTATATAACCATACTGTTTATTTAGTCGGCGTTGAAAAAGAATATTATATATTGAAATTATTACAAATTTGATAAAAAAGGTGAGATATTTGCAAGGAATTAATATTGATTTTAATATTTTCTTGCAAATTTTAAGAGGAAATGCCCATGATTAATAATAATTAATCAGAAAAAAAATGATTATAATTCGGAGTAACAAGAGATACATAGATACAAAGGGACGCAGATATAAAGGAATTGGCTTTTAATTTTTTAATTGGAAAATATAAAAAGCGGTAGAGACGTAGCATGCTACGTCTCTACTTTATTACC
>JAFDMD010000078.1 GCA_019306185.1 Deltaproteobacteria bacterium
AATATGCTTTTTCAGCGCCGATTAAATTATAGCGCCTTATCTGTAATTCTACATTTTTGCGATTAAGCATTCTTTATGGCATGCTTTTTATTTTTGCTTTTGTCATTTTAACAACCTTTTTTACGTTTGTCATTTCGACGAGCGAAGCGAGGAGAAATCCCTGAATAAAAAACGATAAAGCAATAAATAACAGGTTGGTTTATTATTGATGCTTGAAGTATTGCAAAAACTTTTTACGCTTTTTATTAGCTTTATCAGCGCCGGTTAATTAAAAATCGGCATTAAAAGCATTTAAAATAAGCGTTTTTTAAAAAATAAGCCTTGATTTTATTAAAATTGCGGTTGAAATTAATAAAATCATCTGAATTGTTATTCAAATTGGTTTTAATATTTTTTAAATAAATATTAAAATTGCCAAATAACGTTTTATTTTATTAAAATAAATTTTTATATTTGTAAGGCAAGCGTTAAAATTGCAAAAATCAATCTTTATTTTAATAAAATAAATATTAAAATCGCCATTCAAAATTTTATATTATTAGGATTAATTTTTATATTATATGAATTAGTCTTAATATTTTAGTAATAAGCGGTTATATTGTTGAGATTATCCTTTATATTCCTTTTTCACTCCAAAAATCCGTTTTAAATTAGTCGGCGCTTAAAAATTATATTATATATTGTAATCATTATAAATTTTAAAAAAAATAAAGTAATATATTTGTAAAGAATTAATATTGTTTTTAATATTTTCTTGCAAATTTTGAGAAAAAACCCCAATTCTTAAAAAAAATTTAATCGCAAAAAAATTTGTACAAAAAAACAAGGGATAAGAACGGAGACGCTAATAAAGGGATTTCTCCCTTCGGTCGAAATGACAGGTAAAAATTATTTCCTATTATTGAGAACCTTTATTTTTGTTTGTCATTTCGACGAGCAAAGCGAGGAGAAATCCCTTAATAAAAAGCGATTAATAATAGATATTGCAAAACCGGCGGCGCTTAAAATGCAGGCTTTGGCATATAACAAAGTAGGGACAGAACAATGTTCTGTCCCTACGGAATATTAACGGCTTACCTTCCCTTATAGGCAAAACCGTTTATGCTTAAAATGCAAGTTTTTCAGTATCGACTAAATTAAGTTTTTGAGCCTTTTGGGTTATATTAAGTTTGGAAAAAGTAGATTAAGCAGGCGAGGTTTGGCAAAGCAAAGTTTATGGGACTTTGATTTTTCCGGTTACCGCCGCGCTTATTATAGCCTGTTTATACTCTTTTAATTTTTCTACGGCTTTTTTTGCCTTATTAATTAAATCGTCCGTTTTTTCGGTTTCTTTGTCAAGATATGCGGCTATTGCTTTTTGTTCGGAAAGAGGGGGCAAAGGCGTTAAAAGATTTTCTATAACATTCATTCCAATATTTTGTTGTGTTCCGTAACTCCAGAATAATTTAATAGAAGTTTGGAATTCATTTGAATTCAATGAATTGAATATATATTTTGGAAGCGCAATTTTTTCATTTATTCTTATTGCCGCAAGAGGAGACCATATATTAAATTCCTCGTCAGTTTCTACAATAGCCAAATTACCGGTAGTCGCTCCTGATTTTATCATATAAATATCTTCCTTTTCAGGCTTATACTTCAAGCTATATCTTCTATGATCTTCAACTGATATAAAACCTCTTTTACGGAAAAAATCAATTTTATTATTCTTTATTGCTTCGGCAGACACAAAGGGTATTCCTGTATCTAATATTTGGGGCGTCTCATGTGGACCGTCAGTAATAGGTGTTTTTACAATTCGTTTTAATGGAGCTATCTCCCAATGCTCCGGCGCATCCCCAATCCATTGAATGCCGGTAGGTTTAAGCTTTACGTTGGAATTAAGCCCTTTTGTTACGGCATTAGATATTAAAACGTCTCGTTTTTCGTAAAGCAGACCTATAAGCTTTTCCTGCTTTTTTATAAGCAAATCCGTTTTGTTTATTTCTTTGTCCAAATATAAGGCTATTGCTTTTTGTTCCGGTAATGGGGGTAATAACGTAAAAAAATCTTTTAGTTTTGTCGGACGAAATTCAAAAATTGTCGTCCCTGTAGCCCAACCTTTAAAAACCGGTTTACATAGCTTCAGATAATAAAAAAGAAACTCATGTAAAATTTTATTACTATCAACTTTAATTCCCGAAATTCCTTGTTTGGTACATAAACTGATTTTTGCAATTCCAACCTCTCCGATTGTAGCTCCTAATGAAATAATCAGATCATTAACCGCCCATAATTTAGAGCTACTGTTTTCAAACCCTTGTTGAGTTATTTTTTCTTTTGTTTTAAAAATTTTATCTTCAATATCTTTTACAACCAGCCAATTTATATCTCCGTTCCAAAATTCATCAACGGCTCTTTTAGGAGTGCCGCCATCGGCAATATATTTAATTACCCTTCGGATCTTTAACAAATCCCAATGCTCCGGAATCTCCTCAATCCATTCAATACCGGTTTTTTTATATTTATCGTAAGGTTTCCGCTTCATTTTTACCCCTTTAAGCCTTTTGAAGCGGTAATATCTTTAATCATTTTTATAATATCCTCTCCTATAGAGTTAATATCCGCTTCGATGTTTTCAAGGCTTCTTAAAGGCTTATATTTATAAAAATGCCGGTTAAAAGGTATTTCGTAGCCTATTTTTGTTTTTTTAAAATCTATCCATGCGTTCGGAACATGCGGAAGTATCTCCTTATTAAAATATTTATTTATATCTTCGGCAAGCGGAATATTTTCGGTATCCGTAAGATTCTTATCCGGCAAAGGCTCCCCTTTTGGATTTAAACAAATATCCGCAGTTTCATCCTTTTGAGATAAACCGGATAATATTGCCTTTATTTCTGCGGAAGTAAAAAATATATTCTGTTGTTCGGCAAAACCTTTAAGCTCCTCTAAAAAGGCGCTCTTATTCTTAAAAAGATTTTCTTCCGTATATTCCTTAAATTTTAAAAAAAGACTTTTTATAATTTCCCGCCTTTGTTCCTTCTCGTTAATCTCCTGCAAACGCTGGGCTTTATTCTTTTTTTTACTTATAAACAGATTATTAAAAACTTTTTGACTCTCCATTTTTTTTATGCGCTTGTCGGACGCTTTAAAATTAAGGCGCAAAGGCTGTTCTATTGTAATTTTATTATATCCGAAATCTTGATTGGCAAATATTTTGCTTACTATGATTTTTTCATTATTTATTATTCCGGTTTCCTTATTTAAAAAATCGGAATGAATCTTTAAAATCTCTTTAATCTGATTCGGATAGCCATCCTCGCCCTCTCCTATTGCGTTTCTTTTATTGCCCAAACTTTTGCGCATTTTAACGTAAAAATCAACGGCGTTTATAAGCTGTATTTTACCTTTGCGTTTTTTGCTTTTTTTATTTGTTAATATCCAAATATATGTGGATATTCCGGTATTATAAAACAACTGATTAGGCAGCGCTACAATGGCTTCAAGAAAATCGTTTTCTATAATCCATCTTCTTATTTCAGATTCGCCGCTTCCGGCGGAGCCGGTAAAAAGAGGCGAGCCGTTAAAAACAATCGCTATTTTGGAGCCGCCGTTTTCGGACGCCTCCATTTTAGAAATCATATGCTGCAAAAATAATAAAGATCCGTCATTAATTCTTGGCAGACCCGCTCCAAAACGCCCGTCATATCCCAAATCATCCTTTTCATTCTTTATAGTCTTTTCCTGCTGTTTCCATTCCACCCCAAACGGCGGATTTGCAAGCATATAATCAAATTTTTTATTTTTAAATTCGTCCTTTTCAAATATGCATCCATGCTTTATACTATCTGCAACATTTCCTTTTATAAGCATATCCGAGCTGCAAACCGCCCAAGAATCGTCGTTTATATCCTGCCCGTAAAGATGAGGATGGGCTTTATCATTTAATTTAATGATATATTCCCGAGCCGCTGAAAGCATTCCGCCGGTTCCGCATGCAGGGTCGTAAATCTCTTTTACAACATAATCTTTATTCAAATCCTCTTCCGAAGATAATAAAAGAGAAACCATAAGCCTAATAACTTCGCGCGGCGTAAAATGCTCTCCGGCTTCTTCGTTTGCCTGCTCCGCCCCTACCCTGATAAGCTCTTCAAAAATATAACCCATCTGAGTATTGTCTATTTTATCCGGCGACAAATCGATTTTATCGTTATCCGCAAAGCTTTGTATAACCTGATAGAGCAAGTTTTTATCGTTCATTTTAATAATCTGCTCTTCAAATTTAAATTTTTCAAATATATTTCTAACATTCGGAGAAAAACCGTTTATATATTTTTCTAAATTGCTTGCAATATTGGCAGGATCGTCAAGAAGGTTTTTAAAATTAAATTTCGACACATTATAAAAAGAAACTCCGGTTATCTTGCAAAGTTTATTCCGTATAATATTATCGGGGCTTTTTTTAATCTTTTCATGAGCTTCCAAAACCGCCTCTTTTGTAGGCTCAAGCAAACAATCGAATCTGCGCAACACAGTAAGCGGCAAAATTACCTTTCTGTATTCGTTCCTTTTATAAGGTCCTCGTAACAGATTGCAAATGCCCCATATAAAATTTACCGTTCCGCTATGCGTTTGTCGTAACAACATAAAGCAGCCCCTTTTTAAAAAGATAAGATAAAAAAATGTCTGTTATAAAAAAATAAAAGTTATGCGACGGCTTTAAAATATATTAAAAAAAAAAGAAGTAAAGATAAAAAGCAGGAAATGCTTTAATTGGATTTTTCCCCCAAAAAGCGGACAAAAAATAATTCGGGTATTTATTACTTTGCCCGAAAAGACCGGAGCGATTTCCCCGTTATTTTAAATTATAGTAATTTATCTGTAATTGAAGGCAAATAAAAAGGGCTTAACCGCTTTTATAGCGATTAAGCCCTTTTTAAAGATATAATAAAAGGTGCCGGGGGACGGAATTGAACCGCCGACACGAGGATTTTCAGTCCTCTGCTCTACCGACTGAGCTACCCCGGCATATTGTGTAAGAGTTTAACAAAAGGGCTTCTTATACTAATAAAGTATATCAAGTCAATACTTTTTAATTTTTTCTTTTATTTTAATTGTAAAAAATGTTATCTAAAACCTTATTTTTTAACCAATTTTAATTTTCGGATAAAAATCCTTTATGAATAGTTTAAAACCCAAACCAGACGACTCGGAACAGGATATTGAAAAATATTCGGTTTCGGGGGTAATACTTGCGGGAGGAGCAAACTCCCGTTTTAACGGGCGGAATAAAGCCTTTATAAATATAGCCGGAAGATCGATTATAGAAAATGCCTACTCCATATTAAAATCTCTTTTTAAACAGATAATTATAGTTACAAATCAACCGGAAAAATATGCGGAGTTTAACGCGGATATAGCAACCGATATATTTTCGATAAAATCATCTTTAACAGGAATACATGCGGGGCTTTTTTATGCAAAATATCCTTTTTCGTTTGTTGCCGGCTGCGATATGCCTTTTTTAAACAAGGAGCTTATAGAAGCTTTGGCAAAGGAGATTAAACCTCATTTGGACGTAATTATACCGGAAACTCCAAAAGGTTTGGAGCCGCTTTGCGCCGTATATTCTAAAAAAATGCTCGTCTCGATAGAAGGAAAAATAAAAGCGAAAAATTTTTATATAAAAAGCATATTAAATAAAGTGAAAACAAAACGGGTATCCGAAAAATTTTTAAGAAGATACGATAAGGATTTAATATCTTTTTTTAATATAAATTCTCCGGAAGAACTTGAAAAAGCGGAGACTTTTTTAAAATAAACTCTTTATGTTGAAATAAAAAGGATTTATTTATATAAACCATTTTTACGGGATTAATCGTTCAAACCTTGCGCGGACAAGGAGAGCGAAAAAAGGGCGAATTTAATTGCAAAAAAATTACAATTTAATTTTTGCGAATAACAAAACGGTTTGTTTGCAAGACGATTTTTTTTTCAACGCCGTAAATCGACAAACTGCAAAGTTATAATCGACATTTAAAGAAAGGAGACGCTTTTTATGGATAACTTGATAGAAAAAATAAAAAAACATCCCGATTATAATAAGGCGGGAATGATATTATGTCATAACGGAGTGGTTCGAGAGACTTCAAGAGACGGCAAAAAAGTATCGGAGCTTTCGGTAAAGGCAGACAGAGCGTTATTAAAGGAAGTAATAGAAAAATATAAAAAATATCCGGGAATAATAGAAATATTAATAGAAATTAAAGATAACCGAAAGCTTTTGGTAGGCGATGACGTTATGAAACTTGTAGTTGCCGGAGATATTCGAGAAAACGTTATATCCGCGCTTTCCGGCGCGTTAAACGAAGTGAAAAAAAGCGTAACCTCCAAAACCGAATTTTTTATATAATCTCCGTATTAACCATATGGTTTGTTTGATTGAAATTTTTTATTTTACTTTTTTTGACAAGCGAGGCTATAAAAAAAAAAAGGATATTTGTTATAATGCCGAATTTTACCCATATAGATTCCGAAGGCAAGGCAAGGATGGTTGACGTTTCCGAAAAAAAATCGACCGCAAGAACAGCGGTTGCATCCGGAAAAGTTATTATGGAACTTTTAACTTTAAAAAAAATAACCGAACAAAAAGCAAAAAAAGGAAACGTATTGGAAACCGCAAGAATAGCGGGCATAATGGGAGCAAAAAAAACTGCGGAGCTAATTCCATTATGCCATCCGTTAAACGTTTCTCATATAAGCATAGATTTTTTTCCGGAATCTACGCAAGAAAAAGGAATTATCAATATAAAAAGCTCCGTTTCTTTATTCGGACAAACCGGAGTCGAAATGGAGGCTTTAACCGGAGTTTCGGTTGCGGCTCTTACAATATACGATATGTGCAAAGCTTACGATAAAGGTATAATTATAAGCGAAGTAATGCTTCTTGAAAAAACAGGCGGAAAAAGCGGAATATATAAACGGGAATAAAAAACAGGCTAAAAATTTGTCGTAAGGCAAAGAGGTTTGTTTTTTGCTTGCAAAATTTTTATACATAGCTTTAAAAATCGGCGGCATAAAAGATCGAACTGCAAACCTTAAACTGAAAAAACGCCCGTTATTAAATAAATTTAACCGACGATTAAGGGCTTTTTCGCTTTGCTCGAAATAGCGAGATTTTTTTTGTCTGTTATTTTAACATAAGTTATTTTTGCTTGTCATTTCGATAAGCGTAGCGAGGAGAAATTCCTTAATAAAAAGCGATAAATAACAGGTTTACTTTTTACATCTTTTATTAAACTTTAACTTATCGATATTTCGGGCATCGGCAAAACCTTTTACGCTTAAAATGCAGACTTTTCAGTATCGACTAAATAGAGGAAAAAAATGAAATATAAAATTTTTTTTATTTTGATTATGTTAATTATGCTTGCGGGATGTTATCAGAAACAGGAGGAGCCTACAATAAAGGAGCCTGTAATAGATGAAGGCGTAAAAGAGGAGGCTATAAAAGAAGAAGAGGCCGTAATAAAAGAAAAAGTATCCTTAATAAAACTTTTGCCGGAAGAATATCCTTATTTTAAAGACGACATGCAATATAAAGATATTGATAAAAGCATTGCAAAAAGCTTATCTTATCTTAAAAGAGTAAATTCAAACAAAAAATTTACTTTCGGCGAAGATACTTATACGGCATCCTATTTAATAAAATCGCTTGAAACTTTTAACAATTTTATCGCTACAAAACCCTCCGAAGAGATACTTAATAGATTTATAAAAGCAAAATATCAGGTTTATCAGTCCGCCGGAAACGACGCCGAAAAAAATCTTCTTATAACAGGATATTTCGAGCCTCTTTTAAAAGGAAGCCTTAAGAAAACAAAAAATTTTACCATACCATTATATGCTATTCCCAAAGACATTATATATGTTAAACTCGGAGATTTTTCCGAAGAATTAAAAGGGAAAAAAATAGCGGGCAGACTTGTTAAAAACAGACTTCAGCCGTATCATGACAGATACGATATAGAATATGGAAACGCTATTTTTAATAAAGCAAAAAAATTGGCTTGGATAGAGAACAGAATAGATAGATTTTTTTTAGAAATACAAGGCTCCGGCAAGGTTATATTGGAAAATGGAGAAATAATAAATATTCATTACCATGCTACAAACGGAAGAAAATATAACAGCATAGGCACCCTTTTAATAAAAGAAAGGAAGATAGGACATAAAGAGATGTCTATGCAGGCAATATACGAATATCTTCAAGAAAACCCGGAAGAAATCAAAAAGGTTTTGCCTTATAATAAAAACTTTGTTTTTTTTAAAACCGAAAAAGAAGGTCCCATAGGATGTATAAGCGTCGCCTTAACTCCTATGAGATCGATAGCTACGGACAGAAAAATTTTTCCTCAAGCCGCGCTATCCTTTATACAAACATATAAGCCGATAACCGATAGCGACAATAATATAATAGAATGGAAAAAGATGAACCTGTTTACGCAAAATCAGGATACCGGCGGCGCAATAAAAGGGGCGGGAAGAGCCGATTTTTTTTGGGGAAACGGAGATTATGCAAGGCTTGCCGCAGGCTATATGAAACATAAAGGGACGCTTTTTTTTCTTGCGCTAAAAAAGGACAAATAAAAATAATAATAAACAGCTAAAAAGGAATGAAAATATGTTCGGAATAGGTATGCCGGAAATGTTGATAATAATGGCGGTAGCGCTGATAGTAATCGGACCGAGAAAGCTCCCGGATATTGCCAAATCGCTCGGAAAAGCTTTAAGAGAGTTTAGGGGCGCGACAGGCGAATTAAAAAGCTCCCTTAATATAGACGACGATTTAACCGACAATTGGAAAAAAACCAAACAGGATATTAACGACATAAAGCGGGATATAAAAGATACGGTTACCGGAAAAGAGGAAAGCGACAATAATCGGAATAAAACAAAAACGGAAAAGAAAACCGAAAATAACGCCGCCGAAAATAAGGAAAAATAAACATGACGGAACAGGGAGACAATCAGGGCAAAACAGAGGAAAGCAAAGAGGAAGAGTGGAAAAAAAAATATAAAGAGGAGATAAAAGAAGAGGTTGTCGAAGAAATTAGAAAAGGAAGAAGAGAAGAGCGTACAAAAAGAGAAAAAGAGCGTAGAAAAAAAAAGGAGAAAAGTAAAAACAAGCAGCCGCTAATGTCTCACCTTGTAGAGCTCCGAAAAAGACTTATTACATGCGCTATAGCCATAGGAGTAGGTTTTGGATTATCTTACGGCTTTAAAGAGAAACTTTTTAAAATATTAACATCTCCTTTGGAAGAGCTAATGCAGTCCGGCGACAAACTAATATATACAAGCCTGCCGGAAGCCTTCTTTACATATATTAAAGTATCCTTTTTATTCGGACTACTGATTGCGTCTCCGGTTGTAATATATCAGTTTTGGGCTTTTATTGCTCCGGGTCTTTATAAAAAAGAAAAAAGCGTATTTTTGCCCATAATATTCTTATCATCCTTATTTTTTGCCGGCGGTTCCTTATTCGGCTACTTTGTTGTTTTTCCGTTAGGCTTTAAATTCTTTTTAAGTTTTGCCACGGAAACAATAAGACCGCTTCCCTCTATGAAAGAGTATTTAAGCTTTGCCGCAAAACTTTTGCTGGCTTTCGGAGTATGTTTTGAACTGCCCCTTGTATTAACCGCTTTGGCAAAACTCGGAATAGTAACAACCTCTTTTTTAAAGAAAAATCGAAAATATGCTCTGCTTTTATTTTTTGTGGCGTCCGCAATATTAACTCCGCCGGATATTATATCCCAAGTAATGCTTGCAATACCATTAGCGCTACTTTACGAGCTAAGCATACTCGGAGCTAAAATATTCGGCAAAAAAAAAGAGGATAATAAGGAAAAAGAGAAGGCAAGCGATTCCGATAAAAATAAAAAAGAGGAGAAAGAGGAAACGGAAAAATAGTTAAATAGTCAATGCTGAAAAAGCATAATACATATTGTAATTATTATAAATTTTAAGAAAAATAAGATAAAATATTTGCAAAGAATTGAAATACAATTTCTATTAAATCGCAAAAAAATTTATACAAAGGCTCAAAGGATAAAATTAGAAGGCAACAATTAAGGCATTTCTCCTCGCTTCGATAGGCAAGATAGGTCTTTAAATTAAGGGATTTCTCTCTTCGGACGAAATGACAGTCCAATATTACTTCCTGTTATTTTAACATAAGTTATTTTTACTTGTCATTTCAACGAGCAAAGCGAGGAGAAATCCCTTAATAAAAAGCGAGGAAGTAATAACAAAGCGATAAATAACAGGTTGATTTTTTATATCTTTTATTAAACTTTATCAGGTATCGGCAAAACCGTTTACGCTTAAAATGCAAGTTTTTCAGCATCGACTAATTTAAAAACTCCGGTTATTTTTTTTATGCCCCGCCCGCGCTTTAATCAATTCAGCGGCAATGCTTACGGCAATTTCTTCCGGAGAATTAGCCTTTATTTCAATTCCTATAGGGCTTGAAACAAGCCTTAATTTTTCTTCCGAAAAACCTTCTTTAATCAGCCCTTTATAAATTGCTTCTCTTTTTTTTTTGCTGCCGATCATTCCTATATAAGAGGCGTTCGTTTTAAGGGCTTTGCTTAAAACGGTTTTATCATGAAGGTGTCCTCTTGTTATAATCGCTATAAAAGATCTTTTATCTATCTTTAAACAATCAAACGAATCCTTAAAATCTTTAACCGTTATTAATTCGTCTGCGGTTTCAAACCTTTGCTTATTGGCAAACTCCTCTCTGTCGTCTATTGCTACGGTATAAAAACCGACCATAGAAGAAAGCTTCGCAAGTTGCATTGAAACATGTCCGGCTCCAAACATAAACAAGGTATATATCGGTTCGCAAGGTTCTATAAGAAAAGTTTTATTATGGAGGTTAACCGATTTTGCGCAAGGCAAGTTAAGACGCCAAAAATCTTTAATCATAGCCTTTGATAAAGAAGCGTCTCCTTTAAAGAGGTTTTCCGAAAATATAATCGAGCGTTTTATATTTTTTAAATCGGTTATATCAGAAAGAAATAGATATTGTTTTCTATCTTTATACAAATTTGTCGCAATGCCGAAAATCTCTTTATTAATCGAATTCGGCTCGATAAGAGAAATTAATACTCTTATTCCGCCCCCGCAAATCATATCGATTGTTTCTATGCCGGACATAGTAAGATTAAAATCGATAATCAACGCATTTTTTGTCTTAAAAACTTCTTTTGCCTTTTTAATAGCCTCCGCTTCTACGGAGCCGCCGCCTATGGTTCCGATAATAGAGCCGTCCTGTTTAACAAGCATTTTAGTTCCGGCCGTTCTCGGAACCGATCCTTTGCTTGAAATAATAAGGACAGATGCAAAAGCCTCTTCTTTATCTATAAATTCAAACTCTTTTTTTATTAAATTATTATCTTTCATTTTTTTTCAAGCAAAAACAGATATATTTTTGCTTATCTCCCTTTTTTATTTTTACGCCTTAAAAAGCCGTTTTCCATTTTAAAACAATTTTATTTATAAACAAATCCGCAAAAAAAATAAAGCGGCAATATGAAAGAAAACCTTGTTGCCTATCATTATTTTTACCCTTGTCATTTCAACGACCTTTATTTTGCGTTGTCATTTCGCCGATCGTTTATTTTACGTTTGTCTTGTCAACGGCATTTATTTTTGTTTGTCTTGTCGAACAAGCAAAACGAGGAGAAATCCCTTAATAAGCGCCCCGAACAAATAAAAGCTAATTATTTTATAACCATATGAACCCCCCGTCTTTTAAAAAAAGCCTTGTCCGTCTAACCATATTGTTATAAAATAATCATCAGCGTTTAAAGGCACAGTTTAAACCGGATAAAATCAAAGCGGACAAGTCAAAAATTGAAAACTACGCGGGATAAGCA
>JAFDMD010000010.1 GCA_019306185.1 Deltaproteobacteria bacterium
GCACTCGTTCGAAATGACAAACAAGAATAAAGGTTGTTGAAATAACAAGGGCAAAAATAAAGGTTTGTTGACAAGACAAGCGTAAAATTAAAAGCCTGTCATTTCGACCGAAGGAGAGAAATCCCTTAATAAAAAGAGCCGACTTTTTTGTCTCTTTTATATTTTCGGGCTTTTCCGTAAAAAAACGGGCAAAAAGTTAAATCGGACTCTTTTTAACAGGATAAACCCCTTCCATAGTATAAGTTTTGTCAAAAGAATCTATAACCGCTTTAACGGCTTCGCCCTGTTTTATTTTATTGCAGTAACAGGCGCATACGGCGGCGGCGGTTTTTATATCTTCTTTGCTTTTCGCATTGGCAATAAGGCCTACTGGTCCGGGAATATCCTTTATTTTTATAATAATATCTTTTTCTTTTGAATATAAGGATAAAATATTTTCGTTATCTTTTTGATTTCTTCCTATAATTATTTTTGTTTTTTCGTCTATTCTTATATGCCGTCCATATTTTAAAAGATGAAATTCTCTTTCTTCATATTCCTCGCGACCCATAAAAAGGTCTTTTAACCTATCTGAAAATCCTTTGTCCGTAAGCAAACATCCTCCTGCCGGAGCCGGATAATCGGTTATGTTAAAATCCCTTGCAAGTTGAATTTGCGGCTTTCTGGATCTTCCGTAAAAATTTAGCATTTGCTCTTTTTGAATCCAGCCTTTTTTTTCCGGTATTGTTTCAGGCAGCTTTTTTGCGCTTAAAGGTCTTAAAATATAACCGGCAAAGCCGGATTTTTTCTCGACGTAACGCATAGCGTTTTTGGTTTGCGACATTGGTCTTTGTCCCGCGACTTCGCCGCTAAAAAGAAAATCAAAACCTTTTTGTCGCATAATTTCCCCCGCCTCTGCAAACATCAAGGCATGGCAGTCCATACAAGGATTTAAGTTCTTTCCGTAGCCGCATGCAGGATTTTTAAGCATTTTAATATATTGCTTTGTAATATTTTTTATTATAATCGGTATGCCAGCCATATCGGACGCTTCTTTTGCTTTTTTCGCGGAAAAAAACGGAGTTTCAAAGGATAGCCATTCAACGTATATGCCTTGTTTGCGTAAAAATACTCCTGCAAGAATGCTGTCTAATCCGCCGGAAGAAAGTCCTAATGCTTTTATTTTTTTTATCTTCATAATATATATTTAATCTGTTTTAAACGTTTTTGTTTAACATACGCCAAGCAGACGCTTTTAAAAATTTTAAGCCATAATATAATCTAATATAATTCAACGCCTATTGCTATGCGCTATTACTTTTTCCGCTTTTTTTCACAGACTATAGCCGAATTACTATAATTTAAAATAACATAGGATATCGCGAAGGAGCGGAAGCGAGGAGAAACCCTTTGCTTAAGAGAAAGGAAATAATATAGGGATTTCGCGCTTCGCTTGACATTACGGGAAATTTTTTTTGTCTGTTATTTTAACATAAGTTATTTTTGCTTGTCATTTCGACGAACGAAGCGCGGAGAAACCCTTTAATAAAAAACGAGGAAGTAATAACAAAGCGATAAATAACAGATATTGGCAAAACCGTTTACGTTTAAAATGCAGGCTTTTCAACATAGACTATGTAAGATTTGTTTTATTTATGCAAAAAAAACGATTTTCGGGTAAAACAAACGCTGTCCGCCGCTTGACCGAAAACCGTTTTTTTAAAAGACTATTTCGCTACTATAAAAATTCCTTTATAACCTCTGCTTAAAAGGTATCTTTCGTATTCAAGAGCTTTTGTAAAGGTTTTGATGCCGATTATTTTGACCTTATGATAGATTACTCCGTTTTCTTCCTCTGTGGTTATAAGGATTTTTTTATTTTTTATAGGAAGCGTTCTTTTTAAGCTTGCGGCATTTTGTTTTTCTTTAAAAGCGCCGACCTGAATATAAAAATCTCCTTTTTTAAATTCCACGGGTTTTTTCGTTTTATCGGTTATAACATTATTCAATTTAACAATGTTTAGAGCGGATATTTTTACGCCGGCGGTTCCGGATGCGGCAATTCCGAGCCGTTTAGCCGCTCCGTAAGAAAGGTCGATTACTCTGCCTTCGATAAAAGGTCCTCTGTCGTTTATTCGGACATTTAAGGTTTTATTATTTTCAAGATTATGAACCCGAACCATAGTTCCAAGCGGAAGAGTTTTATGAGCGGCGCTTATTCCATACATGTCATAAATCTCTCCGTTTGCGGTCTTTTTTCCATGAAACTTTTTTCCATACCAAGAGGCTATGCCTTTTTCGGTAAATCCTCTTGAATCCGGAAGCGGATGATACCATTTACCGCCGATTTTGTAAGGCGGGGGATATCCGGCAGGAGTTTCGGGCGGCGCTTTCACGCAGCTTGTAGTAACCAATAATAAAAGTATAAGAATTAAAAATATTTTTTTAAACAAAACAGTCTCCGTTTGTTAAGTTTGATATTTACTCCCATTGACATAACAATAATATTAATATAAAAAAAATGGATAAAGTCAAAGGTTTTATTTTATATTTTACTGAAAATAAAATTTTAATAGGGCTTTTTCCAAAGCATGTATAATATAATCGGGAGATAAAAACAATGAGAGAAGCTGTTATTGTAAGCGGGGCAAGAACCGCCGTCGGAAGTTTCGGAGGGGCTTTAAAAAGCGTTTCCGCAGTCCGTCTCGGTTCCATAGTAATAAAAGATGTTTTAAAAAAGATAAAAATCAAACCAAAAGCGGATAGAAGCTATTCGCCGGCTACTCTTAAAAATAAAGGGATGATTGAGCTTGAAAAAAAGGCTTGCGACTGGAGCGAAGATTTTACGCCCGTTGAAATAGACGAGGTAATAATGGGAAATGTTCTTACTGCCGGGTTAGGACAAAATCCTGCAAGGCAAGCGATGATAAAGGCAGGCATTCCAAAAGAGACTCCGGCTTATACCATAAACAAGGTATGCGGGTCCGGGCTTAAAGCGGTAGCTTTGGCGGCTTCTTCCATTATGAGCGGAGGAGCGGAGGTTGTTATTGCCGGCGGGCAGGAGAATATGAGCCTTGCCCCTATGGCGCTGCCTAAAGCAAGATGGGGGCATCGAATGGAGCTTACCGGAGTAGGCGATATTTATGATCTGATGGTATTTGACGGGCTTTATGAAATTTTTTACGGATACCACATGGGTATGACGGCGGAAAATATCGCCTCTATGTATAATATAAGCAGGCAAGAACAGGACGAGCTTGGTTTATTAAGTCATAAGCGGGCTATGGCGGCTATAAAAAACGGACTTTTTGAAGAAGAAATATCTCCTGTTATAATAAAAAGCAGAAAAGGAGATATTGTTTTTAAAACGGACGAAAGACCGATGGAAACTAATATCGAAAAGATGAGCCGATTAAGAGCCGCATTTAAAAAAGACGGTACCGTAACAGCCGGAAACGCTTCCGGCATAAATGACGGCGCGGGCGCTCTTTTGGTTATGAGCGCGGATAAAGCAAAAGAGTTGGGGCTTGAGCCTATTGTAAAGATAAAATCTTTTGCCGCCGGCGCCATAGATCCCGCATACATGGGATTAGGACCTGTTCCGGCAATAAAAAAAGCTTTAAAGCTTGCAGGCATGGAGTTATCCGATATTCAGCTTATAGAGCTTAACGAGGCTTTTGCTTCGCAGGCTATAGGATGTATGCGAGAGCTTAAAATAGAAACGGATAAGCCTAACGAGCTTGGAAGCGGAATTTCGTTGGGTCATCCGGTAGGAGCTACCGGAGCAAGACAGCTTGTAACCGGAACAAATCAAATTTTAAGAAAAAATTATTCCACAGGCCTTATTACAATGTGTATAGGCGGCGGAATGGGCATGGCTATGATTGTAGAAAGATAAACTTGAAAAGGAGTTAAAGTTATAAAATGAATATCAGTAGAAAGTTAGGCATATTGGTTTTTTGCGGAATGCCCGCTATAGTAGGAGGCGGCATAATTTATTCTATTTTCGGCGGCTTTGTTCCGGTGTGCATATACGAAATAATACTTATGTTTACGGCGGGGACTTTCTTAAGCAGATAAAAATTTCGACGGATAACTTTTCGTAGTTTGCCCGTTTGCCGCGTTATACTCAAATTTTAACGCTCGGCATCCTACGTTTAAAATTTTTGTATGCCTTAAAACCGAACAAGCTACTTTGTTATCCCCGAAATTTAAATAAAAGTCGATGTCCAAAATTTTTATCATCTGATTTCAATGAGCGCAGTAAAAAAAAATTATAATTAATTGTCGAAAAAAATTATGACAATGCATTAAACGTTTTTACTTGGTTATGCGTATTATTAAAGGCTTATAAATAATGGAAACAAAGTCTTCGGGGGGAATAATATTAGGATTTTTCATAACCCTGTTTGTTATATCCGCATTTTTAACGGGATTTTTATTATTGCCGTTTTTATCGGTTATACTTATCGCCCTACTTGTTACGGGTATATTTAAACCGTTATATAATATTTTCGTCAAAAAGTTAAAGCCTTCTCTGGCTTCGGCGCTTACCTGCCTTATTATCTTTTTTACAATATTAGGGCCTTTTTTATTTTTTATCGGCATCTTATCAAAAGAGGCGCATGATTTATATTTAATGGCAAAAAATGCCGTATTTAAGGACAAGATACAAACGCTTTTAGAACATACTTCGCTTCTTAACAGAACAAACATGCTTTTATCCGATTTTTCCATTCAAATTTCTGCGGAGCAGTTAAAAGACGCTATAAACGAACTTGGCAAAATAGTGGGAATGTTTTTATATAAACAGGCAAGCGGAGTAGCCTCTAATCTCTTAAAATTTCTAATTAATTTTTTCTTTATGATTCTAATAGTCTATTTTTTATTAATAGATATACGCAAACTTATAAACTTTATAAAAAACCTTTCTCCTTTGCGTAAAGAAGAGACTGACCAACTTATGATAAAATTTAAAAATATGGCCGCCGCAATACTAATCGGAAACGGTTTGGGCGGAGTAATACAAGGAGTTCTCGGCGGCGCGCTTTTTGCTATTTTCGGATTGGAATCTCCGGTTTTATGGGGAGTAATAATGGGGCTTTTGGCGTTTATGCCGATACTTGGCATAGGGCTGGTATTTATACCTGTAGCGGGATATTTCTTTTTAATAGGAAAAATAACCTCCGCAATACTTTTTTTGATTTTTTATATAGTAATATCCGGAGGTATGGAGTATATTTTTAAGCCTAAAATAGTAGGGGACAAAGTAAAATTACATCCTTTGATGGTATTTTTATCAGTTATAGGCGGTTTAAAACTTTTCGGAATATTGGGGATAATTTACGGTCCATTGTTCATCACCGCTTTTTTAACTTTAACCTCTATATACCATTCAAACTATAAAAGGTTTATAACAACTTAAAATAAAGGGCTCGTTAATGATAAATAATGAAAATTTTGTTCAGGTCGGCATAGAAAAGGAGATGAAAAAATCTTACTTGGATTATGCTATGAGCGTAATTATAGGCAGAGCTTTGCCAGATATACGAGACGGATTAAAGCCTGTTCACAGACGCATATTATATGCGATGAAAGAATTGAAAAACGATTGGAATAAGCCGTATAAAAAATCCGCAAGAGTAGTGGGAGACGTTATAGGTAAATATCATCCACACGGAGATGCGGCGGTTTACGACGCATTAGTTCGGATGGCGCAGGATTTCTCCTTAAGATACCCTATGATAGACGGACAGGGCAACTTCGGCTCGGTTGACGGAGATTCTCCGGCGGCTATGAGATATACCGAAGCCAGAATGAAACGTTTGGCTCATCTGATGATAGACGATCTTGAAAAAGAGACCGTAGATTTTGTTGTAAACTACGACGAATCTTTAAGCGAGCCTTCAATACTGCCTGCAAAACTGCCCGCTTTTCTTATAAACGGTTCTTCCGGAATAGCGGTGGGCATGACTACCAATGTTCCGCCTCATAACCTTACCGAAGTGGTTTCCGGAATAAAAGCCCTTATAGATAATCCCGAATTAACGATAGAAGATATTATAAGAATAATACCGGGGCCGGATTTTCCTACCGCAGGCATTATTCACGGCAGAAAAGGAATTTATGACGCATACAAAACAGGACGAGGAATAATAAAGCTTCGTTGCCATATAGTAGTTGAAAAGGATAAAAATGGAGATCGGGAAACTATAGTAGTAAAAGAGATACCTTATCAGGTTAACAAGGCGGTTTTAATAGAAAAAATAGCCGCGTTAGTAAAAAATAAGCATATAGAAGGCATAAAATATGTCCGAGACGAATCGGATCGAGACGGTATGAGAATAGCCATAGCTTTAAAAAAAGGGAATATACCAGAAATAGTTATAAACCAGCTATATAAACATACAAGAATGAGTTTAAGCTTCGGCATAATAATGCTTGCAATAGTCAACGGAAAGCCTGAGCTTTTAAACTTAAAAAAGATATTACAACTTTTTATAGAACATAGAAAAGATATAATAACAAAACGCACAAAATATGAGCTTAAAAAAGCGGAAGCAAGAGCGCATATTTTGGAAGGGCTTAAAACGGCTCTTGATAATCTTGACGAAATTGTAGCTTTAATAAGAGGTTCCAACACTCCGGCAGAGGCAAAAGCGGGAATCATAAACAACTTTTCGCTTACTCCTATACAGGCGCAGGCAATACTGGATATGAAACTGCAAAGACTTACCGGGCTTGAGAGGGAAAAACTTATTCGAGAATATGAAGAGATTATAAAACAAATAGCTATATATCAAGAGATACTTGCAAACGAGCATGTAGTTCTTAATATGATAAAAGAGGACCTTGATGAAATAGTAACCGAATTCGGAGACGAAAGAAGAACTCGCATAGTAGATGAAGCAAAAGAGATAACCATAGAAGATATGATCAAAGAAGAGGATATGGTAGTTACCATATCTCAAACCGGCTATATAAAAAGAGCCGCCCTTACTACATATAGAACTCAAAACAGAGGCGGCAAAGGCAAAACCGCTATGGGCACAAAAAAGGAGGATTTTGTAAGAGATATATTCATAGCCTCCACCCATCATACATTCTTATTTTTTACCAATTTCGGCAAAGTTTATTGGCGAAAAGTATATGATATACCGGAAGTCGGAAGAACCGCAAAAGGATATGCAATAGTCAATCTTCTTAACCTTGCGGAAGGGGAAAAGCTTGCCACCGTTTTGGCTGTTCCTTCTTTTGAGCAGGGCAATTATCTTATGATGGCTACTAAAAAAGGGCTTGTTAAGAAAACCGATATGATGGCTTATGCAAACCCCAGAGTAAACGGAATAATAGCCTTAAGGCTTAACCCCGAGGACGAGTTAATATCGGCTCTTGTTACAAACGGCGAAATGAATATATTTTTAACCTCTTTACTTGGCAAAACCATACAGTTTAAAGAAACCGATATTCGACCTACCGGAAGAGTTTCGGCGGGAGTTATAGGAATGAAGTTTCTCAAAACAGACCGCATAATCGGCATGGAGACGGCGGATGCCGGAAAAACTTTATTTACGATAACCGAAAACGGTTTCGGCAAAAGAACCGAAGTTAGCGAATACCCGTTGCAAAAACGAGGCGGCAAAGGGGTAATTACAATCAAAACCAGCGAAAGAAACGGCAAAGTAGTATCGGCGCTTTTAGTGGACAATAAGGATAATCTTGTGCTTATTGCCAATTCGGGCAAGCTTATAAGAATATCCGTGAAAGAAATATCTACCATAAGCAGAAATACGCAAGGCGTAAAAATTATGAATACAAATTATCAGAAAGACGAAAAAATAGTGAGCGTGGCAAAAGTCGCGGAGGAAGAATAGATATAATCGGCATTAGACTTTGATAGAATTAATAAGCAAAAAAATATTAAATAGGCGTAAGAATATAAAAAAATGAATGAAACCGAAATTAAAATAGGAGTAATAGGAGGAGGAAGCTGGGGAACGGCTCTTGCCAACCTTCTGGCGTTAAAAGGTTATAAAATCGATTTATGGGTTTTTGAAACGGAAATTGCAGAGCAGATTAAAACCGAAAGATCAAATAAAGTGTTTTTACCGGACATAATGCTTTCGGAAAACATAATTCCTACAAACAACCTTAAAAAAGCGGCGTCTGCAAAGGATATTCTTCTTATAGTGGTTCCTTCGCATTTTATAAGAAACATAGCGTCCGCAATAGAAAAATATATAAGTCCGCAAACAATAATATTAACCGCTTCAAAAGGGATAGAAAACGAGACATCATATACAATGTCTCAGGTATTAAGAGAGGTTATGACAAAAATACCGGAAAAAAATTTTGCGGCGATTTCCGGTCCCAGCTTTGCCAAAGAGGTGGCTAAAAAAACGCCTACCGCAATAGTAGCCTCTTGCCATGATCAAAGCATTGCAAAAAAAATTCAACTTATATTTGCAACCGATTATTTCAGGGTATATACAAATAATGACCTCATAGGAACCGAAATAGGCGGGGCGCTTAAAAACGTCATAGCCATAGCTTCCGGAATGATAGACGGGCTTAAGTTGGGGCTAAACACCAGAGCCGCTCTTATTTCTCGAGGTCTTGCGGAAATAAGACGTCTCGGGCTTAAAATGGGAGCTAATCCGGAAACATTTTTGGGATTGGCGGGAGCGGGCGATTTAATACTTACCTGCACCGGAAATTTAAGTAGAAACTATATACTCGGCAAAAGAGTAGGAGAAGGGGAAAAGTTAAAAGATATACTGGCAAACAGTAAAATGGTATCCGAAGGGGTAAAAAATTCGGCATCGGTTTATAATCTATCCAAAAGATTAAATATAGAAATGCCGATTTCAAACGCTGTATATCATATATTATATAAGGACATGTCGCCTATGAATGCGGTTATAAAACTTATGACAAGAGATTTGAAACATGAGTTCAAGCAGACATAAGGGGGAAGGGCATAGAGAAAGATTAAGAGATAAATTTTTGGAAAACGGTTTGGCGGGTTTTGCGGATTATGAAGTAATAGAGCTTCTTTTAACATTGGCGACTCCAAGAAAAGACTGTAAGCAGCCCGCAAAACAGGCTTTGGCAAAATTTAAAACCATTCCGGGCGTTCTTGAAGCCGCAGATTCCGAACTTTTTGAAATAAACGGAATAGGCAAAAAAAATATTTTCGGAATAAAACTGATCAAAGCCGCCGCAAGCAGATACCTTAAAGAAAGACTAAAAGGCAATAACGCTATAAAAAACTCCGAAGATCTGCTTGATTATTTGTATTTTAATCTGCGTCATAAAGATAAAGAATACTGCTTGGCAATATATTTGGATATAAAAAATAATATATTAAATATGGAAACTATCTCCGAAGGCTCTCTAGGAATAACCGGAGTATATCCGCGAGAAATCGTAAAAGCCGCTATAAAAAATAAAGCGGCTTCCGTAATATTAGTTCATAATCATCCTTCCGGAGATCCCGAACCGTCTAAACCCGACATCAATATAACAAAAAAAATAGCCTCCGCATTAAAAACAATAGATATAAAATTACTTGATCATATCATAATAGGAAATAACAAATATTACGGCTTTTCTGATAAAGGAGATATGAAAATAATAGAAAAAGGGTTGGAAAAGGATGGATAAACCATATTGTTATGGTAATTTGGAAAAAGTTTTTCCCAAAAAAGAGGACGGACTTCGTCATACTCCGGATTCCTGCTTTTACTGCTCTTTTCGAGTCGATTGCTTAAAAGCCGCTGTTGCGGAAGGAAGCCAAAACGTAAAACTAAAAGAGGAAATGGTAGATAGAGCATATACAAGCGGAAAACTAAACTTTTTCCAAAGATGGTCTAAAAAAAAAATGCTTCATAATAAGGAATAGCCATAACTATTTTCTATTATGTTATTTTAATAAGCTATACAAGGATAGATTAACAGGTTAACGGCAATAAAAAATATAATCAGCGACGACCTTGCCTGCAACATCGCAATTTTGTTATTTGCGAATTTGCATTTTAATTATAAACAGAAGGAATACTATATTATAGACGCATAAAAAAAGTTAGACGGCAAACTTTATAAGAGGGAAGAAAAATGAAACAGATAAAAGATATAGACTGTAGCAAAAAAAGGGTATTTTTAAGAACCGATTTTAACGTTCCTATGGACGACAAATTAAATATAACGGACGATTCCAGAATAAAAAGAGCGCTTCCTACCATAAACTATCTTATTGATAATAATGCGGCTATAATAATAGCCTCTCATCTCGGAAGACCTAAAGGCAGTTTTAATAGTAAATTAAGTTTAAAGCCTGCGGCAAATTGGTTATCGGACATACTCGGAAAAAAAGTTACTTTTTGCAACGATTTTACAAGCGCAGAAGGTAAAAAACTTATCGATAACATCAAGCCGGGCGAAATCTTATTTTTGGAAAATTTAAGATTTTATTCGGGCGAAGAAAAAAATGACCCGAATTTTGCAAAACAGCTTGCGAATATTTGCGATATATATGTAAACGACGCTTTTGGGCTTGCTCATAGAGCGCATGCTTCGGTATCCGCAATTACAAAGTTTGCAAAGGTTGCATCAGCCGGTTTTCTGCTTTATCGGGAATGCAATTATCTTAAAAAAGCGATGCAAAATCCAAAGCGTCCGCTTGTAGCGATAATAGGAGGAGCAAAAATATCAAGCAAAATAGGCGCGTTAAAAAATCTGCTTAATTACGCCGATAAAATCATAATAGCCGGCGCTATTGCAAACACCTTTTTAAAGGTAAAAGGAATTGATATAAAGGCTTCCAAAATAGATGAGAAGGCTATAGAGGATGTTAAGCTTATAATTAAGACTGCGGAGCAAAAAAATATTCCGATCCATCTTCCCGAAGACTGCGTTGCCGCAGAAAGAATAGCTTCGGACGCCCTTACTTTTCAATGTAGAATAGATGAAATGCCGGAAAATTTTATGGCGTTAGACATAGGATTAAGAAGTTTTCAAATCTTTGAAAAAGCGCTTAAGGATGCAAAAACAATAATATGGAGCGGGACATTCGGAGTTTTTGAACTTTTTTATCCTTTTGGATACGGAACGGAATCGATGGTAAATATAATAACAAAATCTCCCGCTTTTACCCTTATAGGCGGCGGAGACACTGCGGCGGCTATAAAACAATTAAAATTTAAAAAAAAAGCGTCTTATATATCTACCGGAGGCGGAGCCTTTTTATCCTTTCTATCGGGGCAGAGGATGCCAGCCATAGAAGCCCTTAAATAAATTTTGTCGGACAACTTCGCATTTTGCCCGTTTGCAGCGTTCAAAAAATTTTTTAATCCTCGAAATACTCCATGTATTCCTGCGGTTAAAAAATTTTTTCGCCTTGCAACCGAACAAACCGCTTTGTTATCCGACAAAATTTTATTATTTTTTTAATATTTTCTTGCAAATATTAAAAAAAAGTTTTTAATCGTAAAAAGATTTGTACAAAGAAACAAAGGATAAGATCAGAAGTCAATAATAAAGGAATTTCTCACTTCGGTCGAAATGACAGTCCAAGATTACTTTCTGTTATTTTAACATAAGTTGTTTTTGCTTGTCATTTCGACGAGCAAAGCAAGGAGAAATCCCTTAATAAAAAGCGATAAATAACAGATATTAACAAAACCGTTTGCGCTTAAAAAGCAATTTTTTCAGCATCGACTACGTAACTTGTAAATTAAAAAAATTTTTTTGCCGCATTCATTGGCATTACATAACAAAATCGGTTTTTATATGAATAAAAAAACAAAGTTTTATATTGTCGTCGGATTATCCGCTTTAACGGCAATAATATTATTATATATTTTTCGAGCTGAAATTTACGCGAAATCAAACTATTATTATAAGGCGTTATCCGATAAAGAAAAGGTTGAAAATTTTATTTTATCCTTTGGAGCGGGCGCTCCCTTAATATTTATAATTTTACAAATAGCTCAAGTTATATTCGCTCCTATTCCAGGAGAGGCTTCAGGCTTTATAGGCGGTTATCTTTTCGGGGTTTTATGGGGTTTTGTATATTCTTCCATAGGCTTATCCATAGGCTCTATTATAAATTTCGCAATAGGCTCTTTTTTAGGAAAAAAATATATAAAAAAACTTATTCCGGAAAAATATATAGATAAGTTTAATCGACTGTTAAGCAAAGAAGGAATAATAGTAATATTAATTTTTTTTATATTCCCCGGATTTCCTAAAGATTTGCTTTGTCTTTTTTTGGGATTAAGCGGAATGATGAAATGGGGATTGTTTCTGTTAATGTCTTCCGTAGGAAGAATGCCGGGCACTCTGCTTTTAAGTATTCAAGGCGCTTATGTTTCTCAAAAACTGTATTGGCATTTTGCGACGGTTTTTCTTTTATGCGTAATTTTGGTTTTTTTATCTTATAAGTATAGGGACAAGATATATAAATTTACGAAAAAAAATTAAATCTTACGGCAGGTTGTTTTAAATATCTTTAATAATAAACTCGCATATGATGTAATCGTATTATTTGTCCGACAATATTAAAAATCAAAATTACAGATTCTCTTTTCTTTCCAATGGGGCGAAATTCCTGTTGAAACCGAAAAATTTTTTATCAAATTTTTATAATCTTAATTTTGGGCTTCCCTCGCGATTTTTTGATATATAAGACGCATAGAAACCCCAAACTCCAAAGCCTTTTTCCTACACTCGTCATATTCCGGCGTTATATAAAAAGAACCGTCCGGGTTTATAATTTTTTTTGCCTTTATTTTGCCATATTCGGTTTTAACAAAAATCTCTTTTCTCTCCGAAACCTTCCGTTTAACCTTATAATATCTTACGCCGGAAGATAATTGTTCGGTAAATATAATATTAATAAGACTTTGAGTTTTTTCGTTTGAAGATAGAATCTTAATTATTGTCGCCGGTCTGTTTTTTTTTGTAAAAATCGGAATAAATGATACGTCCAAAGCTCCTGCGGTAAGCAGTTTTTCCATAACAAATCCTAAAAACTCGGGATTTGCGTCGTCTATATTAGCCTCGATAACGGTTATTCTTTCCTGTTTTATGTTAACAGGTTGATTATACGACGCTCCTAATGTAACGGCAAGAATATTTGCCCTTTGTCCCAAATCTTTTTTTCCGGCTCCATACCCTGTTTTTTCTATCGTCATTTCGGGAAATTTTCCGAAATTTTCTGATAAAACAGATAATATCGCCGCCCCTGTAGGGGTGGTAATTTCGGTATTTATACCTTCCAACCCATATGCCGGAATATTTTTTAATATTTCAAGAGTTGCCGGCGCCGGCGCCGGTATTATACCGTGAGCGGTTTTAACCGATCCGCTTCCTACCGGAATTTTTGAAGAATAAATTTTTTTAATATCCAAATATTCTATACATAAAACGGCGCCTATAATATCTATAATAGAATCAATGGCGCCTATCTCATGGAAATGAACCTTTTCAATATCCAGATTATGTATTTTTGCTTCGGCTTCGGCTATTTTATTAAATATCGCAATACTTTTATCTTTTACAAAAGCAGATAATCGGCTTTTCTCTATCATAAATTTAATCGAGCTATAATCTCGGTTACAAGTTTGATTATAATCTTTTACGCATATATCAACCGCGCTAATTCCGTTTATCAGGCTTTTTTTTTCTATGATTTGAAAATCGGCTTTTTTTAATCCGTAAATATTTAAAAAAATTTTAGAAAGCCATGCAACCGGAACTCCCAAATCAACAAAAGCGCCCAGAATCATATCTCCGCTAACTCCCGAAAAAGAATTAAAATAAACCGTTTTCATGCTATTTCAAAACCCGCCGCAATAATTAAATTTTTTACCGCATCTATTTTATTTTTATCTTTAATATTAAATTCTACGAATTTTCCTTGAAGATTAACCTGTATATCCGAAGTTTCGCTTATCGCCTCGACCGCTTTTTTTACCGAAGATGCGCAGTGCATACAAGACATTCCATTTACATTTAAACGTATTGCCTCCGAAGACGTTTTATTTTGCCTTATATTATCAAGATAAAATTTTTTAATATAATGTAAAACAAACATTCCTATTAAAACCGCGCTTCCTATATATTTAACAGGCAAGGGAAGCATATCATACCCGCTTGCGCTTATTATTTTTGAAAAACCGTATTTTAAGGTTATTATATTTAATAAATATCCGAAAGCTACGCTTATAACCGCTATTGAAATAATATAAACAATAGCCGTTTTTTTACCGGCGCTTTTTACTACGGTAGATATAGTTATTGCATTTGTAGCGGGTCCGGTCAGTAAAAATACCAACGCCGCTCCCGGCGATATTCCTTTCATAATTAAAGCCGCGGCTATGGGAGTTGAAGCCGAAGCGCATACATAAAGCGGAATTCCTACCCCAAGCATAATAATCATAGATAAAAAAGGAGAATTAAGATAAGCGGTAAAAAAAGTATCCGGAATAAACGCCGAAATCGCGCCCGCAATAATTATTCCGATAATAAAGGCGTCGGAAATCGAGCCGAAAAGTTCAAATTGAATATAGCCGAAAAAATTTTTTAATCTTATTAAAAAAAGCTCTTCCGGGATATTAACGCATGATTTAATCGCTGGTTCGTCATTTTTTTTACCGGAATAAAGATTTACCGTAATACCCGCGGCTATCGCCGTTATAACAGAGGCTATAATTCTGAAAAAAGCAAATATATATCCCAAAAGGGAATAGGTTATAAAAAAACTATCCGCCCCTACTTGCGGAGTAGAAATTAAAAAGGATATGCTCGCCCCTTTTGAAGCCCCGGAATTTCTTAAAGATGCGGCGACAGGTATTACCGCGCAAGAACAAAGCGGCAAAGGAATTCCGAAAATAGTAGATTTTATAACAGCGCCTAAACTATTTTTTCCGAAATGTTTTTTTATAATTGAATCCGAAAAAATAACATGCAAAACTCCCGCTATAATAAAGCCAAGAAGCAAAAATATAGCAACCTCGTTAAATAAAAAAAATATCTCTTTTAATAGACGACTAATCATAGTTTTTCTTTTTTTAGTTTCCGTAAAAAAATATTCATTATTAAACGCGACAAATTATAAAACAACGGAAACTATTTAGTCGATGCAGAAAAATCTGCATTTTAAGCGTAAACGGTTTTGCCAATATCTATTATTTATCGCTTTTTATTAAGGGAATTCTCGCCGCGCTCAAAATGACAGGCAAAAATAAAATTTATCAAAATAATAGAAAGTAATTTTTTCCGTCTCTTCTACGAACATTGTTTTTGTTTGTCATTTCGACGAGCAAAGCGAGGCGAAATCCCTTAATTAGCACCTTATGCTCTTATCCTTTATTCCTTTGTACAAATCTTTTTGCGAAATTTATAATACCCAACCCTTTAAAACAGATTAAACGGTTTTTGCAAGTCAAAATTTATAAACCGTTATGATTAGATCATAGATAAACGATTTATAAACAAAGCAAAGTAAAAAAATTGTGAATACTTCCAACTAAAAAAATATTCTAATTATAACGGGGTGAAAATTTTTACAAAAAAAAACAAAATTTGACTTGCAAAAAAAAGGTATAAATTATATTTCATTTTGTATTAGCGACCGTTTAAAAAAAACTGATAATAGTATTTGAACTGATTTTGATTATAACTGATACTGATATGGAGGCGATGCTGATGAAAAAAATTTTTACTTTTATTTTTACGATCCTATTTTTAACGGCGCCTTATGCTAATAGCGCCACCGTAGCAAACGTAGTTTTGCCGGATACATACGAAGTTGACGGCTATTTTTTGGATTTAAACGGAACGGCTTTGCGTAAAAAATTGATAATAAAGGTATATGCCGGCGGTTTTTACGCTCCTTTTAAGATTACGAAACTGGAACAGGCTATTAATCCTGAAATACCAAAAGCGATTCGTATGCATTTTATTTATAAATCCGTACCCGGAGATAAGATTCGTAAAATATACGCCAATGTTTATGAAAAGGACAGATTCGATTATAAAAATTCGGAAACCGCTCAAACTTTCTTAAATTTCTTCTCTTTTGAGATTAAAAAAGGAGATACGCTTGATCTGGTTTTCCCCGGCAATGGAGATATAAGAGTAGTTTATAACTCGAAAGTAATAGGAAGCGTAAACTCAGCGGATTTATGCGACGCCACTTTAAAGGCTTATTTCGGCGCAAATTCCATTTCCGGACTCAAAGAGGGGCTTTTGGGATTGAGCGACAAATAAAAAATAAAACGAGTTTGCTTAACGGATTGACGACAACTTTAAAGACCGGCGCTTTTTTCAACAAAACAATAACGGAGGCAATTTTAATGAAAAAAATTTTTACTTTTATTTTTCTAATAATACTTTTAACGGCGCCTTACGGTATGAGCGCCACTGTAGCAAACGTGGTTTTGCCGGACACATACAAAGTTGACGATTATTTTTTGATGTTAAACGGAACGGCTTTGCGTAAAAAATTGATAATAAAGGTATATGCCGGCGGTTTTTATACCCCTTTTAAAATTTCCGGAGTTGATCAGGCTATTAATCCGGAAATCCCAAAAGCTATTCGTATGCACTTTATTTATAAATCCGTCTCCGGAGATAAAATTATTAAAGCATATACCAAAGTTTATAAAAAGGACGGATTCGATTATAAAAATTCGGAAGCCGCCCAAACTTTCTTAAAGCTTTTCTCCTTTGACGTTAAAAAGGATGATACGCTTGATCTGGTTTTTCCAGGCAATGGAGATATAAGAGTAGTTTATAACTCGAAAGTAATTGGAAGCGTAAACTCGACGGATTTATGCGGCGCCACTTTAAAGGCTTATTTCGGAATAAATTCCATTCCCGGACTTAGAGAAGGCTTTTTGGGGCTGGAAAAAAATTAAACTATTATTAACAAAATCGCAATATAGAGAGGTTGCCTGCAACCTCTCTATAAATATAATTCCTCTTGTCAAATCTTTTTGTTTGATACAAAAAGCCTATTTCGATTAAATCAATCCGAAATACTAACCGGTCAATGCTGAAAAATCTGTATTTTAAGCGTAAACGGTTTTGCCAATACCTATTATTTATCGCTTTTTATTAAGGAATTTCTCCTCGCTTTGCTCGTCGAAATGACAAGCAAACTCGGACATAGCCGGATTGATTTAAATCAGCATACGCTTATTACTCAGTCCAACAAATCTTTTTAAATCATTTTATTGAAATCTATCTATATGTTAAAATAACAGACAAAAAAAATTCCTGCCTGTCATTCCGAGCGCGGCGAGAAATCCCTTAATTATTGCCTTCTGCTCTTATACTTTGAGCCTTTCTACAAGTCTTTTTGCGATTAAATAATGAGAATTTTATCTTAAAGTTGCAAAAAAATGTTAAATGTAATATTCATTCCTTATAAATATATTACCTCATATTTCTTAAAATTTATAATAGTTACAATATATATTATACTTTTTCAGCATTGACTATTTATAAAATCAAAAAAAAATCAACTCGGCAAACAGGCAAACTATAAAGTTATCCGACAAAATTTATTAATCTATATAAAAAACCGCCGGCTCAGTTTCAAATTCAGGGTGAAGAGCCTTTGCGTTGTTATTTTTTATAAGCTCTGATATAGGGCTTTGATAATCCGAAATATCTCCGAATACTCTCGCTCCTACGGGACAAGCGTTAACGCAAGCCGGATTAGCATCTTCGTCAATGCCAGGCTTTAAGCCTTTTTGCAATCCGTCCGCAATCCTTTCTTCGCAAAAATTACATTTCATTACCGTTCCGGACTGAAAAGGATATATTTCCTCGCCGAGTTTTTCAAACTCGGTTTTTCCTTGTCCGGGAAAATATTCTTGCGCTTTGCTACTTTTATCATAGTATGTTCTTTGCTGATAAGGGCAGCTTACCAAACAGGCTCGGCATCCGACGCATTTGTCATAATCAATCATTACTATGCCGTCATCCTTTTGATATGTAGCCCCCGTAGGACAAGCCTCTACGCAAGCCGCTTCCGTGCAATGATTACATAATACGGGATAAACAAGTTTTATTGCCGTAGGAAACTTCCCTTTTTCTCCGATTAACAATCTGTTCCAAAATAAATTCGGAGGTAAAAAGTGTTCCTCCTTGCAAGAGATAGTGCAGCTCCAGCAAGCTATACATCTTTTAACGTCAATGACCATTCCCCATCTTGCCATATTAATTTCTCCTTAAAAATTATGGATTTTAACTTCGTTATATCCTCTTTCGGCGCATTTTATATTTGCCCGAAGTTTCTCTTTATCAAAATAATCGGATAAGGATTCCGTAATCGATTTAATATCTATTAATCCGGTAACCGCCGCAAATGCTCCTACTATGCAAGTATTCGGTATAGGCATGCCTATTTCTTCGGTCGCAATCCCCGCGGCGTCGATTATTCCGGCGGTTTTAATATTAGGATTGCTATGCTCAAACTTTTCGTTTGTATTAAGCAATATTATTCCATTCGGCTTTAATCCGCTCCATATACTATCGGAATTTTCCTGAGAAGGATCAAGAATAATCAAACAATCCGGTTTGTATATTTGGGTTTTTACTCTTATCGGAGCGTCTCCGAACCTTCCGAATGCGGATACGGGCGCTCCTCTGCGCTCGAAACCGAACATAGGAAAAGCCGCGCCGTATTTGCCGGCTCGGACAAAAGCATTTGCTATTATTTTGGATGCGGTAACCGCTCCTTGCCCTCCCCTTCCGTGAAATCTAACTTCGATAACCACTTTTTCCTCCGATTCTTTATAATTAATAAGAGTCAAATATAAATTTTGATCTATAAAAAATCAAAATCTATTCCGAAGCTATTTTTGTAAGCAATTTGTAGTTATAATCTACGCTCTCTTGTAACACTTGTATTTCGTCATTCTTAAGGTGTTTAAATTTTTTTATAAGCTTGATATATTCAAGTACAGGCTTCGGTTTTTTCGTCTTACGGGTAAAAATCAACTTTCCGTTTTCCGCCTCCCATAAAGGATAATAATTTGTTTTTACTGCCATACGGCATAACTCTATTGATTTGTCGGTTCCTACTCCCCACCCTGTGGGGCATGGACAAAATACGTGTAAAAAGACAAAGCCTTCCTCTTTTTTTTCCTTTGCTTTTAATAATTTTTCGGCAAGATCGTCAAGGGCGCTCATTGTAGCCGTCGCCGCATAAGCTGTTCTGTGCATAGCCATAAGAAGCGGTAAATTTTTGCCTCTTCTGTTTTTATTGCCTCTGCTTTTTTTCCCTACGGGAGTAGTGCTTGTATGCGCTCCGAACGGAGTTGTGCCGCTTTTTTGGATGCCTGTATTCATATAGCCTTCGTTATCGTAACATATATATATAAACGGCTCGTTTCTTTCCGCCGCTCCGGAAAGGTTTGCAAACCCTATATCCGCGGCGGTTCCGTCTCCGTTAAAGCATACTACGGTATTATCTATGCCGGCTCTATTATAATATCTTGCCAAGCCGGTAGCGTTGGCGGCGGCTCCGGTCATAAGTGTGCCGTAATAGGCAAGCTTATGCCATGTTCCTGTATTTTGACCTAATAATACCGGAGCGGAACATGAAGGAGTGCCTGTTATTACAATATCGTTGCCCAAAATTTTGGGCACTAATCTGATAAGAAGTTCAAGAGGGCATCCGGCGCAAAATGATAAGCCGGATTCAAAAGGATCCGGATGTTGTAAATATTTAAACGTTTTGGATAATTTTCTTTTTTTCATTATATTATGCCTCCTGCCCAAACGGTATCCAATTAACCTTTTCATAAGGTTTGCCGCTTGAAGCGTCAATAAGATCGGCTACTATTTTTTCTATATTTAAAACCGTAATATCTATATTTGCCAAGCCTGCAATAAAACTTATCAATACAGAAGCCTTAATATCTTGAGCAAGGGTTTTAATCTCTATATAGATTGGACCTCCGGAAAAACCAAAAGCTACGCTTCTATCTATTACTCCTATGCTTTTTTTCCCGCTCAACGCCCTTATAAGCTCCTCTTCCGGAAAAGGTCTGAACATTTTTATTCTTACAAGCCCTATTTTTATTCCTTCTTCTCTTTTTTGATCTATTACGGTTTTAATTGTTCCGCACATACTGCCAGACGCTACTATTATAATGTCCGCGTCTGAAGTTTTGTATTCTTCTATTTGCCCCCCGGAATTTCGCAAAAACCGTTTTTGAAACTCTTTTGTAATTTTTTCGAATTTATTTTTAGCTCGTTGAAGAGCAAGGCAATGTTTATATCTAAGTTCAAGATAACCGCCAAGTATTCCGTGGCTCCCGCATCCCAAACCTTTTCCGGGTAAAAGCTTCGGTCTTTGTGGCTGTTCTTTTAAAACGGATAAAAATTCGTCAACCTCTTCGATAGGCGGAATTTCCGCTTTTTCGGATAGATAAGAAAGATAAAACCCATCGTAGTTAACCATAACCGGCAGTTGTATCTCATAATCCTCTGCAAGCCTGTATGCCATTATCAACATATCTAATATTTCTTGGCAATCTTCGGCGATTAAGCTTATCCATCCGGAATCTCGAACGCTTATCATATCCTGTTGCCCGCAGGATACGGCTATAATTCCGGGAGTTTCTCTGTTGACGTTTGCCATAACTACCGGCGCTCTTGCTCCGGAAGCGGCAAGTATTGCGTCATACATAAAAACCAGCCCCCAAGACGATGTGGCGGTAAAAACTCTTCCGCCCGCCAATGATGCGGCGGTAATCGAATTCATCGCCGAATTTTCCCCCTCTACGTTTATTAATTCCGCGTCAAGCTCTCCGTTTGCATGATATTCGGAAAGTTTTTCTATAACTTCGGATTGGGGAGTAATCGGATAAGCGGCAATTACGTCCGGTCGACAAAGAGACGCCGCTATTGCGGCGGCTTCGTTGCCGGTTACGACCTTTATTTTAAATTTTTTTTTCATTTTATTATTCTTTTTTGCAGATAAATACTTTAATAATGGATATTTCTCCCTGTTTATACTTTCATTAAATAGCATTGCATAACAAAATATTTTGTTCATTTTAAAGGCTTACAAAAATTTTAACCGCCGGCTTATTCAATACAAGTCGAGGATTAAAATTTAAGTATAACGCAAAAAACGGGCTATGCAACGCTATCGGCTTCGGGCTTCATCTCTATTGCCTTGCGGGGACATTCGTTTGCGCATATTCCGCAGCCTTTGCAAAAATCAAGATTCGGAGTAAAATATTTGTTGTTTACGTCTGTCATGCATTGAACGGGACAATATAAAGCGCAAAAGCCGCAATATATGCAGAGTTCCAGATCGATTACGGGACGTTTTGCGCGCCAGCTTCCGGTATTCATGCAAAGAAGTTCTTTTTGAGCGTTGGACCATGGTCCTTCATAGTTAAAATAGCCTTTTATTAGCATTGTTAAAAACCTCGTTAAAACTGTTGAATAATCTCTGATTGTGCTCATTTTACGCTTTATAATCAAATTTTAATTCTATAAATGCCGAGCGTCAAAAACGAACAACGAGCAAAGCAATCTGTTATGCAAAATTATTTTGTTATATTTTCGATAATATAACAAATGTCAAACATAAAAAGGATGATTATAAAAAAGTAAATGAAGTAATAAAGAGATTTCTCCGTTAGATTAGAGATGAGATAACAGGAAAGAGGAAACGAAATGACGGGAAATAAATTTCCCGTCATTTCGACGGAAGCAGCAAGGAGTAATCTCATAATACCGCCGTTATTATAAAAACCTTTATATAAAAATATTCGGTTATTTAAAATACTTTTAAAGATTTGTCATAACGGATAAAAAAAGTCAATTTTTTTTTATCCGTTATGTAGTTTCAATAAAATGTTTCAACTTTTTACTTCTGGTCGGGTGCCTTAATTTTCTTAACGCTTTTGCCTCTATTTGTCTTATTCTTTCGCGGGTTACTTTAAAATCTTGCCCTACCTCTTCCAACGTATGATCCGATTTTTCCCCTATTCCAAATCTCATTCTTAACACTTTCTCTTCTCTCGGAGTAAGGGTGGCAAGCACTTTTCTTGTTTGTTCGGCAAGGTTAAGGTTTATTGCAGCGTCTGCGGGAAGCGTAATTTTTGTATCCTCTATAAAATCGCCGAGATGGCTATCCTCTTCGTCGCCTATGGGGGTTTCAAGCGAAATCGGCTCTCTTGCTATTTTAAAAACTTTTCGGACCTTTTCTACGGGATACTCCATTTTTTCGGCAATCTCTTCCGGCGTAGGCTCCCTTCCATACTCCTGAACAAGATATCTTGCGGTTCTTACAAGTTTGTTTATGGTCTCTATCATATGAACCGGTATTCTTATTGTTCTTGCCTGATCCGCTATTGCTCTGGTAATTGCCTGTCTTATCCACCATGTGGCGTATGTGCTGAATTTGTATCCTCGTCTATATTCAAACTTGTCAACCGCCCGCATAAGCCCGACATTTCCTTCCTGTATAAGATCAAGAAATTGGAGTCCTCTGTTTGTATATTTTTTAGCTATGCTTACTACAAGCCTTAAATTCGCTTTTATTAATCCGCTTTTTGCCTTTTTTGCCTCTTTTCTTCCCGCCGCGGCGTCGTCCAATATTTTTTTGCATGTTCTTATATCGGATTTAATATATATTTCCCGCTCTTTTATACTTGCTATAAGCCATTTGCTTTTTTCATATAATTTTTTAATTTGCTCTTTCTCAATATCAGGACAAGAAGCGCCTGCCCATTTGCAAAAACCTTTTTCTTCGGAGATATTATCCATAAAATCGTTTATAGGCTTTTTTGTTATATTAACGCACTCCCTAAACCTTTTATCCATTGTTTCAAACCATTCGTAATGTTCTTTTAAAGCGTTTTCCATCTCCTCTATTATCTTGCTTTCAAATCTCCAGTCTTTAATCTTATCAAATATTTTTTTATTTCTTCTACCTATACATTTTAAACTATTGCTTCGTTCCGCAATGTCTAATTTATCGAAAAAAAGTTTATTTCTAAATTCTTCATTCTCTTCATGTATTTCTTTTATTTCATTTATTGCGGTTATATATTTTTCTATTTGAAACGCCTCGTCAACATATGTATCTACTTCGTCCACGTCTCGCAAAACATGTTTGGGTCTTAACTCCCCGCTCATTATTTGCTCGCCATATTCTATAATGCATTCTACGCCGATAGAGGAGCGTAAAAGGGCGTTTAAAACGTCTAATTCGCCAATTTCTATTTTTTTTGCTATCTCGGTTTCATCTTCTCGGCTGAGCAGATCCATAATCCCCATTTCTCTTAAATACATTTTAACAGGATCGGTTACGGTATTAAAACCGCTGGAGCTTTCCCCCTTTTTTTTATCTTTGGCTTTATTCTTTTTTTTAACGTTTGCCTTTTTTTCGTCTTTTATTTCAATTCCGGTTTTCTCCAAAAGAGATAGCAACGCTTCAAAATCTTCCGCTGTTTTTATTTTCTTGGAAACAATTTTGCTTATCTGTTCATAAGTAAATGGTCCGTCTTTTTTTAATTTTTCTATCAGTTCGCTTAATATTTTTTTATTATCTTTTTTTTCTGCAGACTGATTTGCCATAATTATGCCTCCTAATAGATTAAGATACAGGGGTAAAACCCACTTCTTTTTTTAAAACCTCTAATAACCTATCTATATTATTTTGATATTCCAATTTTTTAAAACGATTCTTTTTTTCTAATAATGAATTAATATTATTTTGATGTCCGGCGTTTTTTATTAATTGGTTATATCGCTTTTTTAATTTATTTATTGTTTGAATTTGGAACTGTTCTATTAACTTAATACAGCTTTTCGTGTCCCAAACCTCCTCTTTTATTGCCAAAAAGGATATTATTTTATTCTGCTCTTTGTCTTCCAAGTACATAATATCCGATATACTATCGGTTTTACCCTTTTTATTTAAAATATTATACCCGATCTTTTTCAATTGCTGATTTTCAAAATATGATAATATATCCTTGTTTTGCACCTTATCTATTATTTGCGGGAACTGAAGCATCATAGTAATAATTTTTTCTTCCATTTTAAATTTTGTTCCGCTTGTACTCGGCTCGGTTATCTTTTTTCCGACATATTGTTTTTCTCTGTTTTGAAAGCTTTTTTTTAATTTTTCTATTATATGTTCCTCGTCAACCCCTACCGCTTCGGAGGTCTTTTTTATGTATAAGGCTCTTGCCACATTATCCTCTACGGATGATATGGGCTTAATCATCTCTTCTATTATTCTAATCTTTCCTTCTACTGAAAGCCCGTATTTTTTAACGGCAAGATCAATGAAAAAATTCATAAAAGATAATGTGTTTTCCGAAAGTTTATAAAAGGCTTCGCTCCCGAATTTTAATAAAAACAGGTCAGGGTCGTATCCTTTCGGCAATATCATAACATCGGCGGTTACCCCTTCTTTTATAAAAATGCCCGCGCTTCTTGCGGCAGCTTTTCCCCCTGCTTCATCCGCGTCATAAACAAGCGTCATCTTATCGGCATACCCTTTTAACATTCTTATATGGTCTGCTGTCAAAGCCGTGCCGAGAGTTGCGACGCTATTTTTTATACCGTAAGAAAAAAGGGCGAGTAGATCAAAATAACCTTCTGCAATATAAACATTTTTTTTACTTCTTATCTCCTCTTTTGTAGAAAAAAAACCGTATAGAGATTTACTTTTATTGTATATTGAAGTTTCCGGAGAGTTAAGATATTTAGGCGTTGAATCGTCTATTGCTCTGCCCCCGAAGCCTATAACTCTTTTGCCTGCATCAATTATAGGAAAAATTATTCTGTTTCTGAAACGATCATAATATCCGCTATTTTTAGAAATTATAAGCCCCGCTTTTTCCAGTATATTCGGAGCAAATTTTTTTGTTAAGGCTTTATACAAGCCGTCCCACATATTTAAAGAATATCCGAGATAAAATTTGTTAATAATCTTGTCCGTTATTTTTCTTTTTTTCAAATAATCAAGGGCTACTTTTCCTTTGCTTGTATTTAATAGAAGATAATGAAAATATTTTGCGGCTTCTTTGTTAGCGTTAACCATCTGCTCTTTTTCGGCTATTTTTTTCTTCTGAAAATCGGTCATACCGGAAAGCGGAAGCGGTATTCCTGTTTTGTCCGCAAGCATTTTAACCGCTTGCGGAAAAGATAAGCTATTATGCTTCATTAAAAAGCTAAACGCATTACCTCCCTCATTACATCCGAAACAATGAAATATCTGTTTTTCCGGATTTACCGTAAAGGAGGGAGTCTTTTCGGAATGAAAAGGGCAAAGACCCAAAAAATTTCTGCCGGCTTTTTTTAAATTAACATATTCGGATATTAGATCCACAATATCTACGGAGTTTTTAATCTCCGATATTTTTTCTTCGGGAAAATACATATATTTAAGCCGTTGCTACAAAGCTATTTTAAGCGCTTCCTTTAAATCGAGAGTTTTCTCGTAAAGGGCTCTTCCGGTTATAATGCCTGTTACCCCGCTTTTTTCCAATAAAAGAAGCTGTTTTATATCGTTTATATCCGATACGCCTCCGGAAGCGATAATAGGAGTCGAAACAGATTCCGCAAGCATGCGGGTAGTTTCGATATTAGGTCCCGTCTGCATTCCGTCTCTGCTTATATCCGTAAAAATTATAGCCGCTATTTCCAAATCTTCAAACCGTTTTGCAAGTTCTACCGCTGTTATATTAGATGTTTGCAGCCAGCCTTCCGCAGCCGCAAAACCCTCTTTAGCGTCTATTCCGATTATTATTTTCCCAGGATATTTTTTGCATGCCTGTTTTACAAATTCAGGATTTTTTATAGCTTCCGTGCCTATGATAATTCTGCTTACTCCTATATTAAATACCTTGTCTGCGTCGTTAAGATTTCTAACGCCTCCGCCAAGCTGAATAGGAACTTTAGCTTTATCGGCTATTTTTGCTATAACATTTAAATTTATCGGCTTTTTTGCTATTGCGCCGTCCAAATCTACGACATGAAGCCTTTTTGCCCCTTCTTTAACCCATTTTTTTGCTGTTTCGGAAGGATCGTCGCTATAAATAGTCTGCTTATCCATCCTTCCTTGTAAAAGACGAACGCATTTGCCGTTTTTAATATCTATGGCGGGTATAATAATCATTTTAACTCTTTTAAAATATTATTTAACCCTTCATAAGCCATATCTTGCGCCGTAACCCATTTGCCGGATCTTTTAAAAAATTGACTTATGCCGAACAGATTATCGCTTAAAGGCTTTTGAGTTTCTATAAAATTTTCGCTTCTTACAATGTTTTCCGCTTTTACGTCTATAACATAAATATTAAAGGTTACCGAAGCGGGCGAATCCGCCGCGTAATCCGCGCCTACTCTATCTTCAAATCTATAAATATATCCCGATAGAACAATATCAGCGCCGGCATTTTTACCTCGTTGAATAAAAGAATCAATATCATTGGCGGAAACATCCGAATAAAGGTTTGAAGCGATTTCTATTATGCCGAACTTTTTACTCTCCGCGGCAAGCGTAACAAGAGTTTCGGTCATAAAATCGGAAGAATTCCGATCAACCTTTCCCGTTTTAAAATAATCTCCGCTTAAAAGAGATTTGACCATTGCTTGATCTCCGTAAATTTTTGACATATCTACAAAAGGAACTACAAGGGTTTTGCTTATTTGAGGCAGAGGCTCTTCAACCGTTTCCGGCTGTTTTAAATTATTCGGGTTTGTTTTAACGCAAGAAAATGTTAAAACGGATAACAACAAAAACAAAGCGATTAAGATTAATCTTTTCATCTGTATTCACTATCCTTTCATAGAAAAAAAAATTTAAAAAACGCCTTTTGTAGATCGGGCGCCTTTTATTCTTTTATCAAATGAAACGGCTTCGGATAAGGCTCTGCCTAATCCCTTAAAAACCGATTCTATTACGTGATGCTTATTTTCCCCGTAAGGGACGTTGACATGTAAATTCAAGCCTCCTTTTGAAACAAAGGCTTTTAAAAACTCTTTTGTTAAAGAAATATCAAAATCTCCGTAATTATCGCAAATATCGCAAATATTATAAACAAGATAAGGTCTTTTGGATAGGTCAACCGATATGTAAGATAAAGCTTCGTCCATAGGAGTCGCGGCGTATCCGTATCTTTTAATCCCTTCGCGCGTTCCTAAAGCCTTATCAAAAGCTTCGCCCAATACTAACCCGACATCCTCTACGGTATGATGAAAATCAACCTCGATATCCCCTTTTGCTTTAATAAACAGATTAAAAAAGCTATGCGCCGAAAAAAGATTGAGCATATGATTAAAAAAGGGTATTTGGGTTTCAACCTCGCAGGCTCCGCTTCCATCAAGCATAAGTTGAAGCGATACCGAGGTTTCCGTTGTTTTTCTTGTTATTTCCGCTATACGATTTTTCATAGACTTCTTTGATATTTTTATGATACATCCAAATATGATACATCCAAAATCGAAACCTGTTTGATATATTAATTTTTAAATATAATCAAGGTATAAAATCGGATTATAGTTATTTTTTCAAATTCTTTACAATGGCAGCAAGAAGACGGGTTTAAAAAAATAATAAAGGGATTTCTCGCTGCGCTCGAAATGACAAACTTCTTATTCCGGACGAACATTTTTTTACTCTGTTATTTGGACAAACGTTATCTTTGTCTGTCATTTCGAACGAGCGAAGCGAGGAGAAATCCCTTAATAAAAAGCGACAAATAATAGATATTGGCAAAACCGTTTACGTTTAAAATGTAAGTTTTTCAGTATCGACTAATTAAATTATAAACAGAAAAAGTTTTATGGTTAAAAAAATTATTATAAAAGGAAATGTCCAAAGTTTTTTGCATAGCGACAAGCAAAAGCCGTGCAAAAAACTTTGAACGTCTCCAAACTGAATTTAAATAAAAGCAATCTCAATTATATAGAATAGGGTTAAGCGAAAAAAAATGATTATACAAAATAATCAAGGAATTTTTCCCTTCGGGCGCAATGACAGAATCTTTATGCCTAACAAAGCAGTTTGTTAGGTTGCAAGGCAAAAATTTTAACCGGAGTAATAAGGGTAGTATTTCCAGAATTAAAGTTTTCACATAACGCTGCAAACGGGAAAACTACAAAGTTATCCGCCAAAATTTAAAAGAGAAAACATAAAATGACGCAACGCGTAAAACTATATGTAACAGGCAAAGTTCAAGGGGTATATTTTAGAGTATATACAAAAGAGGAGGCAAACCGTTTGGGATTAACCGGAACCGTTAAAAACCTTGAAGACGGCGGCGTTGAAATAATTGCGGAAGGGAAAAAAGAGAAGCTTGATAAATTAATAGAATGGACAAAAACAGGCTCGCCTAACGCAAAAACGGAAAACGTGTCGATAAAATTTTACGGCGCTATAAACAAATGGGAAAGCTTTAAAATAATAAAATAAAACAGCCTCTTTTTTAATTATTATGGCAAATAAATAAAATTTTCATTGAAATTAAGATTAAAAAATATATATATAGCGAAACCGCTTTAAACGGTTCGCGTATTCAACCTGTAAATTCTTTTACTCTACTTGCAACTAATCCTCCTTATGTAAAAAAGCGGCTTATAAAATAATAAAGTTATATTATACTTACGCAGGAGTTAAATTCTATTTCTAAAAAAAATAATTTCGGCTAATAAAATTAATTAATAAATGCAAAATTAATAATTACGGAGGAATATGAAAAAAATAGCTTTTTTTTTAATAACAATTTTACTTATCGGGTTTTCAAGCTCTTTATACGCCCAAGAAAATACAAACCCCAAAGACGAACAAGTTTATTCGGTTTTAGGAACCCTTTATAACTGGAAAAGCTCATGGGAAGGGAAAAACCTCGATCAATACATATCCTTTTATCATCCCATGAAAAAATTTGCAGGACTGCCAATAGATAAATTCAAAGAAAGAAAAAAATATATATTTAAAAAAGCGGGAAAAATTGCTCTATCCATATCAGACCTTTGCGTTAAAGAGAAACAAGGCAAAATCATTACCGAATTTACGCAGTATTATAATGTGAAAAACCGTTTGGATATAGGAAAAAAAAAGTTAACATGGGCAAAATCCGGAAAAAAATGGCAAATTATTTCCGAACAATTTACGGCGATGAAAAATAAAGAGAATATAAAATCAAGCTTTATCGGCGTAAAAACTCTGGAAAAAAATAAAAAGGAAATTTTTGTTTTAAAGATTAGCGAAGCCAATTTTAAACGGCTTAAAATGCGGCAATCCGTAGGGACTACATTTAAATTTATAATCGATTTTCCGCAAAGCTATAAATTCGCTCCTCAAGCTCCTTCTATAGTACATCTTAAAAGTTCTCTTATAGAAGGCGCTGTAATATATAAATATGAAAACTGCTATTTAAAACGAGGCGTTATTTTTCTAACTCCTAATAAGGATTATAAAATAGCAGGCTCATACGACAAAGGTTTTGCGGTATTTTTAATTCAAAACTAATGCTCAAAAAATGGTTATAAATGCAGGTTTCGGCATCGAACAAAGTAGGGACAGAACATTGTTCTGTCCCTACGGAATATTAACGGCTTACCTTCCCTATAAATATTTATAAAATTTTAAAGCCCCCACAAGCTTACCTTAAGCGCAAGTTGAGTTTTTGCTTCCTAACCAAAACAAAGCCGAAAATCCGAGACAACAAGCAAAAAGCGGAGCAAACAAACTCGGACATAGCCGAATTGATTTAAATCGGCATACGCTTATTACTCAGCCCAACAAATCTTGTTAAATCATTTTATTGGAATCTATCTATAATTAGTCGGCGCTGAAAAACCTGCATTTTAAACGTAAACGGTTTTGCCAATATCTATTATTTATCCCTTAATTAGCGCCTTCTGTTCTTATCCTTTGTTCCTTTGTACAAATCTTTTTGCGACTAATAATGAGGATTTTATCTTAATATTTGCAAGAAAATATTAAAATCTATAATAATTACAATATGTATTATGCTTTTTCAGCATCGACTAATTAAATTTTGTGGGATAACAAAGTAGTTTGTTCGTTTGCAAGACGAAAAAAAATTTTAACCGCAGGAATAGATTAACTATTTCGAGGATTAAATTTTTTTTTCAACGCCGCAAACGGGCAAACTACTTTGTTATCCCCAAAATTCATATAATTTGACTTAAGAAAAGCCTACTCCTGTCGCTTTGCGGATTTTCAAAAAAATCAATCGGATTATTCTCTTCGATTATCATCCCCTCGTCCATAAATATTACCCTTTGAGCAACCTCTTTTGCAAAACCCATCTCATGAGTAACAACTATCATTGTCATGCCTTCCACCGCCAGTTGCATCATTACGTCCAATACCTCTTTAACCATTTCCGGATCAAGCGCGGAAGTAGGTTCGTCAAACAACATAACTTTAGGCTTCATACAAAGACTTCTTGCAATGGCAACCCTTTGCTGCTGCCCGCCGGACAGCTGCCCCGGATACTTTTTCGCCTGCTCCGCGATCTTTACCTTTTCAAGATAAAACATAGCGGTTTCTTCCGCCTCTTTTTTGGAAATTTTTCTTACCCAAATAGGACCTAAAGTTAAATTATCTAATATAGTAAGATGCGGAAAAAGATTAAAATGTTGAAAAACCATTCCGACTTCGGCTCTTATTTTTTCTATATTCTTTATATTATCCGTCAAATCCGAACCGGCTACTCTTATGCTTCCTTTTTGATGCTCTTCCAACCTGTTTATACATCTTATTAAAGTGGATTTTCCGGATCCGGAAGGTCCGCAAACCACTATAATCTCACGCTGTAAAACCGAAAGATTTATATCTTTTAATACCTGAAAATCTCCGTACCATTTGTTTAACCCCTTTATCTCTATAAACGGGGCTACATCTTTCTTATTTTTCATTAAATTGTTTCTCCGTATCCAGTTCCTCTTCTAATTTGCGGCTGAAATTAGACATAGAAAAACAACCCGCAAAATAAAGAACCGCTATAAAAATATAAACTTCCGTACTAAAGCCCATCCATTTCGGGTTGGACAAAACCGTTTGAGAAGTTTTTAAAATATCGTAAAGCGCTATTATTACCACAAGCGAGGTATCTTTAAACGCCGAAATCAGAATAGATACCGTAGGCGGAATTACAATTTTTAAAGCTTGAGGCAAAATTATAAGCCTCATACTCAAATAATAATTCAACCCCAAAGAAGCCGCAGCTTCATACTGCCCTTTGTTCGTCCCTTGCAGCCCGCCTCTTACAACTTCGGCTACATAAGCCGCTGTAAAAAGAATAATTGCGACTTGAGCCCTTATTATCTTATCTATCGTAACCCCTTCCGGCAAAAAAAGAGGAAATATTATCGAAGACATAAATAAAAGACTTATTAAGGGCACCCCTCTTATAAGCTCTATATAAACTATACATAAAACTTTTATTGCCGGCATTTTAGACAATCTTCCCAAAGCGAGAATAACTCCCAAAGGATAAGCAGCGGCAAGCCCGAATACCGCAGCAAAAGAGTAAGAGGAAGTCCGCCCCAGTTAGCGCTGTTCACCGGAACAAGTCCGAATATTCCGCCCTTCATAAGAATCCCCATCACCGGAAGCCCCGCAATCCAGAATCCGAGAAGCGCCTTTGATCTGTATTTTTTATTCCTTGTGAAATAAAGAAGAGTAAAAAGAATCATCATCGAGACAAAAGGTCTCCAATGCTCCTCGTAAGGATAAAAACCAAAAATTATAAATCTAATATTATAAGTTATTACAGACCAGCATGCGCCGGAACCGCTTTTGCATACCTCGCTTTCGGCAAACCAACTGCTTTCGATAAAAGCCCATTTTATAAAAGGGGGAATAGTTTTAAATAATATAAAAAGAATAATTACGGTTAAAGCGGAATTAAAAGGAGTTGAAAAAAGATTCTTTTTAATCCATTTCATGTTATCTCTCCTTTAACGCCATCTTTTTATTATATAAATTCATCAAATAAGAGGCGATAAGGCTAAATGCCAGATAAAACGCCATAATCAAAGCGACTCCTTCAATAGATTGCCCCGTTTGATTTATAGTAGTATTTGCTACCGATACAAAATCCGGAAATCCTATGGCGATTGCAAGAGAAGAGTTTTTTACAAGATTCAACATCTGACTTGTAAGCGGCGGAATCATTACTCTTAACGCCTGCGGAAGTATTACAAGCCCCATAATTTGCCCCTTTTTTAAACCCAAAGAAGCTGCCGCCTCTTTTTGTCCTTTGCTTACGGATTGAATTCCGGCTCGCACAATTTCCGCTATAAATGCGGCGGTATATAAAATCAGTCCGCATAAAAGAGCGGCAAACTCCGGAGACAATACCGCGCCTCCCTTAAAATTAAAACCGGATAATACAGGCATATCGATTTTAAAATATGCGCCCGTCAAAATCCACGTAATAATCGGCGCTCCGATCATAAGAAATAGAGCAGGATAAAATACCCGAAAAATCTTTCCTGTTTTTCTTTCTCTTTTATCCGATATTCTTTTAATTACATAAGAAATAGCCGCCCCCGCAATAAAGGCGATAAAAACAAATTTGTAGGAAAAATGAAATAAAGGAGAAGCTACGGCAAACCCTCGGTTCGATATAAAAATCCAAGAAAAAGGATGCAAAGCGTCTCTCGGAGGCGGGAACAAATCATAAAATAAGGCATAAAAAAAAAACAACTGCAAAAGAATAGGAATATTTTGCATAACCTCTATATATATAAGAGCAAGCTTTGAAATCAACCAGTTTGAAGAAAGTCTTGCTATTCCTATAAAAATTCCGAAAACAATAGAAAAAATAATTCCTATAACCGACACCTTTAAAGTATTTATTGCGCCGACCATAAGAGCCTTGCCGTAAGTATCCGCCGCAGAATAGGAAACCGCAGATTCGCCGATTTCAAAAGACGCCTCCTTTTGCAAAAAGCCGAAACCGGTAGCTATAGACTGTCTTTCCAAATTTTCAACCGCATTTGAAATAAGATACCAGCCTATAAAACCTACAAAAAGGCAGGCTGCTATCTGAGAGATTACGGCTCTTTTTTTTTGGTCAAGCCAAAAAGGCGTTTTTATTTTCGATATTTCGGAGTTCATTATATTTACAATTATTATCTAACAAAATTCAATCATCATTTTTTATTATTAATTATTCTTAATAATGTTATAATCTTAATTAAGGAATTTTTCCTCTCTTCGCTCGTCAAAATGAGAAGCAAAAATAAAATTAGTCCAAATAATAATGACAAGAAAAAATAACATTTGCCGAAATAATACGGCAAAAATAAAAAACTGTCTTATCAAGTAAAGCGAAAAACCCCTTAATTATTTTGGATAATCCTTTTTTTCAATTAAATATCTTTAACAATTAAATAGAAAAACAAATCCTACCTAAAAGGAGGAGCATACATAAGTCCGCCTTCCGTCCATAAAGCGTTAAGCCCGCGTTCTATGCCGAGAGAAGTGTTTTTGCCCACATTACGCTCAAAAATTTCTCCGTAATTTCCAACCTGTTTTATTATATTATACGCCCACTTATCGCTTAATCCCAAAGTTTTACCCATTCCCGGAGTAACTCCCAAAAAGCGTTTTATTTCAGGATTTTCGCTATTAAGTTTTGCGTCAACGTTTGCAGAGGTTATATCAAATTCTTCGGCGTTAATTAAAGCCATTACAACAAAATTAACAATATCAAACCACTGATCATCTCCATGTCTTACCGCCGGAGCAAGAGGCTCTTTTGATATTATTTCCGGCAGAACCTCATAATCGTTTGGATTAGGAGCTACGGCTCGCTGCCCTGCAAGTTGAGAAATATCCGAAGTAAGGCAGTCGCATCTTCCCGAAAAAAAAGCCTTGTTCAACTCCGCGCTCTGCTCGATTACCACAGGCTTCCAATCCATTTTATGAGTGCGGAAAAAATCCGCAGCGTTCATTTCGGTAGTAGTTCCGGGTAAAACGCATACGGTTGCGCCGCCCAATTCTTGCGCGCTTTTTATGCCAAGCTTTTTCGGAACCAAAAACCCCTGCCCGTCATAATAATTAACATGAGCAAAATTTATTCCGTTAGTCGTCTCCCTTGTTAGCGTTTGAGTAGTGTTTCGGCATAATACGTCTATCTCTTTGGATTGAAGCGCCGTAAGACGCTGTACCGCGGTTAAAGGAATAAATTCCGCTTTCGAAGCGTCTCCGAAAATTGCGGCTGCAATCGCTTTTGCCGTATCAACGTCAAGCCCCTTCCAAACGCCCTTGTCGTCCGGCATGCCAAACCCGAAAACCGAACCGTTAACCCCCGCTTTAATATGACCTCTTTTTTTAACCTCGTCTAATGTTCCGGCCGCGCATACTACGGCAAACCCTGCCAATACAATCGATAACAAAACAATTTTTAAATAACGCATTTTCTTTCCTTTCTTTTAACCTTGAATTGCCGAATGTTATTTAATAAATGATATTTATTAAATAAAACCAATTTATCAATCAAATACAATTTAAACTTTTCACAGTCAAATAAAAAAATCAACATATTGTACCGGCGTATTATACATATAAAAAACAATAAAACCGTTTTGATAAGAAAAAAATTTAATCTCTATCGTCTTGAGAATTAAAATTTAAGCATAACGTAAAAAAAAGACATAATTAGTCGATGCTGAAAAACCTGCATTTTAAGCGTAAACGGTTTTGCCGATATCTATTATTTATCGCTTTTGATTAAAGGATTTCTCCTCGCTTTGCTCGTCGAAATAACAAGCAAAAATAACTTATGTTAAAATAACAGAAGGTAATCTTGAACTGTCATTTCAACCGAAGGGAGAAATCCCTTAATTAGCGCCTTCCGATCTTATCCTTTGTTCCTTTGTACAAATCTTTTTGCTATTAAAATTTTTTTAATAATGGGAATTTTATCTTAAAATTTGCAAGAAAATATTAGGGTCTGTTGACATTTTCGGAATAACAGCTTGAAATACCATCGCAATCTCGTAAATTGTTTTTTTTTACATATAAAAGTAATAATGAGATTGCGATGGTTCGACTAATG
>JAFDMD010000079.1 GCA_019306185.1 Deltaproteobacteria bacterium
TATAAATATAGACATCTTGTGGAAAATATTTTTGCAAGGCTGAAACATTTTCGAGCTATAGCGACAAGATATGACAAATTGAAACGTAATTTCGAGGCTATGCTCGCTTTGGCTCGCGCTTTCCTTTGGCTACCTTTATGAATTGTCAACAGACCCTAATTTAACATTTTTTTTGCGATATTTTCTATTTAGAGAATTATCTGCCGTGCAGTATAAACATCTATTTTGACAACCTCGGGCAGAATAAACGCGCGGAACTATTGCATTCCGAAATTTTGTTTCATACAAAGATAAATCTAAAAAAGGAAGAATATCTATATTATCAATTAATTCGGCAGGTGGATTTATGCGTATTTTATCCGATTTTTTAAAAGTAATACCTTTTATTTGATATAGTTCCAATTCTTTTTCGGAAAAAAATCATCCAGAATATTTTTTATTATAAATTCCCCTTCGTTTCTTACAATAAAATCAATATTCCCGTTTTTTTTAAGAATAAGCGAATCGTTTTTTGTAGAAAAATAACCGCTCCAAAATATATACGCTTCATTATAAAGTTGTTGAATAATATCGGTAACCGTATTAGACCATTTTTCGGATATAGTAAGGACGGACAAACCGTAAAATTTGGATTTATATTTTGATAAGATTTTAACAATATCGGTTTTATTAATTCCTTTGGCTTGATTTTTTCGTAAAAAATAGTCGGTTAGATGAAGAACTATAATTTTCACTTTATATCCGAAACTTTTTAAGTATGAGCCGATTGATAATATCCCATAGCTTGTTTCAAAAGGCAGATCGCCTAAAAGCCTGCCGGAATTTTCTTCCATTGTATTCCAATATTCTTTTTCAATGTGCAGGTTTAGGCCATAATCAATAAAAGGACTGAATAAAGGCGGTTGAATTAAAACAATATCATATTCACCGTTAATTTTTTTACTGGAAAGTTTCACTATATTCCTTCTGCCAGCCAAAATAAAAACATTCCGAAAATAACGGTTAAGCCTAATGATTTTAATTTTAAAGCAAATATAAATACAGGAATTGAAACAAGAAGTTTTTTATTAAAAAAATCTAATTTTGCAGGGCTGCCGGTAGTAAATAATTCCGGGAAAACCAAAGCGCAAAATATCGCTATGGGAACAAAGCTTAACCAATCGGTTACCCAATTCGGCATTTTACGTTTTGCAAGCAAAAGAAGAGGCAGGCATCTCGGCGCATAAGTAACCAATCCCATACCGAGTATCATTATCAGAATATTTTTATCTATGCTCATTTATGCAGCTGTTTTTTTATTGATTTTTTGTTTTAAAAAATACCCCAAAGTAGCTGCGGTTACGGATGCAATTATTATATATAAATGATTTTTAAAATAAAGAGAAAGAACAACCGCAATTAATCCCGAGGCAATGCCGGTTATAATGTAGATTTTATTTTTAAGGTTCAATGCAATTAAACCTATAAACATTGCGGTAAGAGAATAGCTTATGCCAAAAAGATCGGTAGAAATTTTTAACCCGATAACGCCCCCGCAAACATTGCTGAAAACCCATACGAAATTTGCAATATGATTTACCGAAAGGGCTTGATATTTATTCCACCGAGCATTTTCAAATTGATTAAGATTGATTGCAAATGTTTCGTCCGTAATTCCATAGCCGAAAAGTAAAAGAAACTTTTTATTTGCGCCGCTTAAAAAAACGGATAATGAAGAGCTCATTAACATATGTCTTAAATTAACGATTAAAGTCGTTGCAATTATCGATAATAAACCGGCTCCGTTTAAAAGCATAGAAACCGCAATAAATTGCGCGCTTCCGGCAAATACTATAATAGATAAAAGCCCGATTTCCGCAGGAGTTAATCCGGCTTTTTGAGCTAATACTCCGCAGGCAAAACCAAGAGGAAAATAACCTGCGCATATTGGCCAGCTTGCTTTTAAGCTGATAAAAAATGTTTTTGAATTTAAGAATTTAAACATTAACACGCCTTATTTAATAATAAATGTGGTTTGAATATGTTTTTTCAAAATGCGAGTCAAGCGTAAGTTCGCAATTTTGCTATTTCGATAGATACCCGCTTGCCCGTTTTTTTCGTTCAATTTAAATCTCCTTTGTTTGTTTTAAATTAAAATTGTTTTTGCAAAACTTATTTGCAAACGGCATTAAATGATAATTATGCGGTTGTGTCAATAAGGGGAAAAAGGAAACGGTTTTTTATTTTTGTTGTAAGGCGGCGGAAATGATTAAGGGATTTCTCCTCGCTTCGCTTGTCGAAATGACAAGCTTTTTATTGTTGCCCTTGTTATTTTTGCGACAAACCTTTTTTTACGTTGTCTTGTCGAATGAGCAAAGCGAGGAGAAATCCTTGAATTAGTCGATACTGAAAAAGATAGTAAAAAGCGAAGCAAACAAACTTTTGATACTGTTTTTATTTTAAAAAATCGGAATTTAATTCCGCTATTGTAGCTCCCCAGCCTCCGGCTTCTCCGGGGGCTGCGGAGTATGATAAAACCATTCGGCTTTTATCTAAAAAAGCAAGGACTCTTTTTTTTAATATACCTGCTCCTTTCCCGTGTATAATTCTTACCGAAAATATATTTTTTTTTATACATTCAACAAGGTAGTTTTCAAGAAGGGAGGATATATCTTTCGGCTTGAAATGATGAAGATCCAAAACGTCTTCTATAGGGATTTTTATTATTTGACTATCCGGATTTTCCGTATTCATAATTTTTTTTCTATTGCCTTACATACGCTTTTGATAACCCTATCCGGAGTTGAAGCGCCCGCGGTAACCCCTATATGTTTAAAACGCGCCATAATAGAGAAATTAATGTCGGCTTCGGTTTCTATATGAAAAGAGGGCTTGCCGGTTTGCGAGGCTATTTCCGCAAGTCTGCATGTATTGCCGCTATTATAAGAACCTATAACAATGGCGGCGTCCACGGATTCGGCAAGCTTTTTAATTTCTTCCTGACGTTTTCTTGTAGAATCGCATATTGTATTAAATATTTTATAATTAGGGAATTTGGTTTCGGAGATTTTTACGGCTTGCTTAAACTGATACATATCCTGAGTAGTTTGCGCGACTATCGCCGCTTTTTTAAAAACCGGCAGGTTGTTAAGTTCGGATAGGCGGTTTATTACATATACTTTTTTTCCGGCGCAGCCTATAAGCCCTTTTACTTCGGGGTGTTCTTCATCTCCGAATATTACGGAGGTATATCCTAGCTCGCGATGTTGGGCTATAATTGTCTGCACTCTTACTACGCGAGGGCAGGTGGCGTCTATGAGATAAAAACCGGCTTTTTCTATTTTTATTTTATCGGAAGGCGGAACCCCGTGGGCTCTTATTATAACCGTTCCGGTTCCTTTTTTAGGAATATTTTTTAATATGGATATTCCTTTGTCATTTAAAAATTGAAGCGCCTGCGGGTTATGAATAAGAGGTCCGTAAGTATAAACAGGTTTTTTTTTCTTTTGCATAGCCGCCGCAAGAGCCATATTAACCGCTCTGCTCACTCCCATACAAAAGCCGGCTGTTTTAGCTATTGTTACTTTCATTTAAGGCGGCGCTTTATTTTTATTTATCTGTTTTTTAAAAAGATTTTATGCTCTACCAAGGATAAAGAATGGACATAAGCGTCTAAAAATTTTTGTTCTCCGAATATGCTGGTAATCTTTAATCCGTTTTCAAAAGGTTCAAGCGTATCTACGGATTCCAGAATTATTTTTTCTTCGCCGTTTTCTATTATATAAGCGTTTGCCTCACACATTTTATATCTCCGTCGTTTATTTGGTTTTATTGAATTTTTTAGCGTAATTCATTCTTTCGGATAAAACGGAATTGATTTTTTTCATTATTTTGCCGCTTAATTCCGAATCTTTTTGAATAAGCATCGATACATTGTTGCCTTGCGTCGAAATTAGTTTTCCCGAAGTTAAAGCCGTTACGTTTCCGGTATAGTTAAAAGGGGTTACCAAAGTCGACCATCCTATTATATCTTCTTTTTTATTAAGGGTAAAAGCTTTTCCGCTGTTAAAGTGAATCATAAAGCTTCCTTTTAATACAAAATATAAAGTATGAGCTGTTTCTCCTTTGCTTACTATGGTTTCTCCTTCTTTAACCGTTGTAACATCCATTATTGAAGCGAGCTGTTCAAGTTCTTTGTCGGTTAATTCTTCAAACAGTTTAAAATTACGAATTATTTTTACGTCTATTGCCATTATATAATAAGTTCCCCGTTATTTAGATTTCGTTTTACAACTTTGCATTTTGCCCGTTTGCCTTGCTTGTAAAAAAAACAAGCAAAAAAACATATTTCAAAGTATAAAAAAACGTTTATTCCGTTTCTACGGATTGTAAGGCGTAATTCATTAATTTGCTTACCGTTTTATTAAATTCGGAAGGATTATCAATTTTTCCTCCTTCGCTGATTAGCGCTAAGTCGTAAAGAGCTTTTATAATTCTTTTAATATCTTCGGATTTTTTATTATTTTGATATGTATTATTTATTTTTTTAAAAGCCGAATGATTAACGTTAATTTCCAAAACTCTTTTTGAAGTAGGAATTTTTTGTCCCGAAGCTTGCATAATTTTTTCCATGTAAGCGCTCATATCATAAGCGTCTCCGGAAAGGCAAGATATAGAATCTTTTAATTTTACCGAAGCTTTAACATTTTTTATTTTATCGGAAAGCTCCGATTTTATATATTGAAAAAGTTCGTCGTAATCTTTTGGTTGATCGGTTTTGTCTTCGATTTCTTTTTCGTCTTCTTTATTGTCTATATCGATATCCCCTTTTTCCGCGCTTTTAAGGGGTTTGCCGTCATATTTGGTCAGAGCCTGAACAACCCATTCGTCTATAGGATCGGTCATAAGCAGAACTTCGTAATTTTTATCTTTAAGCTTTTCTATATGGGGGCTATTGATCAGCATTGATAGGTTGTCGCCGGTAATATAATAAATATCCTTTTGATCTGGCTTCATGTTTGCCGTATATTCTTTTAAGCTTATCAATTTATCTTTCGATTTTGTGGTTTTATATCTTATTAAATCGGCTATTTTATCCTTATTTTCCCAATCCGTATGTACTCCTTCTTTAAGAGCGTTTCCGAATTCTTTGTAGAAAGCTATAAATTTTTCCTCCTCTAAAGAGGATAAAAGATCGAATATTTTTTTAACAAGATTTCTTTTTATATTTTTTATAAGAAAGTCTTGCTGTAAAATTTCTCTGCTTACATTAAGATTAAGGTCCGCCGCATCTACGACTCCTTTTATAAATCGAAAGTAGGACGGCATAAGCTCTTCGCAGTCGTCCATTACAAAGACGCGTCTGGAATAAAGATGAACTCCATGTTTTTTGTCCGGTTGAAAAAGGTCCGCGGCGGCTTTTGAAGGGATGTATAAAAGAGCGTCATATTCGGTAGCGCCTTCCAATTTAAAATGAAGTTTTGCCAATGGCGCATTCCAATCGCGAGCTATATGCTTATAAAATTCGGTATATTCTTCTTCGGTTATATCCTGTTTGCTTTTAGCCCATATAGCCTTCATAGAATTTAAGGTTTCTTCTTTAATTACCTTTTCGGTTTGTCCTTCAATAGGTTTTCCGTCCTTATCCAACACCGGATTTTTTACGGGTTCATCTTTTTCAACGTCCATTAGTATGGGGTATCTTATAAAGTCCGAATGTTTTTTTACAATTCTTTTTATTGTAAATTCGTCCGTAAAGTTCTCTTCGTCTTTATCAATCTTTTTCAAATGAAGAGTAATAGAGGTTCCTCTTTTTTCTTTTTCAACCTCTTCTATTGTATATGAGCCGTCTCCGGAAGATTCCCATTTAACCCCTTTTTGATTTTTTGCGGCTTTTGTAATTAAGGTAATTTTTTCCGCGACTATAAAGGCGCTGTAAAAGCCTACTCCGAATTGTCCGATCATTTCCGCGGAAATCGCCTCTTTATTATTTGCTTCTTTCATAGAGTTTAAAAATTCTATGGTTCCGCTTTTTGCTATGGTGCCGATATTTTGCATAACCTCTTCGTAAGTCATGCCTATTCCGTTATCGGTTATTTCAAGAGTATTATTAAAACTATCCGCTTTTATTTTAATTTTAAACTCCGTATCGGCTTCTATTATATCCGCATCCGTTTGGGATTTGAATTTAAGCTTATCTATGGCGTCCGATGCGTTTGATATTAATTCTCTTAAAAATATCTCCTTATTGGAATATAAGGAATTTATAATTAAATTAAGAATTTGACGGATTTCGGTTTTAAATTCATGTTTTTTTACGCTGCTCATTATTCCTCCGAACTAATTATTTGTTTAATGCTTGCCGTATTTGTCGAAATGCCAAGTAAAAAAAATGTTTTCCGTTATTTTGATAATCATCTTTTTTGTATCTAAAACATAGCAATAGTCTTTTTTTTAATCGGCTTAATATTTTATTTATAATTGTATTAAATATAGAAATGTCAACCCGAATAAGAAAAAAAATTGCAAAATAAAAAGGTTGTATATAATTTTTTTATTTTGCTTGGTTTTTACAATAAAAAAATTGAATTCCAACGATTATCGACATCTTATACTTATGGAATTTGCATGAGCGTCTAACCCTTCGGTAGAGGCGAGCCTTATTATATGTTTTGCCTCTTTATTAAGCGCGGATTGGCGGTAGCTTATAAGATTGGTTTTTTTAATAAAGTTTGCTACGGAAAGTCCGGAAGAAAATTTTGCGGCTCCTGCGGTAGGCAAAATATGATTGGGACCGGCAATATAATCTCCTACCGGTTCCGGCGTATATTCTCCTATAAATAGGGCGCCCGCATTTTTTATTTTTCCTATGTAATTAAAAGGATTTTCAACGCAAAGTTGCAAATGTTCCGGAGCTATTAAATTAGAGAGTTTTATTCCGGTTTCAATATCTTCCGTTACAAAGAGCGCTCCGTAAGACTTAATCGACTGTTTCGCTATATCTTTGCGGGTAAGCTTTTCTATTTGTAATGACAAATTTAAAGCGGTATCTTTTGCAAATTTTTCGGAGGTAGTTATAAGAACCGCCGAGGCTTTAACGTCATGTTCCGCTTGAGAAAGAAGATCCGCCGCCGTAAATTCAGGAGCTCCCGAACCGTCTGCAATAACAAGTATTTCGGATGGTCCTGCAATCATATCGATTCCTACCGCGCCGGATACAAGTTTTTTTGCGATGGTTACGTATATATTTCCGGGTCCCGCTATAACATCTACTTTATTAACGGTTTCGGTTCCATAAGCCATAGCCGCAATAGCCCAAGCGCCGCCCGCTTTAACAATAATATCTACTCCCGCTCTGTCTGCGGCGGTTAAAAGATGCGGATTTACGGTTCCGTTTTCGGTTGGCGGGGTAGTCATTATAATATTTTTTACTCCCGCTATTTTAGCCGGAAGCGCTCCCATTAATACGGACGAAACCAAAGGGGTTTTTCCTCCTTTGCCTCCGGGAACGTATATTCCGGCAGAATCTACAGGATTAACAAGCTGTCCCGTTATAATTCCGTTTTCGTCGGTTTCTATCCAAGATTTTTCAAGTTGTCGCGCATGAAATTTTTTTATCTTATCTATTGCAATATCAAGAGAGGTTAAAAAATCTTTACTTACAAGTTTTTTCGCCTCTTCCATCTCTTTATGGCGGACTTTTAAAGAGGAACTGTCCATTTTGCATAGATCAAAACGCAAGGAATATTCTATTAACGCGTCGTCTCCGTTTTTTTTTACTTTATTTATAATATTTGTTACCGCAGATATATTTTCTTCCGAAAACCCCGCGTCTCTGTTTATAATTTCATTTAATTTTTCTTGAGCGCTTTCAGACGGATATTTATAAATTTTCATTTCGATTTCCCTTGTTTCGTTGTTATCGATTATTGAAATAGAAAAAAGAAAGAAATCGCGTCTTCTCTTTTCGACGAAACTTTATTTGTATTACGGTTTATATAATATATTAAATTAAAATTCAATTATCCTTTTCTATATACGGTTCCGTTAACGGATAAAAAATTAAGCATGTTATCGGTAATTTTAACATAAGTTATTTTTGCCTTGTCTTGTCAACGAGCAAAGCGAGGAGAAATCCCTTAATAAAAAGCGAAAAATAACCGATATTGGCAAAAACGTTTAAGCTTAAAACATAGCTTTTTTGGCATCGACTAATTAATATTTAAGCGGAAGCCTATTCTTGAATTTATTACCTTATTGTATTAAGGCTGTTATGTTTTTATTTTGTTGTCTATTTATTTTAAAAAAAAAGGGGTTTAAAGATGAATATAACCGAAAGGTTAATATCCGAGTGTTCGATTAAAAATCTTCAAGGGTTTTTTATAAACAAAATTGCAAGCTTTAAACCTAGAACGGAAGATTATCAATGGCTGTTTCAAGAAAAGCATAAAATAAGCGAGTATTGCGACAATATTAAAAAAATAGGAGAGGCGGAATTAGAAGATAATGAAGATTTAATAGTAATAGCGGTTCAAATGTTATGCGATTTATCCGAAAGAAGCTCTAAAAAAAAGCAGTTTGAAATAGCAAAAAATATTTTAAAAGAGGAGAAAAAAGATTCCTCTTTTTTTATATTTTACGACAACAATAAAAATTTTAGATTTAGTTTTATAAGCGTAAAATATAAGGACGCAAAAAGAGAATGGACAAGCTTTAAAAGATTTACATATTTTGTATCTAAAGAGGGCAAAACAAATAAAACCTTTAAAGAACAGGTTGGCAAATGCAATTTTAAAAGCATTTTAAGCATTCTGGAGGCATTTAAGGTAGAGCCTTTAAATAAAGAATTTTATAAAGAAATTAATAATGCTTTTTACCATCTTGTAGGCGAAAAAAACAATGCTCCGCTTTTAAAACTTCCGAGCGTAAATATTCAAACCGACCAAAAAACATGTAGAAAATTTGCGGTTAGGCTAATCGGCAGAATAATCTTTATATGGTTTTTAAAAAAGAAAAAATCCCCCGCCGGAATCCCTCTTATTCCAAAAAATTGGCTTATTCCGCGACAAGTAAAAAATACTCCGCTTTATTATCATAATTTCTTGGAAAAGCTATTTTTTGAAATATTAAATAAAAAAACGGAAGATAGAAACAATACATGGTTAGACAAAGATCATAAAAAAGTGCCGTTTTTAAACGGAGGATTATTCCAGCCTCAAAAGAATGATTATTATAAGGTTGCCGCAACCGAAATAAAGGGCGAATCCAAATATATTAACAGCCTTACAATTAAGGATAGTTGGTTTTTTAATTTATTTGAAACATTAGAGCGATTTAATTTTACAATAGACGAAAACAGCTTAAACGACATGGAAATAAGCGTAGATCCGGAAATGCTGGGGACAATATTTGAAAATTTGCTTGCAGAAATAGATCCGGATACCGAAAAAAGCGCAAGAAAATCTACCGGAAGCTTTTATACTCCGCGCGAAATAGTAGATTATATGGCGGAGGAATCTCTAATAGGTTATTTAAATAAAAGAACCGGAATAAAAGAAAAACGGCTGCGTCTGTTTTTTAAAGAGCAGGAGGATAAAAAAGAGGATATAGGCAAAGACGCGGATGCTATATTAGACGCTTTGGATAAAATAAAGATATTAGACCCCGCATGCGGCTCCGGCGCTTTTCCTATGGGAATGTTGCATAAAATAACCATAATTTTGGAGAATATCGATCCGGAATCGGAAAAATGGAAAGAAAAACAGCTTAATAGAATAACCGACCCTTTATTAAGACGGGAAATAGAAAAAAAGTTAGATAATGCAACGGTAGAATACATTAGGAAATTGGGAATTGTGCGCAATTCTATATTCGGAGCGGATATTCAAACTATAGCTACCGAAATATCTAAATTAAGATGTTTTTTAACATTAATAGCCGAAGAACAGATTAACGATAAAGATGAAGATAACAGAGGCGTAGAGGCTTTGCCGAATTTGGAATTAAAATTTATAGCCGCAAATACCCTTATAGGATTAGAAAGCGTTAAGAAAAAGAAACGGGAGCAAAAACTTGATTTTGCGCAAACCGCAGATGATATACAAAAGCTTAAAAATATAAGCGAAAAATATTTAACCGCTTACGGAGATGAAAAAGAGCGGTTCAAAAAGGAGTTTTCCGATTTGCATTCCGCAATTATCGATAAGGAGATAGAAAACGCGGCGCGCACAGGCAAAGTTTCTAATATTATGGATTGGAAGCCGTTTGAAAATAAAAAGGTCAATTGGTTCGATTCCGAGTTTATGTTCGGGGTTAAAGAATTTGATATTGTTATAGGAAATCCGCCTTATATACAGCTACAAAAGGTTTGCAAGGACGAAGAGAAGTATGCGGACTTATACAAGGAGCAAAAATATAAAACATTTACAAGAAGAGGCGATATTTACGCTTTATTTTACGAAAAAGGGATAAACCTGTTAAATGAAAACGGGCATCTTTGTTATGTAACCTCTAATAAATGGATGCGCGCGAAATACGGCGAAAAGTTAAGAAAATTCTTTGCATTAAAAAACCCGTTAAAATTAATAGATTTGGGACCCGGCGCATTTGATACTCCAACCGTAGATACAAATATTTTGCTTATAAGAAATGAACAGACGGAAAAAAAATCATTAAAAGCCGCCGCTTTAAAGAATAAAGAAAAAATAACCGACATAAAAGATAATTTTATAACACTTTCCGATATTGACGAAAAAATATGGACAATATCAACCCCGCAAGAGCAGAAAATAAAGGAAAAAATAGAAAAAATAGGAACTCCTTTAAAGAAGTGGGATATAAATATTAACTATGGAATAAAAACAGGTTATAACAAAGCCTTTATTATAGATGATAAAACAAAGAATAAATTAATTGCCGAAGATGGAAAAAGCAAAGAAATAATAAAACCTGTTTTACGCGGAAGAGATATAAAAAGATATAAGGCGGAGTTTGCAGGTTTGTGGTTAATAAATACTCATAACGGATATAAATATTATAAAAATGATAAAGATACTCTATATAAGCAATATTCGGCAATTAAAATTGACGATTACCCTGCAATTAAAAAACATTTAAAGACGTATTATGATAAACTGAAAAAACGGCAGGATAAAGGTAAAACTCCGTATAATTTAAGAAGTTGCGCTTATTACCAAGAATTTGAAAAAGAAAAAATTATATATAATGATATTTCTCAAAAATTATCCTTTGCCTTATGTGAAAAAGGCATTTATTTTAACAATACCGTTTATTTTATAACAAGTAGTAAGTTCAATAATTATTTAATCGCCGCTTTAAATGCAAAACTGATTAATTGGTATTATAGAATGATTTCCGCTCAATTAGGGGGTAAAGCCGTTCGATTGTTTTCTATATATGTAAACAATATCCCAATCCCCCAAATCCCCAAAGCCGCGCAAAAGCCTTTTGAAGAATTAGTCGATAAAATAATTTTAAAAAAAGAGGCGGGCGAAAATACGGAGCAGGAGGAGAAATTAATAGATATAATGGTTTATAAGCTATATCAATTAAGTTACAAAGAGGTTAAAATAGTAAATCCGGAGTTTGATTTAACCGAAAAAGAGTATGAAAGCTAAAAACAATAGAATTTGTATAAAGGGGCAAAAACAATTCCTGCCTGTCATTTTAACAGACCTTTATTTTACGTTTGTCATTTCGACGAGTGAAACGAGGAGAAATCCCTTAATTAAATGATAAGCTTTTTATTTTTGCTTGTAAAGACGGCGGCAATGATTCAGGGATTTCTCCCTTCGGTTCGAAA
>JAFDMD010000080.1 GCA_019306185.1 Deltaproteobacteria bacterium
CTATTATGCTATCTTTCGGCTCGGTAATAGAAGGATGTAAAGAAAAATCAACCGCTATATTTCCTTTGGCAAGTTTTTTTTTTCTTTCAAGCGCCTCGTATAAGGTTTCTCCGTTTCTTTGGGTATTAAAATCCAATATACAGGTAACTCCGCCGCATGCGGCGGCTATACTTCCGGTTTTATAATTATCTTTAACGTAGGTTTCCATATAAGGCATACATAAATGAGTATGCGAATCTATTGCTCCGGGAAGAATATATTTGCCGGATGCGTCTATAACTTCATCCGCTTTAAAATTAAGATTTACGCCTATTGCTTTTATTTTTTCTCGTTCAACATATACGTCCGCCTTATATTCGGTATCGGCAGTTACGATCAGTCCGTTTTTAATCAGTAAGCTCATTATTTTTTACTCCGGTATTATTAATGTTATCCAACAACATTAATTATTCTTTTTTGTGATTAAAAATCATTATTCTCTGCGTAAACGAACAAATTACTTTCTTATCCGTCGAAATTCAATCATTTATTTTATGTCTAAATGAATTTAGATATAAAACTTGCCTCTGCCTATAATTTTCATCAAGGGATTTCTCCTCGCTACGCTTGTCGAAATGACAAGCAAAAATAAAAAGCCTGTCTTGTTGATCAAAGCGAAAAAACCCTTAATTATTTTTATAATCATTATTTTTTATTTATGCCTAAACTATTTTTTAAACGCGGGTTTTACTCTCAAAAGACTTATAATATATCGCCGCTACCTTCAATAATTCTTTTAATATAAATAAAACTCCTGCCCATTTGCCCGCTTTATATAAAATAGTTATTGTTATACATTATAAATTCTACTATAAATCAAAGCGTTTGATTCTGCTTAAAAATTATAATCTTATAAAATTCATTTATTAAAAGAGGCAAAAAAAATGATCGAAATAGGCAAAAAGGCCACGGCATTTAATTTATTAAATCAGGATGAAAAAGAGGTTAAATTAGAAGATTTTAAGGGAAAGTATTTAATATTATATTTTTATCCTAAAGATAACACCTCCGGATGCACAAAAGAGGCGATTGATTTTTCGGAAATTAAAGAAAAACTTAATAAGATAAACGCTGAAGTTGTAGGCGTAAGTCCGGATACGGTTGCATCTCACAAAAAATTTATAGCAAAGCATGATTTAAAGATAACTCTTTTAAGCGATAGAGAAAAAAAAACAATGAAAGATTACGGCGCTTGGGGTCCTAAAAAGGTATGCGGTAAAGAATGCGAAGGGGTTATCAGAAGCACGGTATTAATATCGCCAAAAGGGATAATCGAAGATATTTGGAAGAATGTAAGGGTGCGAACAAAAAGAAAAACCGGCGAAGTAAAGCATGCAGAAACGGTGTTGGAAAAACTATCCTCAAAAGAATAGAGGGGTTTTCCGCTTGCAATATAAAGAGGCGCAAGCAAAAAAATGTTATGGCGGCTATTAAATAAAAAGTATAAAGGAAAAAATTATTGAACCCAAATCAATTGCAAATAGCAAAAGATACGATTCTTGAAGTTAATATAGACAAAAGCGCGTTCGGAGGAAAAGGAATTGCCAAAATAGACGGTTTTACAATTTTTGTTGAAAACGGAATTCCGCAAGATCGGGTTAGAATTGTTATTAAACGCAAAAAAAAGAATTTTGCCGAAGCAAAAATCGTAAAAATGCTTGAGCCGTCCCCTTTTAGAGTCGCTTCTAAATGCGAACACTTTGAATATTGCGGAGGATGCGATTGGCTCTCTTTAAAATATGAAAAACAATTGGAATATAAACAAAATCATTTAAAGGAGACAATTGAGCATATAGGCGGAATAAAAGGGGTTGCAGTAAAACCGATTATACCGTCCGATAAAATTTTAGGATATAGAAATAAAATGATTTTCGGATGCGTCGCCAACCCTTATTTGCCGCTTTCCGAAACCGAAACTTTTGATAATGATTTTGCGGTAGGTCTTCATGTAAAAGGCGCGCCTGATAAAATATTCGATATAAAGTCTTGCCTTCTTATGAATAATACCGGTTCTCTTATACTTGAGGATATAAAAAAATTTATAAAAGAAGCGGAATATAAGGTTTATAACAAAAGCGCCCGTTCCGGTTTTTGGCATTCAATTATGCTGCGTTATTCTTTTGAATACGATAATTGGATGGTTAATATTATAACCGTTTTTAAACAAACGGAAGCGGTTAAGCCTCTTGCGGATATTTTAACAAGCAAATATTCCGAAGTCGCCTCTGTTATAAATAATATAACCGATATAAAAAAGCCTTCTTATGTAGGCAAATATGAGATAATCCTTGCAGGAACTCCTATATTGAAGGAGAAAATTCTCGGCTTTGATTTTAAAATATCGGCAAACTCTTTTTTCCAGACTAATCCTTTGTGCGCCGAATCTCTTTATAAAACGGTAATAAATTATGCAAATCTTAAAAATAATGAAAAGGTTATAGATTTATACTCCGGCGCCGGAGCTATCGCTATAATTGCGGCGGCGTCCGCAAAGGAGGTTGTAGGCGTAGAAATTGCAAAAAGCGCGGTGAAAGACGCCGAAGATAACTGCCGTATTAACGGAATTGATAATTGCAGGTTTATTTACGGAGATATAAAGGATAATCTTTCAAAGATTCCTTTTACGCCGGACGTAATGATTATCGACCCGCCGCGTTCCGGAATAGCGCGCGACGTTTTAAAACAGATTATGAAAAATCCGCCGAAAAAAATTGTTTATGTCTCCTGTAATCCGGCTTCTTTGGCAAGAGATTTTAAGTTGTTAAAAGATTCTTATAATATAATAGAGGTTCAGCCTGTCGATATGTTTCCTAATACATATCATATTGAATCGGCGACTCTTCTTGAATTCGGCGGCATAACTTTGTAGTTTGTTTGTTGACAAGGCAAACAAAATTTAACCGCGGGAATATACGGCGAGTATTTCGAGGATTAAAAATTGGTTATCCAGAATTGGACAAATTACAAAGTTATCCGCCGAGATAAGCGTTTTTAACCTCGTCATTAGCCAAAAGACTTTCCGAAGTATCGGATAAAGTAATTTGCCCGTTTTCCATTACGTAGCCTCTGTCGGCAATTTTTAAAGCCTGATTTGCATTCTGTTCTACTAAAAAAATTGTAGTTTTATTTACGGAATTGATCTCTTTGATGATTTCAAATATTTTCTGAACGATTATAGGAGCAAGCCCTAAAGACGGCTCGTCTAAAAGCAGAAGTCTCGGCCTTCCCATTAAGGCTCTCGATATCGCAAGCATCTGTTGTTCGCCTCCGGAAAGGGTGCCTCCGGCTTGCCTGCTTCTTTTTTTAAGTATAGGAAAAAGATCCATTACGTATTTAAGGTCTTTTTGGATATTTTTTTTATCCTTTCTTAAAAAAGCGCCCATATCAAGATTTTCCCGCACCGTAAGCTCCGGGAATATATGTCTTCCTTCCGGAACATGGGATATGCCCATTGACACTATATGATTCGGAGCTCTATTTGTGATGTCGTTATCTAAAAATTTTATTTTACCTGATCGAGGCGGAATTATTCCTGATATTGACATAAGGGTTGTAGTTTTACCGGCGCCGTTTGCGCCTATTAAGGTGATTATTTCCCCTTCTCCAATATGTATGTCAACCCCTTTTAACGCTTGAATGTTGCCGTAGTATGTTTTTATATTTTCAAGTTTAAGCATTTGTCTCTTCTCCGAGATAGGCTTTAATAACGTTTGGATTAGATTTAATTTCCTCAGGGGTTCCCTGAGCTATTTTTTTACCGTAATCCACCACAAATATTCGTTCCGAAAGTTTCATAACAAGTTTCATATCATGCTCTATTAAAAGTATGGATATTCCTTCTTCGTCTCTAATTCGTATTATCAGATCGGTCAGCGATGCGGTTTCGTTTGGATTCATTCCCGCCGCCGGCTCGTCTAAAAGCAGTAAAAATGGTTCGGTAGCCAAAGCCCTTGCAATTTCAAGGCGGCGTTGGTCTCCGTAAGGAAGGTTGTTTGCAAGCTCGTTTACCGAAGCTTCAAGCCCTATTTTTTTTAAGATATCGTAACTAAAATTTACTATATCTTTTTCCTCTTGTCTGTTTGATTTATGTCTGAATATAGCTCCGGCTACGGAGGATTTTGAACGGCAGTGTCTTCCTATCATAACATTTTCCAATACCGTCATGTTCCCGAAAAGGCGTATGTTTTGAAATGTTCTGGCAAATCCTTTTTTGGTAATTAGATTTGGTTTTACGCCGTTTATTCTCTCTGTATTTCCGTTTTTATGAATTATAACATCCCCGCTTGTAGGCTTATAAATTCCTGTTATACAATTGAAAAACGTAGTTTTGCCAGCGCCGTTAGGTCCTATAAGCGCTGCAATTTCTTTATCGCATATATCAAGGTCAAGAGAATTTATAGCTCTTAATCCTCCGAAGTCCATAGTTAATTTTTTAACTTCTAATATTCTTTTTTCTGATGGTTTCATTTGCTTTCCGATTTAAACGTATAATTTTTTCTAGCGGCTGTAACAATGCCTCCTGGTCTGAAAATCATCATTAAAACAAGCACCACTCCGAATATTATCATTCTATATTCCGAAAATGCCCGCAAATATTCCGGCAATAGTATTAAGGTCATAGCGCCGACAATAACCCCTACTATAGATCCCATTCCTCCCAAAACCACTATGCAAAGAACTATGATCGATTCCCATATTGTAAAACTGGAAGGATTTATAAATGTAGTTTTAGCTGCAAAAAGAACTCCTCCCATGCCTGCCCATGTGGTTCCGAGCGCAAAAGCGGTTAGTTTTATTTTTGTTTTATCTATTCCCATCGCCTGACAAGCAGTTTCGTCTTCTCTTAAGGCTACTAAAGCTCTGCCTATTCTTGAATCTTCCAACCTTCTTATTATAAAGACGGTAAATATACATAAAATTACCATAATAAAATAAAGATATACGGTAGCTTCGTGCAATGGCAGTTTGATATTAAAAAGAGGCGGTCTCGGTATGTTTGCAATTCCGGAAGGACCAAAAGAAAAATCGTTCCAGTTTTCCAATACAAGACGGACTATTTCTCCGAATCCAAGAGTTACTATGGCAAGATAATCTCCTTTTAATCTAAGAACAGGAAAGCCTAACAGTATTCCTATAAGCGCTCCCATAACCCCGCCTATAGGAAGGGCTACCCAAAAATTTATGGCAAAATGATGGTTTAATAAAGCGTAAGTATAAGCGCCTGCGGCATAAAAAGCGGCATATCCGAGAAAAAGTTGCCCCGATATTCCAACCACTATATTTAAGCCGAGTCCGAGCATTACATATATTAAAGCGGTAGTCATTATATTGGCGTTATACATAGAAAATATAAAAGGAAATGCTACAACAAACGCCGATGCGGCTATTATAAGCGATAAGTATATTTTTTTTTTAGACTTTATTGTTTTCGATAAGGTTTGTAAAATACCGATTTCATTTTCGCTTTCCCTCTCTTTTCTAAGCATCATATATGGCCATATAAATGATAGAATAAAGCTTCCGGCGCCTATAAGGAACATGTTTTCCCAACGCCATATTATTATATTATCAACTGTATTGACTTTTATAACCATAATCGGAAAAGTCAAAAACATAAACCATAAAGCCGTATATATTGATTTTTTTATTCCGTATCTTCTTGCAACGCTAATATCTGTAGTCATATATGTAAAAAACCTTTTTATTATAGGTTAATATTTTTTTTTGCCCAGAATGCCGGACGGTCTGAATATCAATATTAAAACCAAAAACAGAAACGCAAAGGCATCTTCGTAATCGCTTGATACATAACCGGTAAAAAAACTTTCCGTCCATCCGAGTATAAGGCTTCCTAACACGGCTCCGGGTATGCTTCCTATGCCTCCCAATACTGCGGCTACAAACGCTTTTATACCCGCTATAAAGCCCATATAAAAATTTATCTGCCCTATATGAGAAGCAATAAGAACGCCGCCTAAAGCGGCGGTGGCCGATCCTACTATAAATGTTACGGAGATAACCGAATTAACGTCTATGCCGAGCAGCATAGCCATAGTTTTATCCTGGGCGGCGGCTCGCATAGCTTTTCCGATTTTTGTAAATTTTATTAAAAAGGTAAGCAAAAGCATAACAACTCCGGTTGTCATACATATAAAGAGTTCGGAGGATCTTATAAGATGAGAATATGGTTTTAAAAATTCAAATTCGGGTATAAGCTCCGGAAACGGTAAAAAATTGGATGTTTGGGCAAGCAAGACATAATTTTGTAAAAATAAGGACATTCCAATAGCGCTTATAAGAACCGAAAGCCGCGGAGCGTTTCTTAGAGGTTTGTAAGCGATTTTTTCTATGGTATATCCGTAAGCCGACGAATATATTATTGCCGCAAGAGTCGCTATTGCAACAATAGCCAGTTGATTTAAACCTAAAACGGTTAAAACGCTTGCCGCTATCAAAGCGGTAAACGCTCCTATCATATATATTTCTCCATGAGCAAAATTAATCAGCTGGATAATCCCGTAAACCATTGTATAACCAAGGGCAATAAGAGCATATATGCTTCCTCTTGTAAGCCCGCCTAAAAATAATTCTAAAAAGTAGTCCATTAATCTGTATGCCTAATAAGAAGTAAACAACATTTTGTTTTAAGAAAAAAATCGGATAAAACAGATTATATAATCTGTTTTATCCGATTTTTTATTGATTAAGACGCCGCTATTCGGTTACTTCGACAAATTGTCCCTCTTTTACTTGATACATAGCAAATCCTATTCCTATAGCGTCTCCTTTTTCGTCAAAGGATATTTTCCCGAGAGGAGTATCAACATACTCGCTTTTAAGGGTTTTAACAATATCCTCATACTTGATGGAATCCGAAACCTTGTAAGCGTTAAGCAAAACTAACATAGCAGAGTAAGCGTTAAAATAGAATGCGCCGGGATCTTCGCCGTATTTTTCTTTATGCTCTTTTTTGGCTTCTTGCGCTAACGGATTTTTTGATGTGTCCATAGGTCCGGTAGCATAAACTCCTTCGGCATATTTTTTAGCCACTTTAATAAAGGTGTCATCCTTAACTCCGTCGTCCGAAACAAATATGGTTTCCATACCTTTTTTACGTAGCTGGGTTAATATTTTGGAAGCTTCCGGATGATAGCCTCCGTAAATAATCACTTCGGCTCCGCTTTCTTTGATTTTATTTACTATAGCCGAATAATCAACCGCTCCGGGAGTAATCCCTTCATATAAAAGAATTTCCGCTCTTTCGTCATTTTCCAAAAACTGTTTTACAAACTCGGCAAATCCTTTTCCATAATCGCCTTTATCATGAATAATGGCGATTTTGCTTAGCTTAAGAACATTAAGGACAAAATCAACTTCAAGTTTTGCCTGATCGTCGTCCGATGCTATTGTTCTGAAAAAGTTAGGATATTCTCCGCCTTGAGTTAACGGAGGATTGGTAGCGGAGGGAGAGATTGTAACAATATTAGATTCTTTATAGATGCCCAACGCGGCTTTGGTTGCGCCGCTGCATATATGGCCTATTACGGCATTAACATTTTCGCCTATCACTTTAGTCGCCGCGCTTGTAGCCATTTCCGGTTTGCAGCCGTCGTCTTCAACCATTAATTCGATAGGTCTGCCGTTAATTCCGCCCTCGGCATTACATTTTTCGGCTATAATAGTAGCCGCATGAACCGTAGGAATTCCGTATGAAGCCAAATCGCCGGAATGAGCCCCTACTATTCCTATTTTAATGCTTTCCTTATCCTCATGAGTGTCGCCGCATGATGAAATAAAAAATCCGCTTGTAATAATAGCAAGAGCCATAAGTATTGTTAATAAAATATTACCCTTTTTTTGGGGTGGCATTTCTCCTCCTTTTAACGCTATATAATTTATACGAATTATACGAAAAATGTTTTATTCTGTTTTATTTTCAGTTTTAACGGCTTTTTCAACTACTTCTTCGGTTGCTTCAACGGCTTCTTCAACCGTTTTTTCAACTACTTCTTTAACTACTTCTTTAACTACTTCTTCGGCTGCTTCGGTAATTTCTTCAACCGTTTCTTCAACTACTTCTTCGGCTGCTTCGGTAATTTCTTCAACCGTTTCTTCAACTACCTCTTCGGTTGCTTCGGTAATTTCTTCAACCGTTTCTTCAACTACCTCTTCGGTTGCTTCTGTAGTTTCTTCAACCGCTTCTTCAACTACCTCTTCGGTTGCTTCTGTAGTTTCTTCAACCGCTTCTTCGCTCTTTTGGGTATCTCCGCATGATGAAATAAAAAATCCGCTTGTAATAATAGCAAGAGCCATAAGTATTGTTAATAAAATGTTGCTTTTTTTAAGCATGTCGCCTCCTCTTTGTTATTTAATTATTATTGTTCTAAAAAAATTAAATTATAAATTTTACGAGTACCATACCCGAAAACTTTTTCTCTTTATACACTTCTATTCGATAAATCAAGCCCGATTTATCTACGGAGAATTTTTTTATAAAATCATTTTTCCTAACAAGGATGTTTGCTTCGTCCTTATTCTTGTCTTCTCCTACAAAACCTATTATGTTAACCCTTGAATCTTTTATCGGTTTTACTACAAAATGTTTTTTAACCTTTATCATTTTACCGAAATTTATTTTTTTTTCAACCCCGTCTATCAAAATATTTATTGAATCTGCGCATTGTTCGTCATACTCAAAATATTCGGGATAAATATAAGTAATATTTCTATTTCCATAAAACACCTGATATTTTCCTTGATATTCTACAAGAGCAAATAACGGATTGCGGGAATTCAATTCTATTTTTTTATCTTTTCTAAAAGGAATATACCGCAATTGTTTCCTTGCATCTTCCAAGTCTAACAATATTTTGTTGTTTAAACATATCTGAATATCTTTGTTAATAGCGTCTTTTACTCCGGAAAACGAAAGCTCAAAGTCTCTTTCAAACTCAACGCCAAAATTTTTAAAAAAATTTTCCATAACTAAAAGATGATAATAAGCTCTTTTATATGTCAAAAAACTTTTGCTCACCTCCAATCCAAAAGCCGGCTTGGAGTTGCGGATAGCAAAATATGTCAATGTTTTTGACATCTCATGATTTCCATTGTAGGTTTTTGTATTATGGATAGAGTATCTCTCCTCCTTGGATTTTATTTTGAGATTTATCTCCTTTACAGCTTTTTTTGCGGTTTCCATTAAATTTCCAAACGGATGATCTATTATTTTCTGATCTATTATAATGCTTTGTCCCCATCTCAAAGGATTATGCATATCGTCTATATATTTTTTCCTGTAAAACCCGCTGCCGTCATGAAGATTTAAAACCGCGTCCACCTTTTTGTTAAGTATAACCTTTTTTATTTCGGCAATAGTATTATAATCCGGATCGTCAGGGCTTATGCCTGCGAATTTTCTATTTAAATCGCCGTAAACTCCCCGGCTTCTATTGATTATGCTTATAAAATTAAGATTAGGTATTATCCAAAGGTTGCCTTTGGTTATTTTATAGCGCGTGGCAAGTATGGAAGCCGCGTTAAAACCTCCGGGCTCGTCTCCCTGAATTCCTCCTATAATAAGAAGGGTATGTCCCTTTTTATCCGATTCCAATTTATGAAACGAGAATTGTAAATTTTGATTGGCGAAACAGAAATTGCAAAAACAGATGGACATTAATATAAATGTAATAAGAACCGACGTAGTAAAAAAAAAAATATATTTGTTAAAAAGCATCTTTATTTAATCTTTTAATTTAATATGCCAAGGTTCAAATCGAACCCCGAGATAGTTGTTTCGAGGATACCTGAAATTTATATAACCGAGTTTCACAAGCTTTTTATATACGTCGGTTTTGGTAAAATCGTTAGTAAAATTTAAAACTCCGTAACCTTTTTTCCCAACGTCAAAATCTCCTACTCCGTGATAAGAATAACCGGGCGGCGCAAGCGACCTTGAAGACAGCGAAAGATTGCCGCCGCTTCTTTTAACCTTGCGCAAAAAAAGATAAAACTGTTTTACTACGCTGCGTATTCCCGAAGTTAGTACAACGTCATTTCCCGCGTCTTCTAGCATTTTGTTATAAGTTTCAATAGCAAGTCCGTTATATACAAAATTGCCCGTCTTTCTGATTTTTATCGCTTTTGAAGCGTCAACCTTATTAGTAATATTATTAAGAGTTCTTGATCCGTAAAAACCGTAATTTTTTGGGTTGTTGTAAAAAAGCATCTCCAAAAAATAGATCTCTTTTTTTGTAAAGCCTCCTATTGCGGCATAATCCTCGGCTGTTTTAAGAGCTTTGTCAAAACTTAACAAGCAAAAATTAGAATATCCTACTTGAGTTTGAATTCCGTTTAATTTTTTTAAAACGGACCTGAAAATATTTTTTTGACTTGACTTTAAATATATATCGCCGGGATTGGGTTGATCAAAATTCCTCATTTTTTTAAAATATTCGTTCCCAACCTGTAAAGAGGCTTTTGCATATAGATTATTGTCCGAATGTTTGAATATGTAAGGAAATGTTAATCCTACGATTCCGGAAGCCAATATTTTGATAAATTTTCGTCTTTCCATTATTATTATTTTATCCGGATAGAAGAAATGTCCGTAAGTTTTTACTTATTCTAATTTAAAATTTAAATATATTATTACGTTATAGGTTCGGCAAATATTTTATCCGCCGTCCCTTGTCCGAAAATCAGCCTGTTATATCCCGATGCTATTACTAGTTCGCCCCTGCCGTAATTTGTAATAATTTCTATTTCATCGCCGATCTTAAGCCCCATAGTTAATATGCGCATTTTCACTTTAACCCCGCCTATAACATCTTTAACAATTAGACGCTCGCCTGCTTTTGCCATGGAAAGAGATATAACTTTCGGTCTTTTTTTAAGGCATGCAGAGCATATTCCGTATATTTCCATTTTATGTTGCAATACATAAAAATCGTTTGCCGCAGCCGCTTTCATTTTAAGAGCTTCTATATTTTCGCTATTAAATTCTACTATTTTTTGACATTTTACGCATATTATATGGTCGTGATGACGTCCCAAATGCTTATGCTCATATTTTATGCCGCCGTTGTTATCAAATCGGTTTTTACTTGCAAAACCGAATTTACACATAAGATTTAAGGTGTCTTCCACAAAAAATTTTGAAAAAGAATCTCCGTTTTTCAGGGCTATTTCAGTAAGTTCGTCTGATGTTATATGCTGCTTGGATTGCAAAAAAAATTCCAAAACCTTAACTCTGTCATTAATATTGTTAATGCCTTCGGTTTCAAAAAGTTTTTTAAACTGCTCCTTCTCTCTGTTAAGATATTCCATATCTATTTTAATTGACGCCGGGAATATTATATGTAGTGCAAGTTCCGGAAGAACAATTTTTTGTTTGAGAACCGGATTGTTTATTATCGGAACTTTTACATGTTCCTACGGAATAACTTGAAGCGCTTATAACCCGCTCCAAATGATAAGAGCCGCATTTCGAGCATTTAAAATCTGCTTTGTCATCTTTTTTCATAAGGAGAAGTTCTAAAAATTCTCCGCAATCCGAGCATTTGAATTCGTATATTGGCATTTTTTTTCATAAGGAGAAGTTCTAAAAATTCTCCGCAATCCGAGCATTAGAAGTTCTAAAAATTCTCCGCAATCCGAGCATTTGAATTCGTATATTGGCATTTTTTTATTCTTAATCTTTGTAAGTTTTATTAGTTTGTCAATGGTAATAATTACTTAATCTCCCTTTGTCAACCGTAAATATTACCGATGCTTTTTACCTTAAAAAACATTTAATATTATCTGGCGCAAGCATATCTATTCGTTTATCCTTATTATATCGGTATAAAGCTTTATTTGAAGATAGAAAACGCCTATTATTAAACGGCGGCGGAAGACCGCAGAACCGAGTCATAAAACGGATTGATAGGAAATAATACAGGGATTTTTTTTAATGAGATACAAAGCGAAGGGAGCAAGGTATAAAAGAATCGGTTTTTAATTTTTTAATTGTAAAACATAAAAACGGTAGAGACGTAGCATGTGGTCTCTACATAATGCCGAAGCTTTAAAAGCTTTAATAGAAGTATTTGAAAGCTACAAAAATAATTAAGAAATTGTTCGCTTTGCTCGACAAGATAGGGAGGAAGTTTTGGCGCTTGACTTGATTGGGTTTTGTGGATATTTGTTTTTTGGCAGGGTAATGGGAATTATGTGATGATTTGTCGGGCGTTGAAAATTTGATCAATTTTATAAAAATAGGGAGACAGTATGAAGGAAATAAGAAAACTGAAGCTTTTTATAAGCTACTCTCATAAAGATGAAAAAGATATAGAAGAATTTAGAAAGCATATTGCTCCTTTAAAAACAAAAGGATTAATAGAGGATTGGTATGACCGAGAAATAATAGCAGGGCAAGACTATCAAGATAAAATAGACAATAACCTTGAAGATGCAGATATTATCTGTCTCTTTATATCAACAAATTTCCTTGCATCAAATGCATGCATGAAAGAAAAAAAGAATGCTTTTGAATTAATGAAAAAAAAAGGAATTGCGGTTGTTCCTATTATCTTATCAGAATGTGGATGGCAGGACGATAGCGATCTTGCTTCTCCTTTAGCATTGCCTACCGACGCCAAACCGATTTCGAGTTTTCAAAAATCTGATAAAGCTTGGCATGATGTGTATAAAAGGCTTAAGAATTTAATAAATAATGAACTTAAAATTAAGCCATTAAAGATTACGGATGATTTTTTAAATTTTCTGCAGGAGACAGAGTTATTATCAAAAGCACATTCTCAAAAAGAAAAGGTTGTTTTAGAGGATATATTTATCTATCCGGAATTATCAAAATTTGATGACTTAAAAGAATATGATAAAAAAATCAGCGCTGAACAATTGATTAACGATTTTTACACCTATAATAAGATTCTTATTGCAGGAGAAGATCAATCGGGTAAAACAACTCTATGCAAAAAAATATTTTTGGAATTGAAAAAGAAAAATTTTATCCCCGTGTATATTTCGCATAAAACATATGACGGCAAGATAGAAAATAGAATATCAGAAGCTTATAAAAAGCAATATGAACAAAGGATAGTCCCGATTATAGATGATTTCCATTTTATAAAAAACAAGGAAAAGTATATTTCAGATTTGTCTGCATATCGTTACCAAATTATTATTGTCGATGATATTTTTGCTCTAAACTTGAAAGGTAAAAATTCAATCAATTCATTTATTCACTTTGAAATAAAGGAGTTTAATCCGATATTGAGAAATGAATTGATTGAAAAATGGGTAAGCTTAACAGATAAAAAAAATAGTTCTAATGGCGGTGAAAATACAACATACAAAATGATTGATAAAAAAACAGAGCTGGTTAATTCGACATTAGGCAAAATGTTTGGTAAAGGAATTATGCCTGCATATCCTTTTTTTATTCTTTCTATTATCAGCGCTTATGATACGTTTGCTAAACCTCTTAACGAAGAAATTACCTCTCAAGGTTACTGTTATCAGGCATTTATTTATATGTATTTACGAAAACAAGGGGTGAAAAACGATGAAATAGATACTTATATTAATTTTCTTGGCGAGTTTGCTTTCTTATTTTTTTCGAAAAGTAAAAATGAAATATCAAGCGATGAATTTAATTCATTTATGGAATCATATTTAGATAAATATAATTTGCCTGTCAATCAAGATACGTTATTAGAAAAATTACGGCAATCAAAGCTAATTGGGTTGGACAATTTCAATAATTATTATTTTTGCTATCAGTACCTTTATTATTTCTTTGTTGCAAAATATCTTGCCGAACATATAGAAAATAATAAAACGGCAATAGATAACATCATAAACAATCTTCATAAAGATGAAAACGCCTATATTGCTATTTTTGTATCTCA
>JAFDMD010000081.1 GCA_019306185.1 Deltaproteobacteria bacterium
GCATTAGTCGAACCATCGCAATCTCGTTATTATTTTTATATGTAAAAAAAAATAACTTACAAGATTGCGATGGTATTTCAAGCTGTTATTCCGAAAATGTCAACAGACCCTAATGTATTAATTCTATTTTTATACTCCTGTTTTTTATTAGGAGCGGTTTCGTCAAAAAGCCTGTTTTTTAACTTTTCTAACTCTTCAAACAATCTTTGATTAAAAAGGTCTTTTTTTAATCCTAACAAAGAATTTCCGCATACAATTTTATAATCCAAATTAGGCAGCGGCTTTATGTTTTTTATATCCTGCTCGTCAACTATTAGAGATAGCCATAATCTTAATTTTGCAATTTCCACGGCTCCCGGGTCTATGTCCGCGCCGTAAAGGGAGCACTCTATAGATTGGCGTTTAAGGTTGTAATCGCTTGTATCCGATTTTATAATTTTGCCCAAAACTTTTCTTGCTATAACTATTTCATTCATCATTCCTACCGGAAAGGCGCCGGAGCCTACTGCCGGATCGCAAACTTTTATATTTTGCAAAAATTCATCTATTTTTTGGGCGTTATCTCGGATATCTTGGGATAAAACAGGTTTATAATCGGTTGTTTTTTGCTCTCCGCTTTTTATTTTTTCCTTTTTTTCTACGGCTATAGCCTCGTTTTCCAATATAAACTCCCCTTTTTCTATTAAGGTTTTAATATCCTCTTTTTGAAGGGGCGGGTTAAGTTTTTTTTTGTCGGCTTCGGCATGCAGGTAATTTATTAGGCTTTGTCTGCACATGTAATGAACTATTTCGCGCGGGGTGTAATATACGCCGAATTTTTTATTAAACCTGTTTTCGTCCCCTTTTTTGCCGCTTTTTAAAGCCTGTTGAAACTCGTAAAAGTTATCCTGCCGAATGGCGTTAAATTTTTCGTAGGCTTTGCCGAGGAGTTCCGGGTCTATTGCAACCTCTTTTTCAAGGGGCTGATCTTCTTGAACGGTAAAATTGTAAAGATCGAATATATCGAGTATTCCGTCTTTGTTTTTGTTGGAAAAAAGAGAATCCGGCAGGTTTATATCTGTATAAGCCCAGTCGTAATTACAGATAGGGTCGAATAACCCGCCGTTTAAAAATGGTATTTTGCAATCAAAACCGCTGTAATAATGATCGACATGGCTTCGGTCTATGCTAATCGCCTCGTAAAAAAGGGGCTCTAATATTTTGTTAAAAAAATTTTGATTATCCTTTTTTTTGTCAAAAAGTTCCCGCAAAAACCGTTTTGAACCTGTTCCCCATTTTTTCCCTTTTTTAACGCCGAACCAGCCTTTTTTTTGCAAGAAATATAAGAATATTATTTGCCCCAAAAGTTTTTTTGCAAAATTAACGGCATCTACATTTTTTTTATCAAACTCCGCCTTTATATTTGAGTTTTGTTCCGCAATTTTATCGAGCGCCTCTTTAACTTCTAAAAATAGTTCTCTGTATTGTAAAAAAAATTCTTCGGTTACCTTTTCTATGTTAAAGGCTTCCTCCAAATCGCTAAGCGCCGGGTTTGATTTGTCATTTACAAGTATTTTTATTAAACGGCTTTGCGCTGTATGGCTTGCTTCGTTTTCTCCCATCAAAAAGGAGTATCTTTTTGCCGGAGTAAAGGAGGCTTTGGCTGTTATCCCTTTTTCCGTTTTTTGAAATTGATAATCTATTGTAACCAAAGAAAAACGCCAATCTTTTTTATCCGGCGAAACAAAGGCAAATAATCCGGCATCTTTTGCGCCTCTGTTTTTAAGATAAGCGCCTGCAAAGTTTCTTTGGGTTGTTCTGGCGTAATCTAACGAATGATTTTTTTGCAAATTAACTATTATTATGTCTATTTTTTTATCGTCGGGATCCGTATATGTCGCTATGCGCCGGTAAGATTTGATTACGCTTTTAAACATATCTTTTATATACTCGGAATTGACGGAAAAAGCCTTTGTTTCATCTATAAAGTTTAAAAGATTTTTTATAAAATATGTAAATTTCTCTTTATCAAAAGAGGCTTCAAAGGTTTCGCTTATTATGTTTTTTGCTTGGTCGTTATCCATTTTTTATTCTCCGTTTAAAGATACGGCGTTATGTAAATAGGTTGCATGTAATATTTTTACCGGTTTTTAAAAAGATCAAAAGCCGTCCCTTGAATTTTTTATATTTTGTCGCTCCGGATTATTTTTTTTGCCTTTATAAATTAGCCTCTTTGTCGCTACGATTTATAGCGATTATATTTATTTGTATATGTCGGATTGCGTTTATCCGAATGCGTTCGGCATTTATTCTCCGCTTAAATATAAGGATAATATTACTTCCCGCTTTTGGGAGGTTTCCTGTTTTTGATCCGTATAATGCTTTTCCAAAAACTTATCAGAGATGGTCGCTTGTAAAACCGCAATGGTTTTTAAAGGGTTTGTAATCTCTTGTTTAAGCTTGTTTAATTCTTTTAAACAGTTTTTGCTTGTTTGCTTTGGTATGCCGCCTTGGTTAAAACGGGTTATTAATTTTTTAATGTAATTCGTTTGGTCATTGGTTAGTTGGTTGCTGTTTTGAAGGGTCGCTTTTAATATCTTTACGATTTTCGCGGCGCTGTCCGCCCCTTTTTTTGCAAAAGTAAAGCTCTCTTGAGCAGCGCTGTTTTTAAAACCTGTTTTGTTTTTTTTAAGCAGTCCGTATATTCTTTTCGGAAGTTTTTCTGTTTTTGTGTCCGCCCTGCTTTTTATGACTTTTGCGGCGCTTATAAAGTCTAACTCTTTTGCTTTTGTTTTTGCGCCCGCAATAAAAAACTTTTGAACGCCCCCTTTTCTAAAGTAGGTTATAAGATGATCTTTAATTTTTTTATCTTTTTTTGCGGAGCGGGCTTTTTGCGGAAGTTTTTTTATTTTTTCAAAAAGTTCCGGTTGATCTTCTCGGATTTTTTTAATTGTATTAAGATATTTTAATTCGCTTTCTTCGGCATCTTCCGGCTCTACCGCATTTTTTGAAACTAATTTATCAAAAAGTTGATGAGAGGCTACAGGCTCCCCTTCGGTTAAAAGTTCGGCGTCTCCGCCCAATAGGGTTAAGAACGCGTTTATTTTTCCTTTTGCCGCCTCTTGTAATCCTATTTCATCGTTTGCCTGCGTAGTAGGAAAAAAATTAAAGGTATATATTTTATCAAAGCGGGTATCTACTCTGTTAATTCTGCCTGCTCGCTGCATCATTTTTGTAGGATTCCAAGGGATGTCGTAATTTATAATCGTATTTGAGCGGTGGAGGTTTACCCCTTCGGATAATACTTCGGTTGAAATAAGTATTCGGTAGTTGTTTTTTTTATATCGAAAATTTGCGTCGAAGTTTTCCAAAACTTTAACGCGGTCGGCCTCGCTAGAACCGCCGGTAAATTTAAGGGCTTTGCCTATATGTTTATTATTATTTATGTTTTGGTAAAGATAATCTGCGGTCTCTTTTGATTCCGTAAAAATTATTATATGATTTTTTTTCAAAATTTTATTTTGAGTCAGCTCCTCTTGAAATTTTAAAAATTTAGGGTCTCTTTTAACCTCCTGCCAGAGTTCTTTTATATTTTTTAATATTGCAAGGTCATGTTCCAAATCGGTTTTTAATTTTTTATTGAAATTTTTTGCCTCATATTTTTTTGCTCTGCCTTTATCTATTAATTTTTGTAGCGCCTCGTCATTATCCTGTTGCAGCGCCTCGAATATTTTGGCGGTATCTTTTTTGCTTGTATAAACGTAGCCGTTTTTAAGCTCTTTTAAAAATATTTGGTAAGAGTTGATAAATCTGTTTATGGAGTTTTGAAACGCAAAAAAACTGCTTTCCAATCTTTTAACTAATAAAACCTTCATAAAACGCCCTAAGTTTTTTTGCGCTTGCTGTTCAAACTCGTTTATTTTTCCCTGATAATAAAGCATTGGCATGTAACGGGCATATATAAAATCGTCTGTAATTAATTTTATGGTTTTATTAAATATTTCATCTTCTTTATTATTAAGTTGATAAAAAAGCGGAATAGGTTTTGCCGCTTTCGGAAATTTTAAGCCTTGCTTTTTTATATCGCTTGCAAAATATTTTTTTATTTCGGATCTTGTTCTGCGAACCATTAAATGTTTTAAGACTTTGTTTCGGATCTGTTTTGCATTTTGCTTAACGATTTTTACATATTCATCATAATTTTTTTTTCTGTCTGAATTTTTTAATTTTTTTTCTAATCTTCCAAAAAAAAGTTCCAAATCCGGCGCTTCCATAATGCCGCTTTTTTTAGAATCCTGAAATAATTTAATAAGGCTTAAAATGTCTTTGGGAGTATTATTTAAAGGGGTTGCGGTTACCAAAATTACTTTTTTACCGCGGCATATTTCGGCAAGTTTTTCGTATGTAGCGGTAGATTCATTTCTAAACCGATGAGCCTCGTCTATTATTATGTTGGAATATTTATCTGTTCCTCTTTTTAAGATATGATCGAGCTTGCCGGAAGATTCATACTCCGCAGGGGCGTTAAAATCGAAAAACAGATTGCGCCATGAACCCGGGTTGAATTCATTTAAAAGAGCCGGAGGCGCTATAACAAGGGTTCTTCCTGCAAGTTGGGACGCGAGTATTGTCGCGATATAGGTTTTTCCAAGCCCTACAACGTCGGCTATAAAGACCCCGCCGTATTCCGAAATTATTTTTTTTGCGTTTAAAATTGCCTGCCGCTGATACTCAAATTTTTTAAAACCGGAAGGCATATATTGTAGGTCGGTTTGGTCGATTAAATTAAGGTCTTCTTTAAAATATTCGTAAAGAAATTTTAAATACAGTCTGTAAGGTTTAATATCTTGAGCAAGCCATGTTTTAAGGTTGATTGTATCTATATATTTTTTGCCTAAGTCAACAGCGTCTTGCCATAATTCTTCAAATTTATTTTTTGCAAAGTCATAATCGCTTCTGTTTTTAAGCTCTACGTTAAACTCCAGATTATCTATTAATCCGCTTTGGGTAAAATTGCTGGAGCCGGTTATAACTCTGCCCGCGTCTCTATCCTCTTCTTTAAATGTCATAATGTATAGTTTGGCATGCAGGTTGCCGGACGGATAGGCTTTTATCTGAAGCTTGCCGCTTTTTATCCATTCTATAAATTTATAAACCCCTTTTTCCACCCTTTTGTCATCCTCCGAATTCTCCATTTCGGCTTTAACCGATTTTTCGAACTCTATTTTAGTTTCCGCAAAAGAAAAATCAAGAGTAGCCTGCTTATAAGTATTACCTTTTTCTACATTATCGAACGTTTTTTTATCTGTTTTTATGCCGATTAAAATTCTTATTTTTTGCGTGTTTTCAAGCGCCGGATATACGGCGTAAAACCCGCTCGAGTAAAAGTATGCGGAAAGGGCGTCGAAAGATAAGGAATCTTTGATTAAAATTTGAAATCGTTTTTTAAGGCTTATATTTTTTTGGTTTGTAATAAATGATAAATCGGTATTCATGTTATTTTTTTTATATTAAGACCTTTGAGCAATTTTTTATTTTGCTTGTTTTATGCGTTATGCCGGAATCTTAATGCCCGAAATAGTTTATTTATTTCCGCGTTTATTTTTTTTTGTAGGGCAAAAGATTTATATTGCTTTTTATAATTTTTCGCTTTTATTTTTTAAAAAAATACTTATCCGATAATAGTTTGATTTTCAAGCTATAAGGGCGTATTAACAAATTTTTAATATTGACGGATGCGGTTATGATAATTTTTATATTAAAATTTATAACCGATTTGAGACCAAAAAATAATAAAATTTTGCCCTAAGCATATAAAGCGGCAAAGGAGCAAAGCGTTCGGCAAAATTTAAACGGGGGAAATTATGAAAATCGGAATTATAGGTTTGCCTCAGGCGGGCAAAAAAACCGTATTTGAAGCTCTTACAAAAAGGTTTGAAGAGAGTTTTAAAAATGAGGACAGAATGGAAACCGTAACTGTGCCGGATAATAGAATAGATATATTATCGGAAATGTTTGAACCGCAAAAAACAATTTACGCTCAAATTAAGTATTTTTTTCCGAGAAAACAGGAAAGCCTCGCGGAAAAAGACGCTGTGTATAATAATATAAGAGACTGCGACGCTCTTATTCATACGGTAAAAAATTTTAAAACCTATCCGGACGAAAAAATATCCCCTTATCAGGATTTTTTTAAATTAGAACAGGAGTTAATTCTTTCGGACCTTATTACCGCGGAAAAAAGAATGGAACGGATTGACGCGGATAAAAAAAGAGGAAAGCCGGTAGATAATAAGGAGATTTCTTTATTAAAAGAGGCGTTAAAACTTTTGGAAGCGGAAAAACCTATAAGAAAGGAGCCCGAAATAGCCGAAGCCCGCGAATTAAGGGGTTTTACTTTTTTAACCGCAAAGCCTAAACTTTTATTGTTTAATAATGAAGACGAAGATGAAAAAGCTCCTTTTTTTAAAGATAAGATAGATGAAGATACAATGGTATTAAGAGGAAAGCTAGAGCGCGAAATAATGCAGATGCCGGAAGAGGAGGCGTTTGAATTTTTAAAAGAGTTTAATATATCCGGTTTGGCTATGGATAGAGTTATAAAAAGATCTTATGATTTGCTTGGCCTTATATCTTTTTTTACGGTGGGAAAAGACGAGGTTAGAGCTTGGACTATAAAAAAAGATACTGCCGCTTTAGATGCGGCGGACGTAATTCATTCCGATATTAAAAAAGGATTTATACGCGCGGAAGTAGTATCTTACAATGACCTTATAAAAGCCGGCGGTTATCCCAAAGCAAGAGAAGCCGGAACAGTTCGGCTTGAAGGAAAAACTTATAAAGTTGAAGACGGAGATATTATTAATTTTCGTTTCAACGTTTAATTTTGTTATCCTACTCGTTTTATTCCGAGTATAAGGTATAATGAGGATTTACGGACGAGGAAGATAGCGCGCCTGATAGTGGTTTTATTTCGAGTAAGGCATAACGAGAATAATATGTAGGGACAGAGTCCGTTTAAGGCTTGAGTTAGCTCGGTATTCTGTTGGATTTAGGCTTTTTGACCCGTCATAATAACCGGAATGGCTTATTGACAATACCCGACGCATAACCGTAATCCGAATTTTCTGTTTATGCTCCAACGCAAAGGCGTATCTTACCGGAGCCGCTTTGCAAAATATGCCGTCGCTTTTTATTAAGAAATTTCTCCTCGCTTTGTTCGTCGAAATAACAAACAAAAATAAATTATGTTAAAATAACAGAAAGTAATCTTGGACTGTCATCTCGACCGAAGGGAGAAACCCCTTTATTATTTCCTCCTTGTTTCTTCGCCGAGCGTTGTTTTTGTTTGTCATTTCGACGAGTGAAACGAGGAGAAATCCCTTTATTAGCGCCTTTTGTTTTCATCCTTTGTTCCTTTAAAAACCCTTTTTTAATAATGGGGATTGTATTTTAAAATTTGCAAGAAAATATTAAAATCAATATTAATTTCTTGCAAATATATCACCTTGTTTTTTTTAGAATTTATAATAATTACAATATATATTATACTTTTTCAGCATCGACTGATTTAAATTTTTTTTATAGCAATTTGACTATACATAATATCAGGCATATCTTTTTTCTAATTAGATACAATCAAATTATAATGAATTGGCTATAATATTCAAAGCCGGAAAATTTACCGCAATTAATCCTTTTTTGTGCTCTTTAATCGATTAGGTTGTAAAAAAGAGTTAAAACCTTTGGTTCGACTTCTTGACAATCGGATATATCGCATTATTTTTTAAGCGTTTTTAAAAACTATATGGTTCGTTTATAAATTTTAAGTTTGCGGGAGAAAAGAATTGTCTATTAAAAAGGAAGAAAAAAATATAAAGCAGGCGGAAACAGAGGAGCGGGAAGAAGAAAAACCTGATTGTAAAACGCTTAAAGAAGAGAATGAAAAATTAGAAGCGGAGAATGCCGAAAAAACGGATAAATTTTTGCGATTGCTTGCGGAATTTGAAAATTTTAAAAAACGAGTTGCAAAACAGGCAAGCGATCTTAGAAAATATGCAAATGAAAGCATATTAAAAGATATTCTTACTGTAGCCGACAACCTTGATAGAGCAATTTTTTCCGCTAAAATCGAAAAAGCGGATAAAAAAGCCCTTCTTCAAGGAGTGGAGCTGACTTTATCGGAACTTATTAAAATTTTTGAGAAATATGAGGTAACGCCTATAAGATCGGAAGGAAAGGCTTTTGATCCGAATTTTCATCAGGCAATGACAAAACAGGAATCCGAGGAGCATCCGGATAATACTGTTATAAACGAATTTCAAAAAGGATATATGATCTGCGACAGGCTATTGCGGCCGGCAATGGTCGTAGTCTCGGAAAAGAGTAAAAAGGATGAGGAGAAAATATAATGAGTAAAGTAATAGGAATAGATCTTGGCACGACGAATTCATGCGTAGCCGTAATGGAGACGGACGAAGCGAAAGTAATAACCAATTCCGAAGGCGGAAGAACAACTCCTTCCGTATTCGCCTTAACAGACGGGGAAGAAAGACTCGTCGGACAAATCGCAAAACGTCAAGCGGTTACAAATCCGGAAAATACGGTATTCGGCGTTAAAAGACTTATAGGGAGAAAATTTGTTTCGCCCGAGGTTCAAAACGACGTTAAATCTCTGCCGTATAAAATAGCGAAAGCAAAAAACGGAGACGTCCGAATAGATCTTAGAGGAAAAAAGCATAGCCCCGCGGAAGTATCCTCTTTTATCTTGGCAAACATTAAAAAATCGGCGGAAGAATATCTTGGCGAAACCGTAACAGACGCTGTTATTACGGTTCCGGCTTATTTTAACGATAGTCAACGTCAAGCTACAAAAGATGCCGGCAAAATAGCGGGACTTAACGTTTTAAGAATAATAAACGAACCTACTGCCGCTTCTCTCGCTTACGGGTTTGATAAAAAAAAGGATGAAAAAATAGCAGTTTTTGATCTCGGAGGAGGCACCTTTGACATTTCCATATTAGAAATAGGCGAAGGAGTTTTCGAGGTAAAATCTACAAACGGAGACACTCATCTCGGAGGCGAAGACTTCGATTTGCGAATAATAGATTATCTTGCGGAAGAATTTCAAAAAGATCAGGGCATAGATATTCGAAAAGATAAAATGGCGTTGCAACGTCTTAAAGAGGCGGCGGAAAAGGCAAAGATGGAGCTTTCCAGCTCTATGGAAACGGATATTAATCTTCCGTTTATCACGGCGGACGCGAGCGGTCCCAAACATATGAATATTAAACTTTCTCGCTCTAAACTCGAGGCTTTGACAAACGACTTGCTTCAAAAACTTAAAGCGCCATGCCAAACGGCTTTAAGGGATTCCGGACTTAAATCCTCCGAAATAGACGAAGTGATTCTTGTGGGAGGCATGATAAGAATGCCGGCGGTTCAAGAGGTTGTAAAGCAAATATTCGGTAAAAACCCGCATAAAGGGGTAAACCCGGACGAAGTGGTCGCCATAGGCGCCGGAATACAAGGCGGCGTTTTAAGAGGAGACGTAAAAGATGTTCTTTTATTAGATGTTACTCCTTTATCCCTTGGAATAGAGACGCTCGGCGGAGTAATGACAAAGCTGATAGAAAAAAATACAACCATTCCGTCCAAAAAAAGTCAGGTATTTTCTACCGCCGCGGATAATCAGCCTGCAGTTTCCGTTCATGTGTTGCAAGGGGAAAGAGAAATGGCAGACGGAAATAAAACTCTTGCTAAATTCGAGCTTGCCGGAATTCCGGTCGCTCCGCGAGGCGTGCCTCAGATAGAGGTTACTTTTGATATAGACGCAAACGGCATAGTAAACGTATCTGCAAAAGATTTGGCTACGGGAAAAGAACAGTCCATTAAAATAACCGCATCAAGCGGATTATCGCAAAATGATATTGATAATCTTATTAAAGAAGCGGAAATTCATGCAGACGAAGACAAAAAAAGAAAAGAGATTACCGAAGCGCGTAACATTGCCGATTCTTTAATCTATCAGACCGAAAAATCTCTTCAAGGCATTGAAGGGAAAGCGGACGCCGAAACAAAGTCTAATATTGAAAGCATTATAGAAAAATTAAAAGAGGCTATGAAAGGCTCCGACGTCGAGGAGATTAAAAAGTTAAACGAAGAATTAACTCAAGCGTCTCACAAACTTGCGGAAGCGGCGTATAAACAGTCTGCGGAAGCGGGACAAGCGGGAGCGGCTCCGGGCGCGGATTCTTCCGGCGTTGATCCGTCTCAAAATCAAGGAGATGAAAAATCGGACGAAGATGTAGTGGACGCCGATTTTGAAGAGGTGAATGATTCAAAAGATTCAGATAAATAAAGCCTTTTTCATATATATTATTAATGCATTTCTAAAAAAACGGCGCTGTTATGCGTCGTTTTTTTTAGAAATGTTATTTTTGTTTGTCATCTTTACGATATCCGCGAGGCGGAAGCCTTTTAAATAGTTGATACTAAAAAGTATAATAGATATTGTAATTATTATAAATTTTAAGAAAGATAAGGTAATATATTTACAAGGAATTAATATTTTCTTGCAAATATTAAGATAAAACCCCCATTATTTAAAAAAGGTTTTTAATCGCAAAAAGATTTGCACAAAGGAACAAAGGGTAAGATCAGAAGGCAATAATTAAGGGATTTCTCGCCGCGCTCGACAAGACAAACAAAAGCGACGCTCGACGAAAGAGGCGGAAAAAATATTTTCTATTATTTTGATAAATTTTATTTTTGCCGTATTATTTCGACGACGCAAAGGGATAATTTTCAAAAATATACGGCAAACTTTAATTAGATGAAAAAAAAAGCCTTACAATATATAGCGTCTGAAAAAGGCGCTATAATTAAAAACCGAAAAAACAGATTGAAAATCGCTTTAATATACCCGAATAGCTATCAAATAGGGATGTCTAATCTTGGTTTTCAGGCAGTATATAAAATAATAAACGGTTTTGATCATATACTATGCGAAAGAGGATTTTTATATCCAAGCGGAACAATAGAAACCGGCGGAAAAATTTCCGATTTTGATATCATAGCTTTTTCGGTTTCATTTGAAACCGATTATCCTAATATATATAAAATATTAATTGACGCCAAAATTCCGGCTTTTGCAAAAAAAAGAGAGGATAAATTTCCGTTAATTATAGCGGGCGGCGTGGCATGTTTTTTAAATCCGGAGTCTGTAGCTCCCTTTATAGACGCTTTTCTTATAGGCGAGGCGGAAGAATTACTACCCGATTTTTTTAAAAAAATAGATAATATCGGCAGATTAAAAGCAAACCTCGCTTGGCTTGCTCGCAACATAAAAGGATTTTATGCCCCTAAATTTTATTCCGACTCTTATAAGTCAAATAAAAAAAGAGAAACAATAGGCGATGTTCCCGAAACAATAGAGCGAGTATTTGCAAAAAATTTTGCGATGCAAGAACCGGCTCAAACGTCCGTATTGACTCCTAATACTGCATTTGCAGATACATGTTTGATAGAGACCGAAAGAGGATGCCCTTATAAATGCAAATTTTGTGCTATAGGCTATATATACGGACAGCCAAGATATATAAAGCCGGATAT
>JAFDMD010000082.1 GCA_019306185.1 Deltaproteobacteria bacterium
CTTTTGTCCGAATTTAATCATTATTTCTTATGATTAATATCTTTTTAATAACCGGCGTTTCCTCTTAAAATTTGCAAAAAGATATTAAGATAAATATTCAAATATATTGCCTTATCTTTATTAAAATTTATAATAATTACAATATATAATATGATTTTTAAGCATCGGCTATTTGTCGCCGGAGGTTAAAACCGATAAAAATGCGGATTGCGGTATCTCTACCTGCCCTATCATTTTCATTCGTTTTTTACCTTTTTTCTGTTTTTCAAGAAGTTTTCGCTTACGGGAAATATCGCCGCCATAGCATTTTGCGGTTACGTCTTTTCTAAACGCCGAAATTGTTTCTCTCGATATAATTTTTCCGCCTATTGCTCCTTGTATGGCTATTTTAAACATTTGTCTTGGAATCGCCTTTTTTAGCTTTTCGCATGCGACTCTCGCTCTTGGAACCGCTCGTTCTTTATGAACAAGCTGCGAAAGAGCGTCAACCCGATCTCCGTTTATTAATATATCTAATTTTGCAAGATCGGTTTCTCTGTAATCTATTATTTCGTAGTCAAAGGATCCGTAACCTTGCGTTATAGATTTAAGTTTATCGTAAAAATCATATATTACCTCCGCAAGAGGAAGGTCGAACGTCATTTCTAACCTGTCGCTTGTAAGATATTCGTAATTTTTGTTAATTCCTCTGCGTTCGAGACACAAATTCATAACCGCTCCCATATATTTTGCCGGAACTATTATGGAGGCTCTTATAAACGGCTCTTTGGCGTATTCTATTATGGTAGGGTCGGGATATAATGCGGGATTATCAATAATCTCCATTTCACCGTTATTGAGAAAAATTTGATACCGAACCGAAGGAGCCGTAAGTATTAAAGAAAGGTTATATTCTCTTTCAAGTCTTTCCTGAACTACGTCAAGATGTAAAAGCCCTAAAAATCCGCAGCGAAATCCAAAACCCAACGCGGCGGAAGAATCCTTTTCGTATATTAAAGAGGCGTCGTTTAATTTTAATTTTTCTATGGATAAAACAAGCTCTTCGTAATCATCCGAACTTACAGGATATATGGAAGAAAACACTACCGGTTTTGCCTCTTTATATCCGCTTTTAGGTTTTTGGCAGCCATTATTTTTTAATGTAATTGTATCGCCGCATTTTGTATCGCTTACGGTTTTTATTCCTGCTATTATATATCCTACTTCTCCGGCTTTAAGCTCCTTTTGAGATTTTTTTACAATCTGAAATATTCCGACTTCCTCCACTTTGTATTCGGCGTTGTTGGACATAAATACTATTCTATCGCCGGCGCGTATGGAGCCGTCAAATACCCGTATATGAACTACTGTTCCTCTGTAAGCGTCGTAATGAGAATCGAATATTATCGCTTTTAAAGGTTTTTTTATATCTCCGGTAGGAGCCGGAAGATACCTTATAATGCCTTCCATAAGATCTATTATGCCGGTTCCCGCTTTGGCGGAGGTTAGCATTGCGGTACTTGCATCCAAGCCAAGATCATTTTTTATCTGCTCTTTTACCCTTTCTATATCTGCGGAAGGAAGGTCTATCTTATTAATTACCGGTATTATTTCAAGATCGCTTTCCATAGCAAGATACAGGTTTGCAAGGGTCTGGGCTTCAACTCCCTGACTTGCGTCTACAAGCAGAAGCGCTCCTTCGCAGGACGCCAACGCTCTTGACACTTCGTAGCTAAAATCCACATGTCCGGGGGTATCGATAAGATTTAACATGTAGGATTGATTATTTTTTGCGGTATAAGGAATACATACGGTTTGACTTTTGATGGTGATTCCTCTTTCCCGCTCTATATCCATGTTGTCTAATATTTGATCTTGAAAATCTCTGTCCGAAATTATTTTACTTTGCTGGATTATTCTATCCGAAAGGGTTGATTTGCCATGATCTATGTGAGCTATTATGCTGAAGTTTCTAATGTTTTTCATATTTTAATTAAGAGATTTCTCCTCGCCGCAATCCTTGAAATTACATGACAAAAAAAGCGCTTGTTTGCCTTTATATTCGGTTCGTAATTATTTTTTTTGCATTTTAATATTGTTAAACATATGGCTTTATTTTTTGCCATTGTTTAGTTTCAATCATATTTTTTTAAAATTAAGCTTGCGTTTGTGCCTCCGAATCCAAAAGAATTTTTCATAGCAAAGTTTATCTCTTTTTTGCGCGCAACATTCGGAACATAATCAAGATCGCAATCTTCGCTTTTATTTTCGTAATTTATTGTAGGAGGAATTATTTTTTCAGATATGGATAACGCCGTAAATACGGTTTCTATTCCGCCTGATCCGCCCAAAAGATGTCCCGTCATAGATTTTGTGGAGCTTATTGCAAGATTATAGGCATAATCCCCGAAAACTTTTTTAATGGCTATTGTTTCGGAAAGATCGTTAAGAGGCGTGGATGTGCCGTGCGCATTGATATAATCGATTCTATCCGGCGCAATATCCGCGTCCTTTATTGCGGTGTTCATACAAGCTTCCGCACCGGAGCCGTCCGGAGGAGGAGCTGTAAAATGATAAGCGTCTCCGCTCATTCCATAGCCCGCTATTTCCGCATATATTTTTGCGTCTCGTTTTACCGCGCTTTCAAGAGTTTCCATAACTAATATGCCGCCTCCTTCTCCCATTACAAAACCGTCTCTATCTTTATCAAACGGTCTCGAGGCTTTTTCAGGCTCCTCATTTCTTATGGAAAGGGCTTTCATAGCGTTGAAGCCGGCAAGCCCCAAAGGGGTTATCACAGATTCTACGCCTCCGGCTATCATAGCCTCCGCCCTGCCTGTTTTTATTATTTTAAAAGCGTCTCCTATTGCATGAGTTCCCGCGGCGCAAGCTGTGGCTACGGAGGAATTGGGACCTTTTGCTCCGAAATATATCGAGATCATTCCGGGCGCCATATTTCCTATCAGCATAGGGATAAAAAACGGGCTTATTCTTTGAGGTCCTCTTTCCTTAAGCGTAACCGAGTTTTTTTCAAGAAGTCCCAGCCCGCCAAGTCCGCAGCCGGTAATAACTCCCACCTTATCCGCGTTAAAAGCGTCTATTTTTAAGCCGGAATCTTTTATGGCTTCCGCAGCCGCGGCTACGGCGTAAGCTATAAAGGGCTGAACTTTATTTGCATCTTTTTTTAAAAGAAAATCTTTCGGGTCAAAACCTTTCACTTCGCCGGCAATTTTTGTAACAAAATCGGAAACGTCGAATTTTGTTATCTCTCCTATTCCGGATTCGCCGGAACATAATGCCCGCCAAGAATTTTTTACTCCTATTCCAAGAGGCGTTATAAGCCCTATGCCTGTTATTACGACACGTTTTTTCAATTTTTTTTCCTATTATTCTATTTTTACATAAAAAGCGTCTGTTTTGCCTCTTTTTTTTATTTTAGATTTTTTAAAAGGATGCAAAAACCGATTGCGAAATTAAGAATGTTTTTGAATATATTCCAGAGCGTCTTTATATGTGGTAATGTTTTCGGCGTCCTCATCCGAAATTTCCACGTCGAATTCCTCTTCCATAGACATTATTAATTCTACCAAATCAAGCGAATCCGCGCCAAGATCATCCACAAAAGAGGCTTTTGGAACTACCTCTTCTATTTTAACGCCAAGTTTATCCGCTATTATTTCTTTTACTTTCTGTTCGATTGACATTGTTGTTTTCTCCTTTTTTATTAAAAGTTTGCCTCATAGCTTCCGCTTTTTTATCCGGCAAACTTTTCTCATTATTTTTGTGATTAATTTTATTTTGAAAATGGATATTTTATCCGTTTAAATTATTCTGAAAAAAATCATTATTTTTCCCAAACAATGCTACATATACATTCCGCCGTTTACATGAATTGTCTGTCCCGTAATATATGAGGCTTTTTCCGAGGATAAAAATTTTACGGCGTCCGCTACGTTTTTATTTTCCCCTATTTTTCCCAAAGGAATTTTTGCCGCAATCTCTTTTTGAACCTTTTCGGGCAGCATTTTGGTCATATCCGTATCGATAAAGCCCGGAGCAACAGCGTTTACGGTAATGTTTCGAGACGCAAACTCTTGAGCCGCGCTTTTTGTAAAGGCTATTATTCCGGCTTTGGAAGCCGAATATGCGGCTTGTCCCGGGTTGCCGGTAAATCCTACTACCGAGGATATATTTATTATTCTGCCGTATTTTTGGCGCAGCATTTTTTTAACGGCTAATTTTGAGCATAAAAAAGCTCCTTTAAGATTTGTATTTATTGTTTTGTCCCAATCATCTTCCTTTAAAAGAGGTATAATGCCGTCTTTGGAAATTCCGGCGTTATTTACCAGAACGTCTATTTTTTCGGTATGTTGAAAAATTTTATCAAAAAAGATTTTAACCTCCTCAAATACAGATATATCGGCTTTAAAAGCATATCCGCAGCCTCCGGCTTCCCTGATAAGCTCAATCGTTTTATCCGCTTCCGCCTTATTGGAAAGATAGTTGAAATATACAGATGTGTCGGCGTCCGCAAGTTCTAAACTTATAGCGCGCCCTATGCCTCTCGAACCTCCGGTAACTACTGCCGTTCGTTTTATTTTATTTGTCATAGTTTTTTCCGTTTAAATTTCGCGGTTTGCCGCGTTAAATTTTTTTTTGTTTATTTCCTGTTTCTTTCAAATATTATATCCGCAAGTTTATCCGTATTTTTTATAATGTTTTCCGACGCGTCAAAAAGTTTATTGTAGGAAATTTCTTTTAGAATTTCATCCGCTTTGCTATTATCAAAAAAACCGGAGCCTTTTATTATTTTTATGGTATTGTTTGCGGTTATCATTGCGGTTTCGCTTGCAAATATTTTTGAAATCAAAGCGCTTTTTTCCGCTTTTTTATTATCGGTTTTGTAAAGATTTAAAGTTTTTTCCGCAAGGCTCGCGCCGATTTCAAGATAGGTTATTATGTCGGCTATAAGAAACATTATATATTGATTTTTTGTAAGCCTGTTTTTATGCGCTTCTTGTATAAGCCGATTTAATATGTTGGCGCAAAGAGCGTAATAGAAGCTTCCGCAATCTTTTTCCAACATTTTTTTTGCGCTCATTTTTTTTGCTATATCTTTATAAAAACCGCCTTTTGTTTTCCATGTTTTTTTCCATCGAAACGCGCTTATTATATTTTGCTGAATTTCGCTTGTTCCTTCGTAGATGCAGGTTATTTTTATATCTCTTTTTATCTTTTCCGCTTCGAATTCGGATATATAACCGTAGCCTCCCAAAGCCTGCATTGCGTCGTCCGCCGCTTTATTGGCGGTTTCCGAGGCGAAATATTTTATTATGGAGCCTTCCACATGAAGATTTTCGGCGTTGTTTTGTAAATCTATAAGATAAGCCAGACTGTCTATATATGCTTTTGCGGCGGCAAGTTTTACTATATTCGGAATTATTAGCTTATGCGTATAACCCTGTTTTTCCGATAACAAACTTCCGAATTGAACTCTTTGTTTTGCGTAATCTACGGCTATCCGCATAGCCTTTGTTCCGGCGCCGTAAGCCATAGCCGCAACCATTAATCTGGTATATCCAAAAACTTTATTTGCCTGTTTTAAGCCTTGTCCGGCAATGTTTCCTATTAGGTTTTCCGCCGGAACTTTTACGTTATCGAAGGTTAAAGGGGAGGTGTTGGAAGCTTTTATGCCATGCTTTTTTTCTCCTTTGCCCGCATTAAAACCCGCGGATTTTTTCTCCGCTATAAAAAATGACGGACCTTCCGGAGTATTTGCCAAAATAGTTATAAAATCGGCATACTTGCCGGTTGATATAAACTGCTTTGTTCCGTTTATTATATAAGATTCTATTTTGCCGACGGAATTAAAAACAGGCTCGGCTTTTGTTTTGATAGCGGCAAGGTTGCTTCCGGCTCCGGCTTCCGTAACCGCATAAGCTACCAAATTCTTTTTTGTCGCAATTTTATCGAGCCATTTTTGTTTCTGTTTTTCGGAACCCGCTACAATAATCGGATCCGCTCCAAGCTGAATTGCAAAAAAAGCGGTCGCTATTCCAAGACATATTTCCGCCATTTTTGCGGTAACTTCGCAACAATCCCTTGCGCCTCCTCCAAGTCCTCCGTATTGTTCCGGAATAAAAAGAAGCTGCAAGCCTATATCTTCGGCAAGAAGTTTTTTTATAATCTCTTCCGGAAATATCTCTTTTCGGTCAAACTCGGATATTTTTTCCTTTGTAAGCAAGCTATCTTTTAACCGGCTTACAGTTTGCAAAATCATCTGCCGCAAGTCGGAATCAAGCCCGGCGGGAGTTTTATTCATTTAATATATTCCCTCTTTTAAAATTCCGTTTTTTTACTTTAAATTCCGTTTGTTTTCTTCGGCGCTTAAATTTTAATTCTCGCGAAAATCAACCTTAAATTTCAGGAAGTTTTTAAAAAACAAACATCTTTGTTAAAGAACCGGATTTTATTATTTTTTTATTTCGCATGTTCTATGCTTACGCGTATAGACTTTAATTTTTTAAACGGATTAAGTATTTTCTATGTTAAAATTTTTATCCGTTTTTAATTTAAATAAAGCCAAGATTGACAAAATAAGAAGCAAAAAAACGTTTGGCAAAATGATATGGCAAAACAAATCCGTTCCGTCAGGCAAATTCAACACAGACGCGGGGTATAATTATTTTTCCCTTCTATATTATTCTTCGTTTTTCTCTATTACAACGCGTCCGTTATATTCTCCGCATTCGGGGCAGGCGTTGTGAGGAAGTTTATATTCTCCGCATTTAGGGCATGCCATTACGTTGGCGGCGTCAATTTTTTGATGAGCGCGTCTCATATTTCGTTTTGATTTAGACGTTTTATGTTTTGGTACAGCCATTATTAGTAATCTCCTAACATTTTGTTTTTTATAAAAAATTATACCTTAATATTACTTAAAAGTAATTTAGAATTTAGTAATATATTTGTTTGAAAAATAAAGTCAAGGTTTTTTCTCCGAAAAATGTTTATATTTTCTTGTGTTACCAATATCAATATGCTATTTCAGACAAAAATTATTGAGCGGCGGTTTTACTTGTAAATTACTTGTAAATTACTTGTTATCGGTTTAAAGCGATTTTTTTTTAACTCAAGCATTTAAATAAGATAAAATTTTTATTGTTACATATCTCCTTTTTAAAAAAGCGATTACCGGAATAGACGAGGGTTTTAACTGATCGTCAAAGGAGGAGATTATAATCAAGATATAAAAAAAATAAGTATAATATTAATATAAGGAATAAAAGATGAAAGAAATAGTTACCAGATTTGCTCCAAGTCCAAGCGGTTACCTTCATGTAGGGGGCGCCAGAACCGCTTTATTTAACTGGCTTTACGCCCGCCATAATAAAGGAAAATTTATTTTACGAATAGAGGATACGGATAAAAAACGCTCTACCGAAAAATCAATTAACGCTATTATAGAAGCTTTAAAGTGGCTCGAAATAGATTATGACGAAGGTCCTTATTTTCAGTCGGAACGTTTTTCTCTTTACGAAGAATATATAGAAAAACTTATAGATTCCGGACAGGCTTATTATTGCAACTGCTCGCGGGAACGGCTTGATAATATTAGGCAAGAGGCTATGAAATCCGGCAGCAAGCCTAAATATGACGGAAAGTGTAGAAATTTGGGATTAAAAAGAGGCGAAAATAGCGTTATAAGGTTTGCATCCCCTTTGGACGGGGTTACAATTTTGGAAGATGCGGTAAAAAAGAATATTGTTTTTCAAAATTCGGAATTGGATGACTTTATAATAGCAAGAAGCGACAAAACGCCCACTTATAATTTTGTAGTGGTTGCGGACGATATAACTATGGGCATAAACGCTATTATAAGGGGAGACGATCATGTAAACAATACTCCCAAGCAGATACTTTTATATAACGCTTTGGGGGCAAAGCTTCCTGTTTTTGCGCATGTGCCTATGGTTTTGGGCAAAGATAAGGCAAGGCTTTCAAAAAGACACGGCGCTATGTCCGTAACCGCATACAGAGATATGGGGTATCTGCCGGGGGCTATGATAAACTACCTTGTTCGACTCGGCTGGTCTTACGGGGATCAGGAGTTTTTTACAAGGGATGACCTTATTGAAAAATTTGCCTTAAAAAATGTAGGCAGATCCGCCGGAGTATTTGATACGGATAAGCTTTTGGCTTTAAATGCGGAGCATATAAAAAAGATGGGAACAAAAAGGCTATTTTATTATTTAAATCCGTTTTTAAAAAATAAGGGCATTGAAACGGAGCATAGCGATTTTATGGACGGGGTAATAAAAACCTTAAATAAAAGAAGCAAAACCCTTACGGATTTTGCCGAAGGAGCGGAATTCTATTTTGCAAAGGATATATCTTTTGAGGATAAAAAGGCGAAAAAGCTTTTAAACTCGGACGCAAAAAATCTTTTTTTAACGGCTATACCGGAGTTTGAAAAAGCGGACGATTTTTCGGAAGCCGGGTTAGAAAAGGTATTTTTAAAGATTATGGAAATAACCGGTTTAAAATTCGGAAAAATAGCCTCCTCCGTAAGAGCGGCGCTTACCGGCAAAAGTATAAGCCCGGGTATTTTTGAAATGATTGCGGTTTTGGGAAAAGAGAAAACCGTACAAAGATTAAAAGCCGCCGTAAAATTTATAGAGGCTTTATAAAAATATTGAGTCGGCGCTGAAAAAGCATATTATATATTGAAGTTATTGCAAATTTCAATCGCAAAAAAATTTGTACAAAGGGCAAGGGATAAGAACAGAGGCGCTAATCAAGGGATTTCTCCTCGTTGCACTCGTCGAAATGACAAACAAAAACAACGCTCGGCGAAAAAACAACGGGGAAATAATTAAGAGGTTTCTTGCTTCGTTCGAAATGACAAACTTTTTATTCCGGACGAACATTTTTTCACCCTGTCATTTCGACGAGTAAAGCGCGGAGAAATCCCTTAATAAAAAGCGATAAATAATAGATATTGGCAAAACTGTTTATGCTTAAAATGCAGATTTTTCAGCATTGACTAATTATCGGTCGCCCGATTTGTCCGATTAACCGCAATTAAAATTTAATCGCAAAAAAAGGATTTCTCGCTTTGCTTTATAGAAAAGAGATAATTAAAAAAATATTTATTGCGGCGGCATTCTTTCTTTTTTTTATCGGATGCGGACAAAAGGAGTATGATATTTTCGGCAAAACTATGGGAACCTCTTATCATATAAGGGTTGCGGTAGGATTTTTTGTCAATAAAAATAGAATTGAATTAAAAATAAATAAAAGACTTGCGGAAATAGAGGCAAGCATGTCCGCTTTTTCCGAAACAAGCGAGTTAAGCCGTTTTAACGCTTTTAATAAAGAGAACGAATTGTTTGAAATATCAAAAGATTTTTCCAAAGTAATGAAAACGGCTTTTTTTTTATATAAGATTACAAACGGGGCTTGGGACGGTTCCGTAAAACCTGCGGTTGATTTATGGGGTTTCGGAGCAAAAATAAAAAAGGATTATCAACCGCCGGATAAAAAGGATATAAAAAGGGTAGCCGAGTATGTAGGCTTTGATAAGATTGCAATTAAGAATAGCAAGTATCTTATTAAAAAGGATAAAAGAGCGACTATTGATCTCGGTTCCATAGCAAAGGGTTATGCGGTTGACGAAATTTGCAATCTGTTAATAAAGGAAAAGCTTAAAAATTTTATCGTAGAGATAGGCGGCGAGGTAAAAGCAAACGGCTTAAAGATAAACGGCAAAAGATGGAAAGCCGGCATTAATCTGCCGGAAAAAAACGCTTTTGACGGCAAAATTTATAAGAGGGTAAAGCTTTTTAATAAGGCTATGGCTGTAAGCGGAGACTATAGATTTTTTTTTGAAAAAAATAACAGGGTTTTTTCTCATATAATCGATCCGCGAACCTGCGCTCCGGTTAAAGATAATCCCGCAAGCGTTGCGATAATAGCCGCAGATTGCGTTATAGCGGACGGGCTTGCCACAGGCTTGACGGTTTTGGGGCGTAAAAAAGGGCTTGATCTTATAAATCGAACAGAAGAGGTGGAATGTCAGATTATTATGCGCAATAAAAATAATAATAAATTTTCGGTTTATTATTCAAACGGTTTTAAAGATTATATTGCGGAATAATTTTTTACAAATTCGGATATTCTACCATAGGAGCGTCCGCCCATAATCCTTCCAAGTTATAAAACTCTCTGACCGGCTTATAAAATATATGTATTATAACCTCTCCGTAATCTATTAAATGCCAGCCGCTTTCTCCGCCTTTTTCAATCGTAAGCGGTTTTATTTTATTATCCTTTAAATCGCTTATTAATTGCGAAACTATAGATTCCGCTTGCCGATTTGAAGTCGCGCTGCATATGATAAAATAATCGGCTATCGAGGTTATTTTTGAAATGTCGATTGTTATTACGTCAAAGGCTTTTCTTTTTAATAAGGTTTTTAAGTATGTTTCTAATGTTTTTTCCATAATTTTCCTTTGTAAATTTTGTCGGATAACTTCGGCGCTTTGTTATTCGACAAAATTTGTATTTACAGCTTTTTTATTTTATATTCCTAAAATATGCAAATGTTGTTTATAGGTTTATTGTTTAATATTAAATTAGTCGATGCTGAAAAACCTGCATTTTAAGCGTAAACGGTTTTGCCAATATCTATTATTTATCGCTTTTGATTAAGGGATTTCTCGCCGCGCTTGAAATGACAGGCAAAAGTAAAATTTATCAAAATAACAAAAAGTAAGTTTTTTCCATCTCCTCGCCGAGCATTGTTTTTGTTTGTCATTTCGAACGAGCGAAGCGAGGAGAAATCCCTTAATTATTTCCCCGTTGTCATTGCAAGCGCTGCAAGAAATCTCTTAATTAGCGCCTTCTGATCTTATCCTTTGAGCCTTTGTACAAATCTTTTTACGATTATAATGAGGATTTTTTCTTAAAATTTATAATAATTTCAATATATAATATGCTTTTTCAACGCCGACTAAATTAAGTAAAAACAACAACAAAGTCCCTTTGTTATTATACGCTTATTTTATGGTAAAACTTAAATCGTCTAAATCCAATCCGATTTGTTCGATTATTGTTCTCAACCTTAATAATATCATTTCAGCAGTAAGGTTTCCATTTATATAGAAGTTATCAATTTTTATAGGTCGTGTTGCGTTTGCAACCGCATCAAATTTGTTGTCGGATACAATTTGTTTAAATTTAATAGGATCAAGTTCGTACAAAGTAGAACAGACCGTTTTATAAAATACTTTCCAATGGTTTATTTCTTGCTCTTTATTGTCTAACAATTTAAACGATACTATTTTTTCGCCGGCGAAATTTTTATCATCATCCGATAGCGTAAACTCTTTTAAAGCCTTTTCCGTAGATTTATAAGAGCTTCCGAGATATTCCCATATTTTTAAAGCTTTTTCGCTTAATAGGTTTGCCCTGTTTTTAATAGTTTTCTCATTCCAATTTTCCAAATTATGCAAATGGCTATTTAAAAA
>JAFDMD010000083.1 GCA_019306185.1 Deltaproteobacteria bacterium
GCGTATATTGAATTCCATTTGCCGAATTCTTTCGGTAAATCTCTCCATGGGCAGCCTGTGCGCATTCTATATAAAATCCCTTCTACCATTAATCGAAGATTAGGCTTGGCATATGTTTTATTTTTTGTCATTATATCCCTAAACTTCGACCATTTCTCATTATTGAGCATTAGTCGAACCATAGCAAGCTGTTATTCCGAAAATGTCAACAGACATTAGTATTCCTGCGGTTAAAAATTTTGTTTGCCTTGCAAACGAACAAATTACTTTATTAATCGGCAGACTTTTATTTTTATATTTTGACGCCTCGCCCTCGCCCTTGCCGTTTTTTGCTTTGTCTTAACGCAAAACCAGCCGAAAATTGTTTCCTCGACGGCAAGAGCCGCTACGCAAATAAAACTACCGCCTTTGATAGTAATGAATATTTCCTCTTAATATTTGCAAGAAAATGTTAAGAGTAGTATGGAACGCTTGCAAATATCTTACCTTGTTTTTCATAAAATTTAAAATAATTTCAATATATAATATGCTTTTTCCGCATCGAATAATTATTATAAATTTTAAACAAGATAAGGTAATATATTTTAATATTGATTTTAATATTTTTTTGCAAAATTTAAGATAAAATTTCCATTATTAAAATCATAAAAAGAATGATTAGATTTGTACAAAGGCTCAAGGGGTAAGAGCAGAAGGTAATAATAAAGGGCTTTCTCGCTTCGCTTGACAAGACGGGATTTTTTTTTGTCTAGTTATTTAACATAAGTTATTTTTGCTTATCATTTCGACGAGCGCAGCGAGGAGAAATCCCTTAATAAAAAGCGAGAAAGTAATAACAGATTGATTTTTTATATCTTTTATTAAACTTTAACTTCAGGCATCGGCAAAACCGTTTACGCTTAAATACAGGTTTTTCAGCATCGACTAAAATAATAATAGAATATATATCTTTGTATCTTTATTTTTGTCTGTTTTTTTGTGGGAAGTCCAATTTAAAAGGCAAAGAAAAAATTGCGCCATAAAATGAGATCTGGAGCTAATAGTATATTATTTTTACATTTTTATTCAACATAACCTTTACTTTTAAAATGCTTGCCAATATATACTTTTAATGTATAAAAGAGTTTCTGCAAAGGTTATAAATAGCAAGTCAAAATTCAATAAAAAAGTTCGGAGCCTTATGAAAAAATTCAAGTTGATCTTAATAATCCTTTTAATATCTTTTTCCTCTTACGCATATTGCGAAGCCCCGCCGCCCGCAAAGGTAAAAATAGCCGAAACCTTTGAAAAAATAATCGCCGAAACAAATAAAATAATAGGAATTGTAGATTTTAACAAACGCAGCAAAGTATCCGCCGAGTTAAGCGGATTAATAATAAAGGTGGTTGCAGAGGAGGGGACTTTTGTTAAAAAAGGGGATATGTTATTTGAACTTAATACCGATTTTATAAAAAAGAATATAGAGATAAAACAGAAAGAAAAGGAACGCCTGCAAATAAAAATTAACAGCGCGGCAAAAAATTTAAACAGATACAAAAATCTTTATCAAAACAATTCCGCAAGCCAAAAAGATTATGAAAAAAGCGTTTATGATTTCGGAGAACTTATAAAAGAAAAAGAGATAATAGAGAAAAATATAGAAAAATTTAAAATAGAGCTTAAAAAAAGCGTTATCCGCGCTTTTTTTGACGGGATAATACTTCAAAAATATAAAAACGAAGGGGAATGGATTGACCCGGGAACTCCTGTTATGCTTCTTGGCTCCGCAAATGATATTTGCGTAAAAATCGCGGTTTCGGAAAATCTTTTAAAATATATAAAGGCGGGAGACGAAATATCGATATCCGTAAACGGCAAACATAAGGAGCTTTCCGGAAAAGTAAAAAAAATCGTTCCTATGGCGGACCTTGCAAGCAAAACATTTGAAGTATTTATATCGATGCCCTATTTGAACAACCTCATACAAAATATGTCCGCATCCGCTCAAATACCGGCGAGCGAGCCGAAAAAGCTTATAATGATAAAAAGAGACGCTTTAATAAAATATAATAATAAGGATTTTATCTATACAATAAAAGATAATAAGGCAAAAATGCTTCCGGTTAACATATTAACATATCTCGGAGAGTACGCCGGAGTTGATAACGACAATATAAAACCCGGAATGCCGGTTATTATAGACGGCAACAATAGATTAAGGCCGGATAGCTCGGTAGAAATAATAGAATAAGTTTTAACCATTAGTTATATTAAATGAGAAGGGTATGAATAGAACTTTACTAAATTTAGCAATAATTAAAAGTAATTGGGAGAAAAATAAAAAAGACTATATAGATAACTTTGTGCCTATGGTAGCTAATTTAGCTATTAAAAAAGAATATTCTAAAATTCAAAAAAATAATCTCGAAAGATTTAAAGATGATTTTACTAAAGAGTATGGTTTGAAAATACCTATAAATGCTTTCATTACTATTTTGAACCGCGCTGTTAAAAAAAAAATATTCAAGAAAAATTATGGTCAATATGAATTGACATGCAAAAAAAAAGAAAAATATGATCTTTCAATTAATTCGCTTAATATTGAGCGTAAATTCGCGAAGGCAATCTCCTCAATTATTAAATTTTCTAATGATGAAAAATATAAAGTAGAATTTGAAAAAGAAGATATAGAAAACGCTTTACTATCATTTCTTGAAGAACATGACGGAGATATACTTTTTGCGGCAAAAGATAATTCGGTATTGCCTAACAATGTGAAACCTAATAAAAAATTAAAATACCTTGTTAGCTCTTTTGTAATATTTGCCGAGGAAAATGAACCTGATTTATTTAAATTGTTATTCGATATTTCCGTCGGGCATGCATTAGCCGGCGCTATTCTTTTTCCAGAATTAAATTCTTTTTCCGGGAAGCTTACAAACCTTAATATTTATCTTGATACGGCTTTAATATTATCTCTTATAGGTTACCACGATAAATTTCAAGAAGCGGCCGTCAAAGAATTTATTAAAATTCTTACAAGAGAAAAGGTTAATTTATTCATATTTGATATTACCAGATATGAAATTGAGAGTATATTAAGGGGTTGTCAAGAACGGTTAGAACGAGGGGATTATAATATTCGTAAGGCCTCAAAAGTGTTGCGATACTGTCATCAAAATAATATCAATTCAAGCGACGTAGGGCAAAAAATTGTATCTCTTGATACTATTTTAGGGGAATTTGGTATTATTACTATGCAGATGACTGAGCCGGTTGGCAATAAGAAATTTCAAATTGATGAAATAGAGTTAAAAAATACTATACAGGAAAGATATAAAAAAAATAGCTTTCATTGTGAAATAAATGATTCTTCAATTGATAGAGATGTAAAAGTATTATCCGAAGTCTATAAATTGAGACGCGAAGTTAGACCTAGAAATATAAAAGACTGTAAAGAGCTATTCGTTACTTCAAATGCCTCTTTAGCATTTGCCGGTAAAATTTATGAAGACAAAAAGACCGATTCCTCCTCTACTATTCCTACCTGTTTAACGGATATTTTTGTGGGCACTATAATTTGGTTACAGTCTCCACAAAAAACTGAAAACCTTAATATGAAAAAATTTATTGAAGTCTGTTATTCGGCGATTCAACCTTCGGACGAGCTAATCAAAAAATATATTCAAGAGTTAGAAAAATTAAACAAGGAAGATAAAATAACAGATGATATATATTATCTTCTAAGAACCGATAAAGCTGCCTTCAATCTTCTTAATGATAAGAGCATGGGCGATCCAGAAGTATTTAATAGCTCTTCCGAAGAGATAATAGAATCTATAAAAAAAAATATAAAACTGGAAGAGACGGAAAAGCTTAATAGAGAAAAAGAAAAACATAAGGAAACAAAAAACGAGTTAGCAAAAATAAAAGGGGATCAGGAAGATAATGCCGAAATTATAGCTAAAATAATAAGTTGGAGTATCTCTATAATTTGTGCTGTATTAGCGGGATGTGGCATGTTTTTTAGTCAATTTAATGGGATATTTAATAATCATCCACGTTGGAAATACTTTATATCTTTTCTCGCATTCATATTCGGATTAGTCAGTGTTATAACCGGTTTTAATATTAAAGGGTTAAAATTGAAAATAGAAAAACATATTAAAAAAAAATGTTAAGCTGGTTCAACAAACAATAAACTTATATAGCGGTAGCATAGCAGCATAAATACAAGGAGCAATCATGCCTGAAATAACAAGGTTTTTAGGAATTATTATTTCAATGTATTTTGACGAACATAATCCGCCTCATTTTCACGCCAAATATAATGAATATAGGGCGACTGTAAATATAAAAAATTTAAATATCATTGAAGGATTTCTTCCCGCTAAGGTTCGCGGGCTTGTAGAGGAATGGGCGGAACTACATCAAGCCGAGCTTCTTAATATGTGGGAAACAAAAAAGTTTTACCATCTTAAACCTCTTGTTTAAAAGGAGAGATCATGAAAGCCGTTTATATAAAAAAAGCTCGTTATATAAAGGATTTTAAAATATTTTTGGAATTTAATACAAAAGAAACAGGGGAAGTTGATTTAAAAGATATTATATATAAGTATGAAGCCGCAAAACCTTTAAGAAACCCTGTTGATTTTTCGAAATTTTATCTTGACCCATGGGCTACATTAGCGTGGGATTGCGGCTTTGATATTGCGCCGGAAGCCCTTTATTTAAAAGCGACCGGAAAAATAGAAAACAGGGCTTGAAAAAGTTCCTTATACGAAAAATAAAAAAGATGAACTTTATAAAATTTTCGATATTAAAACCTGTAACCGTGTTTGTAATAATGCTTTTAATAGCTTTATTCGGCGCGTTATCCATATTTAAACTTCCAATACAGCTTACCCCTAACGTTCAACTTCCCCAAATAACGGTTAGAACCACATGGCCGGGAGCAAGCCCTTACGAGATAGAAAAGGAGGTTATAGAAGAACAGGAATCGGTTTTAAAAAGCGTAAGCGGGCTTAAATTAATGGAAAGCTCCTCTTATAACAACAGCGGAGAAATAACCCTTACTTTTCAGCTTAAAACCAATATAGACGAAGCGCTTTTAAGAGTATCCAACAAATTAAACGAAGTTCAAAGCTACCCGGACAACGTAAACAAACCTACGATAGACGCATCCGGAGCGCAAAGTTCCCCTATAATATGGACGGTTTTTAAAATAAAAAAGGATACAAAAGATAATATAAACCATTACAAAACATTTTTTGAGAATGAAATTCGTCAACATTTTGAAAGAATAAAAGGAGTAGGCTCCCTTTTTGTATTCGGCGGAACAGAAAATCAGCTTCAAATTATAATATCTCCGGCAAAACTTGCCGAATACAACCTTACAATAAAAGAGGTAATATCTAAAATTCAAAGCGCAAATATAAATATTTCCGCGGGATTACAGCATCTTGATAAAAATAATTATAGGATAAGAACAATAAACAGATTTAACAATGATAAGGAGCCTTTAAATATAGTTTTAAAAGATAACGGATTTAACCGCGTTCATCTTAAAGATATCGCTTATGTAAAAGCCGGATACGAAAACAACAACGTTGTCGTACGACATAACGGAGAGCCGGTAATAGTTATGGCAATAAGAAACGAACAGAGCGGAAACGTTATTGCAATAACCGAAGAGGTTAAAAAAATAATCAAAGAATTAAACGCTACAATATTAAAAGACGAAAACCTGTACTGCCAAATAGTAAATGAACAGACGCCGTATATAAGCAAGGCGATAAGTCTTGTAAAAAATAACGTCGCAATAGGCGCAATATTGGCAATAACCGTTCTATTTCTATTTTTAAGAAATTTTGCCGCAACCCTTACCATAGCCATAGCAATACCAATATCGGTTATAGGAAGCTTTATATTCATGAAGCTTTTTAACAGAACAATAAACGTTGTAAGCTTAGCCGGAATATCCTTTGCCGTAGGAATGTTAATAGATAACGCAATAGTAACCCTTGAAAATATAGACAGACATAAAAAAGAGGGAAAAAGCTCTTTTGAGGCGGCATATATAGGGACAAAAGAGGTTTGGGGAGCGGTATTTGCTTCTACAATCACAACCATTGCGGTTTTTCTTCCGGTAATATTCATGGAAGAGGAAGCGGGACAGCTTTTTAAAGATATAGCCATAGCAATTACATTTGCAATAATAATAAGCCTATTTGTATCCGTATCCGCAATACCTACAATTTCCAACCTGTTTTATTCCAAAACAAAAAAAGCAAAACCAATTAGGCTTTTAAAAATAGAAAAAATCGGAGAAATGCTTTCTAACTTCATATTAAAACTTTCTAAAAAAAGTTTAAAAAGTAAAACGTCTATGCTTATAACCGTTTTATCTCTTACCGCCGCTTCTTTAATAACCCTTTTAATATTAACCCCTAAAGCCGAATATCTGCCGCAGGGAAATAGAAACTTTATATTAAACATACTAATACCTCCGCCCGGTTACTCCATTGCCAAACGGAACCAAATAGGAGATTATATATTTAAAACTTCAAAGCCGTATTTTGAAGAAAAAAATAAGGATAATATCCCTCAAATAGAAAATATGTTTTTTGTATCTGCAGATAGATTTTCCATTTTCGGAGCAAGCAGCGTTTATGAAACCGAAGCAAAAAAAATGATGCCGCTTTTTACAAGAATAATAAATTCCATACCAGGCATGATAGGAGTAAGTACTCAGGCGGGGATATTTCAAAGCGGAATAGGAAAAGGGAGAACAGTAGAGGTTAATATAGCCGGAGAGAATATAAATAAAATAATAGAAACCTCAAGAGCGCTTTACGGAGCAATAAAAGCCGAAATTCCGAACGCGCAGATAAGACCCGTTCCTTCGTTTGAAAATAGCTATCCCGAAGCAAATTTTATAGTAAACAGATCGAAAGCCGCGGCAAACGGTTTTACCGAACAGGATATAGGATTATACATAGACGTTATTATGGACGGCAGAAAAATAGACGAGTTTAAACCCGAAGACGACAGAAAAGTCGATCTTATATTAAAGTACGACCAAAAAGGCATAAAAACTCCGGAAGATATAGCCGATACCCTTATTGCAAATAAATACGGACAACTTGTCCCGATAAAAGATATTGCGCGTTTAAATTACGATCAAGGCATGATGCAAATAGATCATCTTGAAAAAAGAAGAAACATAACCTTACAGATTACTCCGCCTATTGAAATGCCTTTACAACAGGCTTTGGAAACAATCCATAATAACATAATCAAAAAATCGGAAGCTCAAGGAAAATTTCAGGAAACAAAAATAACAATGGGAGGAAGCGCCGGCAAACTTACCGAAACAATAAAAGCTTTTAAATGGAACATTATGCTGGCCGCGCTTATAATATACCTGTTAATGTCCGCTCTTTTCGAGAATTTTTTCTATCCTTTTATCATAATGTTTACTCTTCCGCTTGCCGGAGCCGGCGGATTTATAGGGCTTATGCTTATAAATACATTTATAGCTCCGCAAGGTTTCGATATATTAACAATGCTCGGTTTTATCATATTAATCGGAACGGTTGTAAATAACGCCATATTAATAGTTCACCAAACGTTAAACAATATAAAATACAATAATTTAAATGGCATATCAGCAATTTCTTCATCCGTTAAAACAAGAATAAGACCGATATTTATGAGCGCTACCACAAGCATATTGGGAATGTTTCCTCTTGTAATATCAACAGGAGCGGGAAGCGAACTTTACAGAGGACTCGGAAGCGTTTTACTCGGCGGGCTTGCGGTTTCTACAATCTTTACCATATTTGTAATACCGGCTTTAATGGGGTTGTTTGTAAAAAAGGATATATAAAAAATATTACGCCTGTTTTTTATAGCCGAATTATTATAATTTGATTGGGAAAATTATTGGCTATAACATCAAATAAATTTACGGCGCTTAACATACAAGGAATAAAAATAATTCGGAGATTTCTCCTTTAGGTCTAAATGACAGGAGCGTCTCCCATGTCATTTTAAATTATATCAACTTGGCTATATTGTATCCGCTTCCTATAAAACCCTTTTTTGCTTCTTGTTCTTTCGATCCTATTTTTTAATTTTCGACTATTTTTTTTAAAAATACCCCCTTAAATTTGTTAAAATGGCATAAATTTTGAAATATAAAGGCTTATATTAAAAATATAAAAGTTTATATTGTCAATATACAATATTATTTATATAGCATAAAGCCTTGTTTGCGTAATATAAAAATATATTTAATAATATAATAGATTATATATTTAATATTAATATTTATATTAATAATATAATAGATTATATATTAATTTAATCGACATAAAACGTAATTTTTTAAAACAATTCGCTTGATGAGCATACAACAAATATTCCATTTTCATTGTCTTGACTTTTGGGCGCGCTATAAAATCCTCATTATTAAAAAAGGTTTTTAATCGCCAAAAGATTTGTAAAAAGGAACAAAGGATAAGATTAGAAGGTAAATTATTAAGGGATTTCTCCTTGCTTCGCTCGTTCGAAATAACAAACAAAAACAACTTTCGACGAAGAGACGGCAAAAAATTATTTTCTGTTATTTTGATAGATTTTATTTTTGCCTGTCATTTCGAGCGCGGCGAGAAATCTCTTAATAAAAAGCGATAAATAATAGATAGAGGCAAAACCGTTTACGTTTAAAATGCAGGTTTTTCGGTTAACGCTTGGAAAATTTTTTGCAAAAATTATAATTTGATTTTATCTCCACATTTTTTTTTGGGGGGGGGGGGGGGGGGGGGCCGAGAAGCGCTCCGACAAACTTTTACTTTTTCGGCGTTAGATATATCATAGGAAGGCTTAACAAAGTTATAGCGAATTTTACTATAAAATTCATTATAAAAATCTGCCAGACAACGCTCCAATCCAAAACAAAGGCAAAGGCTCCCAAAGTAAAAATTGCGTTATCAATAGGGATACTTACGCTATTGCTTATAAGAACGCGAAGCCATTGAAACCTATCGGTTACTTTTGTAACAAACCAATGATATATTTGGGTGTCCGCAAGTTCGCTTACAACTTCGGCTATTATAGAGGCTATAACTATGCGCCACACAGGAGATAAAACCGTAGCAAATTCTTTTCCCAAACCCCAAGACAAATCGCTTTTAACGCTTGCGGCAAAGGCAAGATAAGCCGCCATAAACAGATTTATACCTCCGGCGGCAAGTATAAGTATTTGAGCGTTTTTTTTACCTATTGTTTTGTGAACAACATCCCTTAATGTAAAGGTAATAGGGTAAATAAATGTTCCCATATCAACCGCAAGCCCCGCTACTACGCCGATTTTAAGGCTTGCTATGTCCGAGAGCATTTGCGCCGCTATGTATACGGATATTGCTATAAGAGCCGTTTTTGAGATTGCGTTGGAGTTGGTCATAAGCGAATTACTATTTATCCATTCGTTATCTATATTTTATCTATTTGTAATATTGAATTTTGCGATAACGGTTTGCGTTATGAAATGTTGGGTATTGCGCTATATTTTGCTATCAATTTTACACAAAATTTGAAGCTAGCTGCAACCCTTGAATTTGCTAACTAATCGGTAATTTTTTATATACATACATTGTTATAGGCTGGGCTTTATTAATTTTTGTTTTTTTTCAAATCTGTAATTGCTGCTTGTAAAACTTGCCAAGAAATTTTTGCGGTATCAAGGTCAGGCGAAAATTTAGAACACATTTGTTGATAAGGATGAATGTAATTTCTAAAGTCTCTCATAGAATGACTGAATTTTTTAACATCTAAACCAAGCAAACCAATATCATGTGCTACATCAATGAAGTTACTTAACGTCCATTGATTAAAAGGTAATACTTTCCCTGTATTCTTTTCTTTGGGAGAAGATGGAGACTTATTAAATTTTTTCTTTTTTGAAAGTGCAGTACCTAATAAAATTCCCTCTAGAACACTACCGCACATTATAACTGCCGACAAAGACGCATTACTTCCCAAATTTTTTTTTATTTCTTCAATTCTTTTATTCAAAATATCAACAACAGGGGCCTCAATTTCTAATTTATCAACTGAAATATTCTCAAACTCCTTTTTTAAAAAGTCGTTTTCTGCTGTTTTTTGTGTGATTTTGGTTTTTTTAGTCTTAATACCTAAAAGTTTATTTGCAAGCTCAACACAATCTTTGAAGAGGGTATTTTGATTGTCGCTAATTTTTTCATTTTCAAGTTCTTTTTTTTTTCCAATAATCAAGCATCTCTTTAGTTAACAAGCCAACTTTATCATCTGATTCAATTTGCCAAAGAGTTTTCAATCTATTAGCTTTTGAGTTGCCATTTGTAGCATATTTTGTATTCTCTATATCAATTTTGATTGTATTAGAAACAAATTGCCGAAAAGATTTATTTGTAAAATCTAAAACATATCCGCCACTCATTTTAAAGAACTTTTCAAGTTCTAATTTTTCCGTTTCTTTAAGATTTGCCATTATCAAATTTCCTATTTTTGCGGCTTATTTGCCTTAATACCAACGTTTTTATGTCTCCTTATAATGTCTATGGAGCGGATATTCTCCGCTCTATAGACTATTTACGGCAGCAATGTTTCCGCAAGATTTATTTCCGCGTTATTAAACTTTTTTTGTAAAAAGGAGATGATTAATTTTTGAATATAATCGTTAAATTTTGATATTTCATTTTCTTTGGCAAAAGAGTTGTCGGACTTTTGGGAATAGCCGGAAAGTTTAACGGAACGATTTTTAAATAATCCGATTATTTCGGCGGAACCGGACGCTTTAAAGATATTTTCGTTTTCCCAAAAACGGAGATACGGTTTTATGATAACCTCTTGAACCGAGCCTTTTAAGCGGTTTAATATAAATTCTTGAAACTCGTCAAAAGTTATAAGAATATCTAAACTTTCATCCGCTTTCTGTTCTTGAGCGCCGAATATTTCTTTATTTGCCTTTGATAAATGCGGTTTCATAATAGGGAAGAATATTACGTCGTCAATATTTTCTTGTTCGTTGAATATCATAGCCATACGCTCTATGCCCGGTCCAATTCCTGTGGTGGGAGGCATTCCGTATTCCATAACCTCTATAAAATCGTAATCAAGCGGATGGAATTCGCCCGCTTCTCTATCTTCAGGCTTATAATTTGCTTTCCATGTAGCAAGTAATTCTACCGGATCGTTTTGTTCGGACCAGTTGTCTCCGCATTCCATACCGGCTATAAATATTTCGAATCGCTCCGCTTTATTCGGCGAGCTATCCATAGGTTTTGCCAAAGGGGATATATCTATGGGATGTCCGAATACAAGGGTAGGGGATATTAATGTTTCTTCCGCTTTTTCTTCAAAAGCTTTTGCCAAAGCAAGCCCTATTGTTTCGCAAGGCTCGTCTATCCCCAAAGATTTAAGATGATTATTAGCCTCTTCAACCGATTTACAATCGTCGAAATTAATACCCGTAACTTTGGTTACCGCATCGGTCATAGATATTCTTTTCCAAGGTTGTTTAAAATCTATCATATGCCCTTTAACCTTAAACTCGGTTTTTCCGTAAACCTGTTCGGCTATATATCGAAACATATCTTCGATTAAGTCCATGTTATATTCGTAATTTTCGTAAGCGGTCATTGTTTCTATCATCGAAAATTCCGGATGATGAGATTTGTCGATACCCTCGTTTCTAAAATACCTTCCTATGGTAAAAACCTTGTCAAAACCTGCGGTTATAAGTCTTTTTAAATAAAGTTCGTGCGATATGGAAAGATAAAAATCTTTGTTTAAAGAGTTTAAATGAGTAATAAAAGGCTTTGCGGTGCCGCCTCCGTATTGAGGCTGTAAAACCGGAGTTAAAAACTCCGAAAATCCTTTTTCCTTTAAAAAGCTTCTTATGCCAAATATCATTTTGGCAATATTTTCAAACCCTTTTTTATGTTCCGGATTTAAGGTCGCGTCAAGGTATCTTTTTCTTAATATAAGTTCTCTGTCTTTAAGCTTGCTCCATTTATCCGGCAAAGGTCTTAAAGCTTTTGTTAATAATTTTATTTTTTCCGACAGTATCGAGATTTCGCCGGTTTTTGTTTTTGTAATTTCGCCGAAGGTTTCTATAAAATCTCCTACGTCCAAAAGCTTTAATTCCGAATATCCCAAGTTTGCGGTTGCCCCGTCAAAAGGTTTCAAGATTTTTTTTCCTATTGCAAGCTGAATTTTTCCGGTTTGATCCTGAATGTCTGCAAAGGTAACCGAGCCGTGTTTTCTTAAAGACATAAGGCGTCCTGAGGCGACAACTTTTTTGCCTTTATAAGATTCGTAGTTGTTTATTATGGCATTAGAATAATCGGAGCGATTCGATTTTGCGGGGTAGGGGTTTATGCCGAGTTTTCTTAATTCTTCTATTTTGGATAGTCTTATATCTCTTTGTTCTATTAAGCCTGATTTTGACATGTTTTTTTCCTTTGTTAAAATTCGGCTGCATGGTTTCGTATTTTATTTGTCTTACAAGCGAACAGACTGCGAAGCTATGCATCCGAATTTTAATCATTCCTAACTTTTAGTTATGGGCGTTTTATCTGTTTAAAGTTTGCCGGATAACTTTTATTATTTTTTTCGCGATTAAATGTTTTTAATAACGAACGTTTTATTTAAAAAATCCGAGGTTATATCTCCGGCGTTTGGTTTGTTAAAATAGTAAAAGGTTTTTATATATATTGCTGCTTGATGTCAACTTTTAATCATATAACTCTAATCATAAAAAAAGTTATAAAACAGAGGCGCTGTTTTATGTTTGCTTGCCTTGTGAAATTTTTAAAAGAAGCGGCTTTTGAGTTTTATTAAGGGATTTCTCCTCGCTACGCTCGTCGAAATGACAACGTAAAATAAATGTCGTTGAAATGACAGGGTAAAACAATGTTCGTCCGGAATAAGAAGTTTGTCATTTCGAGCGAAGCAAGAAACCCTTTAATTATTTCCCCGTTGTTTCTTCGCCGAGCGTTGTTTTTGTTTGTCTTGTCGAACGAGGGAAGCGAGGAGAAATCCCTTTATTATTGACTTCTACCCTTATACTTTGAGCCTTTCTGCAAATCTAATCATTCTTGTTGTTATTAAAAACTTATTTTACCGTTGCATGCTCTTTGATAATTTTCCAACAGTTATCTTTAAATTTAAGGGTTAATTGTTTTATTGCGATATCTTTATACAGGTTAGATCTATATTTTTGGGTGAAGGTTATTAAAACGGTATCCGGCGACATTATCTCTTTTTTTGTTATATCAATTGCAATTTCTATAAAAACCGGCGAGGCGAGCCTTTTTTTTCTGATATTTATCCATTCCTGCTTGTTAATGTCTTGCATCGGAATAAAATTATCCGAGTAACATGACATGTAAGCGGCAAAATTTTTGTTTACCCAAGCCATAGCCCAAGCGTCAATAAGGCTTTCGACTGTTCTATATCTTAATTTTTGTTCGCTGTTTTGCTTAATTGAAGCGGGAACGGAAGATTTTTTGCTTTCCATAAGATCTACGTTAAGCTTCCCTATGGATTCAAGCAGCGCAAATGCGGCTATTTTTGTATCTATTTTTGCGGATGCGATTCCTATTGGATTTTTCTGCTTTTCTAAAAATTCGATTTTTTTTTTAGAATTGATATAGGTTGCAAAGGCGTTTTCTACTTTTTGGGAGATGTCCTTTTTTTTTACCTCATATTTTTTAACTGCGTCAATATATTCTTCTCTTAAGGTTTTTACGGTATTTAATTCGGAGCCCCCGAAATTTACGGCGTAATTTAATTTTAATCCCGCATAATGCCCGTCAAAATGTCCGGAAAGCTTTTCAGATGAGTTTTGTTTAAAGGTGGAACCGGCTTCGGCGCTTATTTCCGGGAAAAATGACATCGCTTTTTGAGCGGCTATTTTTGCTTCCGCGGCTTTTACGTTAAAATATAATACCATGATATTCGGATTTAATTTTAAAGCGCTTTTTTTTGCTTCTTCAACCGAAACGGGTAGGGTATTAAACGCGATATCAATAGGTTCCAAAGCCAATATTTCTTCCGCTGGTCTGTTAAATATTCGAGAAGCTTTATCCTTTAAATATATCGTTTTTTCCGCTTGCTTATTATATGTTGCGGATTCGGTATTATATTCGGCTTTTTGGGAATATTTAAAAATATTTTCGGCTTTTTTTAAATTTAAATATACGGTTGCGGCTTCTAATATAACGTTTTGTCGGACGGTTTTAAAAGCGGATTCCGTTTTTGCATATAAAAGTTTGCTTTTTTGTATTTCTGCGGAGGCGTTTCCAAAATCCCAAAGCAGTTGTTCTATTTTTAAATCCGCCTCTTTTGCGGTTATTATCCGATTGTTTTTCATATAACTTCCGGCGGTCTTCTCTCTTTGTTTTTCCGAATTCAGCCCGAACTGCGGATGCCATTTTCCGTAGGAAACTTTTATACTTTGTTTTGCAGCGTCTTTTTTTGCTTGAGCCGATTTTATTTTTTTGCTGTTTTCCAGTATTTGTAAAACCGCGCCTTTTAGCGTTTCGGCGTAAGCCAAACTGCCGCCAATCGTCAAAATAAATAATATTAAAAAAGGTATTATTTTTTTTATACGAATATATTTCATTAGCGTTATCTCCTTAGAACTATTAGAATTTCCGTAGCTGGCGTATTAGTTAAAAATATCATTATTCGTTAAAATTTTACTCGGTTTTATATAGATTGAAGTTTGATGTCAACTTTTAAAATAAAGAGGAAAGGATGAAGATTTTGCTTTTTATTTTGGTTATTTGCTTTTCTATATATTTTGCTTTTTATTTTTTTTAACTTGAATTGTTACGTTTAATATATTCTTTTATTCCGTCTATTATTCCGTCGCATATTCGGTTTTGATATGTTGAATTTGTTAGCCGTTTGCATTCTCTTGCATTGCTTATAAATGATGTTTCAACTAATATAGACGGCATATGCGCTCCGAGTAAAACATAAAAAAGCGCTTGTTTTACCCCTTTATTTTTTATTTGGGAATAATGTGATTTTAGCTTTTTATACATTGAGTTTTGAACGTATCCCGCAAGGCGAACCGATTCGTTTATTTTTGAGCTGCGCAATAGGCTGTTTAATATAGCCTGAAGTTCGCTTATGTTTTTTGTAGTGGCGGAGTTTTCTCTTGCGGCTACAAGCATTGATTCGTTGTTTTTTGCGGGGCTTAAAAAATAGGTTTCTATGCCGTAGGCTTTTTTATTTTTTGCGGCGTTTGTATGGACGGATATAAAAAGATCCGCTTTTTTTGTATTTGCAATTGCGGTTCTTTCTTCTAAAGTTAGGTATCTATCCGTATTTCTTGTCATAATAACTTCGCATTTAAGCTCGTTTTTTATTCTCGAAGCAAGTTTTTGCGCTATTTTCAAAACTATATTTTTTTCATGAATTCCTTTGTAATATCCTGGCGCGCCATAATCTTTGCCTCCGTGCCCGGCGTCTATCACTATTCTTTTTACTCCCAAGCCAAGCTCTTTGACCAAAGCCGGAGATTTTTTTGAATTTGCAGAGGGAGCATCCTTTATTTGCTCCTCTTGCTCCGGGCTTTTAGCGGAACTGTATATGTCTATAACGGTTCTGAACGGATCGTGTAAAAAAAATATTTGATACGATATTGATGTTTTTAAATCTATTACCACTCTAACCTTTTCGGCGTTAAACTGAGAGGCGCGTACGGCGGTTAATAGATTATCGTTTATTACTACGTTTTTTCGGATTGTATTTTCAAGTTTTGCATTTTTAAAATCTACATATAATCTTTTAGGTTTTGCGGCTTTGGAATTTTGTTGTAGCATATTATGCTCATATAATACTTTTTTATCCGAATCTATAACTATTCTGGTATAGTTTGGATTCGACCAGCATCTTATGCCTGTTATCAAAGCTTTTGAATTTGAATTGGTATTAGGCGTAGTATATGTTTTTGTTTTTTCCTTTTCCTGTCTATGCGCCGCTTTTGGTTGCGGTTTTTTTTGAACTTGATTTGCGCCTAACAAAGCGAGTTCTTTTTTTGCTTTTGGGTTGTATCTGCTTTTTGGAAAGTGTTTTATTATTCTTTTGAATATATCTATTGCCTCGTTTTTATCCGATGTTTTTCCGGCATATTTATATAATTCGCGATAAAGCTTCCCTGTCATATAAAGCCCCGCCGCAGCCCAAATGCCTTTTGGGGCGGCTTGATAAACTTTGGAAAATTTATCTATATTTAGAGTCCAAGAGCTTCTATATTTATATGCTTTTGGGTTCTGTTTCATTTTGTTGTAAGATTCGAGAGCCTGATAATATAGTCTTTCCGGATTCTCCTCTTTGGCGGCGGCGTTATAAGGAAATGCCGCCGTAATGATAAGGGATAATAATAATATAAAAAATGTTGTTATTTTTTTTTTAATTAGTTTCATTTGTTTTAATTTTATTGTCTATGCTTGTTCTCTGCTATTTGGCAAAATGTTATTATTTTTTTTTACAATTGCGTCATAGAGATTAAATTTCGGTATGTTCCAGTTTTGATTTTATGGAATCTAATATTGTCAATGCCTCTACAGGCGTTAGGTTTTGTATCTCTATATTTTTTATTTTATCTATTATGTTTATATAATTTTTTCCGATTTTATCGACGTTAGGTTTTTTGCTCTCTTTGTTATTTACATTATTTCCTGCGGATTTTTCTATGTCTGCCAGTATTTGTTTGGAACGGCTTATTATTTTATCCGGTATTCCGGCGAGTCTTGCAACCTGTATTCCGTAGCTTCTGTTTGTTCCGCCTTTGATCAGTTTTCTTAAGAATATTATTTGATCTTTGTATTCTTTTACCGCAATGTTAAAATTTTTTATTCTCGGTTTTGTTTGCTCCAATTCGATTAATTCATGATAATGAGTTGCAAATAAGGTTTTTACTCCTTTATTTTTTAAATCGTGAAGATATTCGGCAACTGCTTTAGCTATGGATAATCCGTCATAAGTGCTTGTGCCTCTTCCTATTTCGTCTATTATAATAAGGCTGTTTTCGGTAGAATTGTTTAGTATATTTGCGGTTTCCTCCATTTCCGTCATGAATGTGCTTTGTCCCGCGGATAAGTTGTCTAATGCGCCTACTCTTGTAAAGATTTTGTCCGTAATTGTAATTGAAGCGCTTTTTGCCGGAACAAAGGAGCCTATATGCGCCATTAAAACTATAAGGGCAGCTTGTCTTAAAGTCGTGGATTTGCCCGCCATGTTCGGACCGGTAACTATTATTATTTGGCTGTCTGTATTGTCAAGGCGAATCGTATTAGGAACAAACGCTTCATTTGTTAGCATTTTTTCTATTACAGGGTGTCTGCCTTCGATTATCTCGATAATTCCATCTTCGGTTATGTTTGGCTTTATATAATTGGAAAGCGCCGCAGTTTCCGCAAAAGATAGTATGCAGTCTATTTTTCCTATAAATCGGGCAAGTTTTTGTATATCCGAATTATTTTCTATTACTTTACTTTTTATTCGGTTAAATATTTCATATTCAAGGGAGGCTCTTTGATCGCTTGCGTTAAGAGCTTTTGTTTCAAATTCTTTAAGCTCTTCGGTTATGTATCTTTCGGCGTTTGTAAGGGTTTGTCTTCTTATATAATTTGCGGGAGCTTTGTTTATATTTGACTTTGAAATTTCTATGTAATAGCCGAATATTTTATTGTATCCTACTTTAAGAGAATTTATTTTTGTTTTTTCTTTTTCTTTTGCTTCAAGTTCGACAAGCCATTGTTTTGCTTCCGAACTTATCATAATAAGTTCGTCTAACTGTTTGTCATATCCTTTTTTTATTATTCCTCCTTCATTTATTGTAGGAGGCGGATTATCCGCTATACTTTTATTTATAAGCAGGGCGAGGTTATAAATTTTATCCGACATATCGGTTTTAGACAACATTTCGGATTTAAACTTTTTTAAATCGGCTACAATGTCCGGGATGGCAAATAAGGAGTTTTTTAAGGCGATTAAATCTCTTGCATTGGACTGTCCTATACATATTTTGCTTGATAATCTTTCCAGATCGCAGATTTTTTTTAGGTTTTGCCTTATACTTTTTCTTAATATAAGGCTGTCTTTTGCTTCGGCGACAGCGTCAAGGCGTTTTTCTATCGCTTCTTTATTTATAAGAGGATATTTTAATATATTCTTTAAACGTCTTGCGCCTATGGATGTTATTGTTTGATCTATTACGGATATAAGGGTTCCGAATTTATCCCGATTTTTTATGTTTGCCGTAAGTTCCAGATTCCGTCTGCTTACGTTATCTATTGCCATAAAGTTGTTCAAAGAATAGGCTTTTACGCTTTTTAAATTCAGTATCTCTTTTTTTTGGGTTTTATCGACATAATCTATTATCGCGCCGGCGGCGGATACTCCGGCTTTTAAGTTTTCGCAGCCGAAGCCTTCCAAAGATATTGTTTTAAACTTGCGCAAAAGAGATTTTTTTGCTTTTGGGTAAGTCGTTATGCCGTTATCTATATAGGTTATGCTTTTTTTTGAAAAATGCTCGGAGATTTCCCTCGTAAGCGGGGCGTTTTTAAGAGCGTCCTGAATTAATATTTCCGCCGGAGATATTCTGAATATTTCCTCTATTATTGCTTTTTGATTGTCCGCTTGGGTAATTGTAAAGGATGCCGTGGATATATCCAAAGAGGCTATGCCGTAAGTTTTGTCTGATTGCGCAAGCGATAGAATATAGTTGCCGGTTTTTTCGTCCAACATAGAGTTTTCTATGATCATGCCCGGAGTTATTACCCGAGTAACCTTTCTTTTAACTATGCCTTTGGCGTCTTTCGGGTTTTCTATTTGATCGCATATCGCTACTTTAAAGCCTTTTGCTATAAGTTTTGCTATGTAGCCGTCAATCGCTTTTATCGGGACGCCGCACATCGGAACATGATTCGCGCTTTTTTTATTTCTTGCGGTAAGCGCTATCTCTAACTCTTTGGAGGCAATAATTGCATCTTCAAAAAACATCTCGTAAAAATCACCCATTCTATACAACAGGATTTCATCTTTATAATCGGCTTTTATGGATAAATACTGCCTTATCATCGGGGTTGTTTTTAAAACAGTCATAATTAGATAGAATTAAATATTTGATTTTTCTGAAACAGCGCTTTTAAATTCTGATTCCGTATTTTGATTATTGATTTGAGATTTAAGCTTTTTTACAATTTTATTTGTTTTTATACGAAATATAAGGTGGTTGATATAGACGATAAGAAACGCCGATAAAACAAATATAATAATAAATATTCCGCAAGGAATGTAAGGAGTATTATAAGTTAATGAAAAAAGTTTAAAGGTAATAACCTGTTGCGCCATAAAAAAGGCTTCGTTTTGATAAACCATTATAGCTATCGCCGCTATTAATAGGCACCAAAAAATTGTTTTTAATTTGGACATTCTGTCTCCTCTGTTTGAATTTTTTCAGATAACTTTCCCCTTTGTCCGATTATATACTCGAATACTTGAACAAAGCGTTTTATTATCCAACTAAATTCAATCATCCTTTTTTCCGATTAATTATTGTTAATACCGGATATTTTCTCTATAAAATTTTTTTTGCTTTGTCGATTGAGATTGAACGGCGAGAAAACAGCCGCAATAAGAAAGCCATATTTTTTGTCAAAGCGAAAATTTTTTATTTTTTCTATAATCTATTAGAGAAAATATAGCAATTATAAAATATAGGCGCGCATAATTCCTTATTGTTCTCTTTTTTATATTACGTTAGATTTTAATTAGTCGATACCCAACTGAAAAACTTGCATTTTAAACGTAAACGGTTTTGCCGATATCTATTATTTATCGCTTTTTATTAAGAGATTTCTCCTTGTTTTACTCGTCGAAATGACAGGCAAAGATAACGTTTGTTCAAATGACAGGGTGAAAAAATATTCGTCCGGAATAAGAAGTTTGTCATTTCGAGCGAAGCAAGAAATCCCTTAATTTAAAGACCTATCTTGTCTATTGAAGCAGGGAGAAATCCCCCCGTTGTTTCTTCGCGGAGCTTTGTTTTTGTTTGTCATTTCGAACGAGTGAAACGAGGAGAAATCCCTTAATTAAATGATTAATTTTATCGTTTTACAATTTTTAACCGTAAAAAGTATAATATTAATTTCGACTTAAATTCAACGCCGCAAACGGGCAAACTACGAAGTTATATCCATAATAACCCTGATAGGCTTACTTCTTAAAACAAATAT
>JAFDMD010000084.1 GCA_019306185.1 Deltaproteobacteria bacterium
CAGCGGTAACCGCTCCGCATTGAGTATGCCCTATAATACAACCAAAAGCGGAGTATTAACATGCGCCAATCCGTACTCTATGGAGCCTACTTCGTCCGTATCGCATACGTTACCCGCTACTCTTATGACAAATATGTCCATTATTCCGGCGTCAAATATTAATTCTACCGGCACGCGAGAATCGGAGCATGTAATAACCGTAGCGTAAGCGTAATCTCCCTGATTTTTTGTGCCTGCAAGAGCCAAACGAGCGGCGTCTTTATTTGGGTAAGAGGATTTGCCGGTATAAAAGCGTTGATTGCCTTGCGTCATCATTTTTATAACTTTGTCCGGACTCGGCTTTTTTACCGCGTTTTCGCTTGCGCTTGCGGCGCTTGGAATTTGAATTAAAAAAACGGAAAAAATTAAGATAAATAAGATGTTTTTGATTTTTTTAAGATGTTTCATTATTCGGTTTCCTTTCAATATGAGTTGTTCAATTTCAGCGTCGATGCCAGCCTGTTTTACCTGTTTATAAATTATTTATTATATAAAAATCAAATCTTTTAATCCTTTTTTATTTAATCCCCCTTTTTAAGAAGCTTTTTAATTTATCGCTTTCTATTATTATTTCGTCTCCGGCTATGTTTCTTATTTTTATTTTAAATTTATCAGTATTAAGCCGGTATTCTCCTTTTATTTTCTCTTTTATACCCGCCTTATCCTCCAAAGCGGATTCGCTTTTCCAAACTTGCGCAAGGGTTGTGTCGAATTGAACCGCCTCTATTAGCTCTAATCCGTTTTCGCTTATTTCAACCGCTTTGTTTAAATCCTGTTTAAGCGTTCCTTTTTTTATTTTTTTTGCGTTATATTCTTCAAGTTTATTTTTAAGATAAGGGCTAAAATATTTGTTTATTTTAACTTTGTATTTCCCTTTTTGCTTGTTTACGCTTATATCCGCGTTGTCTTCGGTAAAAAAGGAATCCTTTTTTTCGGCAAGTATGTCGTCCAAACAGATAAGCTTTGCCTTTAAATCTGTTTTGCCCGCATCTTTTATTGCTTTGTCTATATGTTTTTGATTTATTTCAATCTCTTTATGAGCGTAAATTATTATTACTCCGTTTTTATTGCCTCCGGCGGTATCTTCAAGTTTATATATCTCTTCGAGATAAACGTCTAATAACTCTTTTGTAAGTTTATCTTGTATGCCGGAAAACTTTACCGGAGTATAAGAGCCGTCCGCTTGAGCTATGCCGCCGTCCCAAAAGGAGTTTAAATCGAAATCGGCGGCGCTTTTAAACCCTTCTATAATGCCGAATATTTTTGCGGCTGTTTGCTCCGGATTTCTAAATAGTCTAAGTCCGTCTTTTATTTTTAATATATCAAAGGACGCGCCGGACTTTGCAAGCCTATCTCTTGTTGTTTGAACCGCGTTTATTCCTATGTCGCAAGCTATGAATTGACGTTTTAAATCGCTCGCTACTTTTACGGTTGTGCCGGAGCCGGAAAAAAAATCAGCGACTATCATTCCCGCGTCCGAAGAGGCTTTTATTATGCGTTGAAGAATGGCTTCCGGTTTTTGAGTGGCGTAATTAGATAACTCTTCTTTCTTTCTTCCCACCGGACTTATTTCCCACCAATCTTCGGGAATTTTACCCCTTTCGTCTAATCTATAATCTTCTTTAAAAATCGCGTTTGATGTGCCTGTGTTAAGCTTTTTATACGGTATTCTTATATCTTCAAAGTTTGCGTAATACTCGTCGCTTTTTGAGTATCTATAAATATTTTCATGCTTCTTAGGAAAATCATGATTTTTAATTGAAGGGCTTGAATAACACCATATTATCTCATTCCTAAAATTCTCCTCTCCAAAAATCTCGTCCATCATTATTTTAACGTAATGCCCTATATGCCAATCCAAATGAACATATATGCTTCCGGTTTCGCTCATTACTTCGCGTATTGCAAGTAAGCGCTCGTATAGCCAGTTTAAATAATCCTCTTTTTGCCATATATCCCCATACATTATCTCTTCGCCTATATTTGTATTCTGATCTCCTATATCCGATTTATTTCCGTTTCTTAAGTATATTTTTTTTGCATAGTTTGCGCCGCTTGCAAAAGGAGGGTCTATATATACAAGGTCTATTTTTATATTTTTCGATTTTAAATAGGCGCACGCGGATAAACAATCCCCTTGTATTAATAGGTTTGTAAAATCCGGATTAAGTTCCGTTTCCTTATTGGGTAAAGGAAGGGCTTCATTCTGTTTGTTTTTAACATTTTCTATAGCTTCCGCTTCAAAAACCTCTATTTTATCCGGCAATCTTCTGCCGGAAAAGTTAAGTAAAGCTTGCCCTCTTGCGGGAGTTATATTGTATTGTTTATATGTCTTCATTTTTCCGTCTCTTTTTGCCCGTCAATCTTTTTTTGCTCCCCGTGTTTAATCAAAAGTTCGGCATTGCGAGAGATAACCATAAATCCCTTAATCAAAGCCTTATTATCTTATTATTGCATCGCTTTTAACCAAAAAATTTCTCCTCGCCGCGTTCTTTGCAACTACAACGTAAAAATAGTATAGACAAGATACAAAAAATAAAAAAACTTCTCATTATGCAGTTTTAACGCCTTCTATTCATAATCGGAGGTCTTGTATTTCTTTATTAAAAATTTTTTAATATCTCTTTTAATTGCGTAAGATGTCTTTGAAAATTGTTTGTTCCGTCGTCTATAAAGCTTTGATAGCTTATATGCTGGTTTTCTTTTAAAAACTCCTCTTTTATAAACCTCTCTTTTGCCCTAAACTGATCGGTATAATAGGTTTCGGCTTTGGTTTCTATTATAAGCATCTTTTCTATAGGGATATTTTTATCTTTTATATATTTTTTCCCCTCTTCTCTTTTTAATATTAAAAAGTCGGGGGTATATTTTCCGGCGGGAGTTTGTATATAAAAGGATTGTAGTTTGCCATTTTTGTATCCATTGTAATATAATTCTAAGTTTTTTAACTCCGCCATTTGAAGCATTTGAGTAAAAGCCTCTATTTCAAAAGCGCTGTCCATTCTGTAAGGAAGGTAGTTAAAGCTTATATTTTGCGGATCTATGTTTTCGTTTTCGCTAAAACAATCTTCTATTATATCTTCCGGATGTCTGCGATACATTTTTGCGTCCATTCTTGATATTTGCGGCATAAATTTATAAACGGTTCCGTCCGGAGCAAATACGGTTATGTATCTGTTTTCGCTTTCCCATTCAAGAAGCTCTATTTTTGTTTCGGTTTTTATTATTTCTTTGGAATATTTAACATAATGGGTAAAACAGGCGGCAATCTCTTTTGTTATATCCTCTATATTTATAAGCGGATTTAATTCTATCCAATTAATCTCTTTTTCTATTTGATTATATATTGTGCAAAACTCGGTTTTGTATTCGGACGCAAGTATATTTTCCGAAATAAGCCCGTAGGTTTCTCTTGCAACGCCGTATATTAAATCGGAATATCGATATTGTAAGGGCAAGCCCCCTTTTATCTCTTTTGTATATTGTTTGTTTGTAATTCCCGCCTTGCCTATCTTGCCGGACATTAATCGGTTGTTGTACTCAAACCGATTTTTTATTGAAGATATGCTAAAATCGGATAGTTTCTCTTTTATTTCCGGAGCGGTTCGAGAAATTATTTTATATTTTATCTCTATTTGATTATATTTTACAATTCCGAGTTTCGGTTTGCGGACTATCGCTTTTACTCTGTTTTCTTCGGCGCTCCTAATGTCCGATATGGATAATCTGTAATTGTCTTTAAGCTCTTTATCTAACGTGCTGTAATTATCGCCGGATAGATATATTAAAGCCTTTTCCGAAGAGGCGTTATCGACTTCTCTTAAACAACGGCATGTTGTTTGCAAAACAAAATTTTTCTTTGTTTTTTGACGCGGAAGAGCAACCGCAGTTAAACTTTTGCAATCCCATCCCTCCTTGCCTACCGCTACAAGAAGTATTACCCGCTTATCCGAGTAGGGTTTGTCTAAATTATTGAATATGGCAAGGTTTTCTTTTGGCAAACGATATTCCGCGTTTTTTTTATCTACCGCGGAATAGTAACGAAATATTTCCCGCTCTTTTCCTTTTCTATTTTTATCGTACCAGTTGCGGATAACCGGCAATATGTTTTCGTTTAACTTGCGAACCGTAGGGCAGTAAAAGGCTATTTTACTTTTTGTCCCGTTTTTATAAGTTGCGTCGTATCGATTAAAAAAATCGTCCAATGCCTCATTTATAAAAGCCTCTTCCGTAACGTTTGCCCCTTTTATAATCGGAATTTTTAAAAATCTGCCTATTCCGTAATTTAAAGGATAATTATATACTATGTCTTGTATCTGATTTAATCTTATTTTTTCTTTGTCTATTTCAACGTATGTTTTAACATAAGGAGTGCCGGATAAGCCTATAGCCGAATTTACGTTGCCGCTTTTATTTAAAATATTTACCGCTTTTCTTAATTTTTTTTCTCCTTTGCCGGTTTTCCCATAGGTATGATGAACTTCGTCCAATATTACGCAAAGGCTCGATATTTTCCCCATCGCTTCTCTTAACCGATTGATTTTTTTTAAATCCGCCGCCTTTTTGGCGTCGTAATATAAGCCGTTTTTATCGGCGTAATAGATTTCATCCTGAGAATTATATTTTTCTAATATTACCTTTTCCGCATTTGTAATAAAAACAAGTCCGAAGTCTTTGGTTTGCATTAAACGGTTTACTTTTTCCAAATTCGGATTGTTGCCATGCAGCTTGTCTTTTCTTTTGGAGCTTAAGCTGTCTAATATTTCTATTGAAATTATTTGTTTTAGCTTATCCGCGTCTTTTTTCGGAAAAAGCCATTGAGGATTAAAATCTTTTATTGTTTTTAAAGAAGGCATTATTGCGGTTTTGGAAGCTCCGGGCGCAAATACTACAAAATTATGAGCAAATCGCCCGTCTGTTTTAAATAAAGAGGCAAAATATAAATCAAGGTATATAAACGACGCCATTAAATATGTTTTGCCCGCTCCCATAGGCAAACTAAAAAGGTAGTTGGGATAGCTAAAATCGTGCAGTAAACGCCGTAAAAAACTATCCCAGTCTATATTTTTTCCGTTCGGGTCGTTTAATAGTTTTTTATGAAGCTTTTTTAGATTGTTGTCTTGAAAAAACAGGTTTAAAAAAATGGTTGTATGATTGTTTGAAAATAGTTGATGGTAATCGTAGTTTTGCGCCGCATTTTTATCGGTTAAAAGTCCGCTTTTTATTATATCCGATAAGCTGCGATTTTTTCCTATAAATTTTATCCAAAGATATGTTTCTATAGCCTCTTTTTGGGGAGGTCTTAATTTGTCTTTTTTCTCTATATAATTTATTATTTCGGTTATTACGGAGCGATTATTCTCTTTTTCCGATTGTATCCAAGCAAAGGTTTTACTTCTTATAAGGGTATGTATTGTATTCATTCTTTATTTGAATTTTGCGGAATAACTTCGCGGCTGACCGTTTGCGACGTTGAAAAAATTTTTTAATCCTCGAAATACATAAGTATTTCTGCGGTTAATTTTTTTCCCTCTCGTCGCCAAGCCTTGTTTTTATTTGTCTTGTCGAACGAGCGAAGCGAGGAGAAAGCTCTTAATTATTGCCACATTGTCATTGCAAGCGCGGCGTAAAACCCCTATTTTTATTAGAATTTATAATAATTACAACATATATTATACTTTGTTAGTATCGACTATAATAGTTTCCTTATAAAAATGCTCAATTTAGCTTAAGTTTAAGGCGAATAAAAATTTTAACCGTAGAAATATATGTAATATTTCGAGGATTAAAATTTTTATTCAACGCCAAAATTGAGCGAAAGCGAAATTGAGCATTTTTTACGGAACTACCCTATAACGCAGAGAACATCCCCCTTAGCCACATTATCTCCGCTTTTACATTTTATTTCTTTAACTACCCCGTCCGTATGAGCCGGAAGGGTATTTTCCATTTTCATCGCTTCAAGTATAACTATGGTATCCCCTTTTTTAACGCTGTCTCCCTCTTTTACTTTGTAGCTAACTATTAAGCCGGGTAAAGGAGCCGTAAGAGGAGAACCTTCCGAAGCAGGCGCGGCAGTCGGAACAGCGGCAGGCTTTTCAGCCGCGGTAGCCGGTTTCGGAGCGGCGGCAGGAGCAGGAGCCGAAGCCGGAGCGGCAGGCTGAACATAGCTTACAACCGGCGCGCCTCCTATTTCTTCAACTCCTACTTTAAAGTAATCGTCGTCCACAAATACTTTGAATTCCCGTAGGTTTTCGCATTCTTCCGGAGATTCTTCAGCCTCTTTCTTTTCTACCAGAAGTCCGGCTTTTGCTTTTTTCAAAAGTTCAAGCTCCGCTTTTGCATCCTCTAATGTTTTGGGAAGCATATCTTGCGGGATCTGCTCTTTTCCGTATTTGTATCTTAAGAATTTTTTACCGGTTACCGGAAATATTGCATAAAGTATTTCGTCGTCTATATCTACGGCAAGCCCTTTTATTTCCTCTTGCGCCTTTTTAAGTTCCGGGTCAAGAACTTCGGCGGGCCTGCATGTAATAGGCTCTTCGCCTCGTTCGTATCCTTTAAGGGCTTTTTTGATTACTTCCGGATTGATGGGTACCGCTGTTTTTCCGTAAAGTCCGTAGCATAGGTCTTTTACCTGCCCCGTAATCATTTTGTAACGTTCTTTATCGTCGTCAAATAAAACGTTATTAACCGTTTGAATGCCTACTATCTGGCTTGTAGGGGTTACAAGAGGTATCTGCCCCAGATCTTTTCTAACTCTCGGAAGCTCTTTATATACTTCGCCTATTTTATCCAACGCGTCCATTTCTCTTAATTGATTTATAAGATTAGAAAGCATTCCGCCGGGAGTTTGATGGAGTAAAACGTTGATATCGATGATAGACATTTTTGTATCGTCTAACAAATGTCTGTATTTGGGCATTATATCTTTTTCAAATATTTCGTTTATCTCCGCCAAAGCTTTTATATCAAATCCCGTGTCTCTATTTGTGCCGAGAAGAGTCATAACCAAAGGCTCTAACGCGGGATGAGACGTTCGGTAAGCGTAAGGAGACATGCATGTGTCTATTATGTCAACTCCGGCTTCTATTGCTTTAAGATGAGACATAGGCGCCATGCCGGAAGTAAAATGACTATGCAGATGTATCGGAATTGAAACGGCTTTTTTAAGCGCTTTGATAAGTTCGTAAGCGTCGTAAGGGGCTATAAGACCCGCCATGTCTTTAATACATATTGTATCCGCCCCCATTTTTTCCAAATCTTTTGCTTTGGCTACATAATATTCAATATTATAAACTTTGCCGCCCATTCTCGGCTCGGTCATTGTATAGCAGATGCATCCTTGAAAATGTTTGCCGCATTTTTTTATGATTGGAACTACGGTTTCAAAGTTGCGATAATCGTTTAACGCGTCGAATGTTCTGAATATATCTACGCCGTTTATAGACGCTCTTTCTACAAAAGCTTCGGCAAGGTCGTCCGCATAATTTCTATATCCTACAAGATTTTGAGCTCTTAACAACATGGAAAACGGCGTCTTTTTTATATATCTTTTTAATGTTCTTAATCTTTCCCACGGGTCTTCGTTTAGATAACGGTGGGTTGTGTCGAATGTCGCGCCTCCCCATGTTTCCACAGCCCAAAATCCTATTTCGTCTATTTGCTCGGCAACCGGTATCATGTCTTCGGTTCTGCCTCTTGTGGCAAATAGAGATTGATGCCCGTCTCTTAATGATATATCCATTATTTTAAGCGGATTTTCGGCTTTTGGTCTGTCTTTATCGTAGTTCATTTTTGTCATTTTCAATTTGTTATGATCGCTCATTGTATATACTCTCCTTTTGACTGCCCGGCTGTTTCGCCGCGTCGCGCCAGATTATATTTGAAAACTATAAGGTTAATATTGTTTATTAATTCATTCTCGTAAAAAAATATTCGATTTTGTTTGCGTTTAATCCGAAGTATTTCCGAAATTAAATTTTCTTACAACGAAAAAATTACGCAAAATAACATTTTGATACGGAAACTATTTGAACGCTTTTAACTGCATCATTAAACGCATGTTCATCATATCTTGTCTTCCGCCCGTTCCCCATAGGTTTAACTCGAAACTTTTTTGCTCCGGTTTATCTTCGGGCACGGCGCAATGCGCCATAGCGTCTTCGTTTTGCCTTATGTATGCTATAACTCCGGCTATTGCCGCCGCTGTTTTCTCTTTTTGACTATTAATCATTTTTTCCCTCTATTTAAATTCGGCTGTCTATATTTGCAATTTAACCGTTTGCGGCTTTGAAAAAATTTCTTACTCCTCAAAATACTTTAAGTATTCCTGCGATTAAAAAATTTTTCGCCGGGCAAACAAACAAAACGCTTTATTATCCAACCGAATTAATCATTCTTTTTTATGATTAAAAAAACTTTAAACCGGAATATTTCCATGCTTTTTAGGGGGTCTTATTTCTCTTTTACAACATATGGCTTCAAGAGATTCTATAAGCCTTTGTCTTGTTTCGCTCGGAACTATTACGCCGTCTATATAGCCTCTGCTTGCGGCGCAATACGGATTTGAAAATAAACGGTTGTACTCCTCTATTTTTTCATTTCTTTTGCTATCGGAATCATCCGCGGCGTTTATCTCTTTTCTATGTATTATATTTGCCGCTCCGGCGGCGCCCATTACCGCAATCTGCGCGCTGGGCCAAGCAAATGCCATATCCGCGCCAAGGTCTTTGGAACACATTGCCAGATACGATCCGCCGTAATCTTTACGGGTTATTAGCAATAGCTTCGGAACCGTAGCTTCGGAGTAGCACCATAAAAGCTTCGCTCCGTGTCTGATAATTCCTCCCCATTCCTGATTGCTTCCGGGAAGATACCCGGGAACGTCCGCAATTGTAAGCAATGGTATGTTAAAAGCGTCGCAAAATCTTATAAATCTCGTAGCCTTGTCGGATGCGTCTATATCGAGACATCCGGCTAATACATTAGGCTGGTTTGCAATAATTCCTACGGTTCTGCCGCTTAATCTTGCAAAACATACTACCATATTTTTTGCATAATGTTGATGCGGCTCGAAATATTCTCCGTTATCCGCTATCTCTTTTATAATCTCTTTTACGTCGTAAGACTGGTTCGGGTTATCCGGGATAATTTTATCCAAAGATAAAGCTTGCCGCTTCGGATTGTCTCCGATATCTTTTATCGGCGGCTCTTCCATGTTGTTTGAAGGAAGATATGATAAGAGTTCTTTTATATTGTTTATAGCGTCTTGATCGCTTTCCGCCGCAAAATGAGCCACCCCGCTTTTTTCATTATGCGTCATAGCTCCGCCGAGGTCTTCAAATGTAATCTTCTCGCCTGTTACCGACTTTATTACTTCCGGACCGGTAATAAACATATAACTGCTGTTTTTAACCATAAATATCCAGTCTGTCATGGCGGGAGAATATACCGCTCCGCCTGCCGTAGGTCCCATAATAGCCGAAATTTGAGGTATTACTCCGGACGCTACCGAATTTCTATAAAATATCTGTCCGTAACCGGATAAAGCGTCCACCCCTTCCTGTATTCTGGCGCCGCCGGAATCGTTAATTCCTATTATAGGAACGCCCGCTTTTAACGCCATATCCATTACTTTGCATATTTTTTTTGCGTGCATTTCGCCGAGACTTCCGGCTCGCGAAGTAAAATCCTGAGAATATGCAAATACCGGTCTGCCGTTTATCAAGCCGTGTCCCGTAACCACTCCGTCCGACGGTATATCTACATTTTCCATGCCGAAGTTGACGCATCTGTGAGAAACAAACATATCTATTTCCCTAAATGTGTCCTTATCAAAAAGAAGATTAAGCCTTTCTCTCGCGTTAAGCTTATTCTTTTTTTTCTGATTTTTAATGGCGTCTTCTCCGCCCATTGCCTTAATTTGCGCTCTGCGCTTTTTTAAGTCTTTTATTTTTTCTTCTACTATTCCCATTTATATTTCCTTTCATTTCAAGATATTTTTAATTGACAATTCAATTATATAGCATATTTTTTGTCAAGATAAAACAGCGAGGATTTTATATACTCCCTATTATTTTTTATATTTTATTTTTTAAATTCTCAAACGCTATCTGCCGCCATTCTATTTTTATTTATACATAAGCGGAACAAGCCGTTTTTTTTCTTTTTTTATTACAAGATATTATATTTTTATATTTAAAAAAAGATTTATCTTTAAGCTCTATCTTTTGAGAATCTATTGCCTTCATTTGATTCGGAATAATAAAATAATCGGACAAGCTGTCCCAGTCTTTATTTCTTATTGTAACTATTTGATTAAGATAGAAGCTAACGCGGCAAGCGCCTATTATAAAATCTTCTTTTATATTTTTTAATTTTTCTTCGCTTATTTTTTTATATGTTTCGTCCAACTCAAACCCTATATATCTACGCCCTAATCTTTTTGCCGAGATTGCGGTTGTTCCTGTGCCGGAAAAAGGATCTAATACTATATCCTTTTCGTCTGTTGTCATTAATATTAACCTGTCAAGCAGATGAATCGGCAGTTGGCAAGGATGCGGGTCTCTGTTTTTATTATGTTTAATTCTGTGTATATCCGTCCAAACATCAGAAATAAGGGGACCAAAAGGATGTAATCCGTTTTTTTTCCCGCCGTAATCTTTTAATAAAAAACCTTGTTTTCTATCTCTTTTATGCGGATAACGCAATTCGTAAATTTTTGCTCCTTTCGGGCACTTGGTATAAAACAGTATTCCATAATGCGACGGCTGTAAAGATTTTCCCATAGGAGCGGTAGGAGCCTCCCAAGAAATCCAATGTTTAAAATAAGCGAATTCATTTAAATATTTGGTATAATAGGTTAGCCATTTCGGTATATTATGTATAAAAATCGATCCCGTATCTTTTGTAACCCTTACCATCTCGGCTATCCACTGTTCGCACCAATTAAGATATTCTTGAAATTCAAGACTATCTTTATAGCTTTTATATTTTTTTTTAAGATTAAAAGGGGGATCCGCAAATGTCATATCAACGGAATTATCCGGTATCTTTTTAAATAATTCAAGGCAATCGCCCGGCGTAATTTTATTTATATATTTTTTAAGCATTATTTTTTGAATGTTTTTATTAATAATTTTTCAAATCGTTTTAATTCATCATTATGGAAAGTAAAAACCTCTTCATAAGCCGTTACCATCCGTTGCAAGTCTCGTTTGCGAACATACCAGCCTATTCCGTCTATAAAACCTATAAATTTTGCTTTGGGATAGTGTTCTTTTATTAAAGCGTCAATTGATATTTCCGTTTTAGATTTATCGCCCTGCCCGGACGATGTCGTAGCCAAAAAAGAGCTTTCGATAATTATTAAAGGATTTTTTTTGCTCGGAATTATAAAATCCATAGTTCTTTTGTTGTCCGGCGCATTATTGATCAATTCT
>JAFDMD010000085.1 GCA_019306185.1 Deltaproteobacteria bacterium
CATACCTCTTAATCAAGTGGACTCCATAGCGAAACAAATTCCGGACACCCTCAACATAACCATAGAAAAAGCCTTAAAACAGGAACCGCAACTTGCGAAGCTTGTCAGGGAAGACAAAACAATAGCCAAGCTGTTCGATATATCAAAAAGACTTCAAGGACTGGCGCGTCACGCTTCCACCCACGCGGCGGGCGTTGTAATATCCGACAAACCAATAGTGGAATATCTTCCTTTGGCAAAAGGTAAAAAAGGGGAAACCACAACCCAGTTTGAGATGAAAGCCGTAGAAGAAATAGGGCTTGTTAAATTCGATTTTTTAGGACTCCGCAACCTTACGGTTATAGAAAATACCCTTAAAGCCATTGCAAAAATCGGCGAAACTCCTCCGGACATCTTAAACCTTAACCTATCAGATAAAAAAAGCTACGAACTTCTTATAAAAGGAGATACAAACGGCGTATTCCAGCTTGAAAGTTCCGGCATGAAAGACCTGCTTATAAAATTAAGACCCTCATGCTTTGACGACATAATAGCGTTAGTGGCGCTATACAGACCCGGCCCCATGGAAAGCGGAATGATAAACGATTATGTCGATAGAAAACACGGAAGACAAAAAGTTGAATATTTAATACCCCAACTTGAAAAAATATTAAAAGAAACTTACGGAGTAATAGTTTATCAGGAACAGGTTATGAACATAGCCGGAGAAGCCGCAAATTACTCCATGGCGGAAGCCGATGATCTCAGAAAAGCTATGGGCAAAAAGCTTACCGGCATAATGGCAAAGCATAAAAAACGATTCATAAGCGGAGCCGTTGAAAACGGAATAAATAAAACAAAAGCCGAAAGACTATTTGACCTTATAGAAAAATTCGGCGGTTACGGTTTTAATAAATCTCATAGCGCGGCTTATGCTCTTATAGCCTTTCAAACAGCCTATTTAAAAGCCCATTATCCCCTTCAATTTATGGCGGCGTTACTTACAAGCGAAGTTCATTCTATCGAAACCATAGCCAAATACATAGCGGAATGCAAAACCCATAAAATAAAAATACTGCCTCCGGATATAAACAAAGGCTCAAGAGAATTTACCGTAGAAAAAAACGCCATAAGATTCGGACTTGCCGCAGTTAAAAACGTAGGCGCCGCCGCCATAGAAAAAATATGCGAAGAAAGAGAAAACGGGAAATATACCTCCGTTTATAACTTTACCAAAAGAGCGGTTTCCGGAAAAGTCAATAAAAGAGTTACGGAAAGCCTTATCAAATGCGGCGCATTCGATTCTACAAATCATAAAAGGTCCCAAATGATTGCGGTATTAGACGACGCCATAGAAACAGGACAAAAAATACAAAAAGATAAAAAATCCCCTCAAAAAGCCCTATTTGATACGGAAGTGGAAAAAGAACTCGAAATAACTCCGGATATGCCCGACATAGAAGAATTAGATCAAAATAAAATCTTACGACTTGAAAAAGAAATACTCGGATTTTATCTTTCCGGCAATCCGCTTGACGAATACGCAGACACCTTAAAAAACTTTGCAAGCCGAGATACCGAAACCGTTTTAAACTCTACGCAAGGAGACGTTGAAACAATAGGCGGAATAATAATAAACGTTAAAACCATATTAACAAAAAAAGGGGATCAAATGGCGTTTATTATACTTGAAGATTTTAAAGGAACAATAGAAATAACCGTTTTCAACTCCGTTTATACCGTTGCAAAAGAACTGCTGGAAAAAGATACGCCGGTTATTATAAAAGGGAAAATAGAAAAAGATCAAAATACGGCAAAAATGCTTGCGGAAAAAATAATACCCATACAAAAAGCCGAAGAAAACTTAACCGCCGAAATATTCTTTAAGCTTGATGCCGAAAATACAGACAAACAAAAACTTATAAAATTAAAAAATATACTTTTACGCTACCCCGGCAAAAGCGCCGTTTTTTTAAAAATCAACATTGGCAACAGAGCCGAAACCATAATAACGCTTCCTAACGCTTTAAAAATAAGACCCTGCGCAAAATTTACCGAAGAGGTCAAAACTCTATTCGGGTATAATCCAATAAAATAGGAAAACAAGAAAAAAACCTCCCTTATTAAAAAAATCCAATCGCGCAAAATAATGACAAAAAAAATTTCCGTCATTTCGAGCGAAGCGAGAAACCCCCTTATTAGCCGAAATCCGATTAATCTTATTGACTGCGATTAATCTTACAGGTTAGATAAAGGATTGCAAAATTCAACCATAAATAAAGAATTGCAAAATTATGAAAGCAACAATAATAGCCAACGGGACATTTACGGAAAAACCAAATAGAATAAATACGGAAAACAGCCTTGTAATAGCCGCAAACGGGGGTTTAAACGCATGTATAAAATCGGGCGTTAAAATAGATGTTGCAATAGGAGATTTCGACTCCGCTTTACAAGAAAACATAACAAAGCTTAAACAAAACAAAGTTAAGCTTATAAAATATTCTGTGGATAAAGATAAAATAGATATGGAACTTGCCATAAAATATGCTATTGATAATAACGCGGAGGAAATACTAATATACGGCGCATTAGGCAAAAGAGCCGATATGACAATAGCAAACATAACAGCGGCTTCGGTTTTCGGAATCAATAAAAAAATTAAAATAATAGATAATAATCAGGAAATAACATTTATTTTTCCTAATAAAAAAAAGGAATATACCGGAAACGGCAATGACATTATATCCCTAATCCCTTTATCTTACGAAGTTTGCGGCATTACTACTACAGGGCTTTATTATCAATTACAAAACGAAACTCTTAATTTCGGATCTACAAAAGGATTAAGCAATAAATTCATAAAAAGCAAAGCTTCCATAACTACAAAAAGCGGCATCTTGTTATGCGCAATAATAAAAAAAGAGGCGGATAAATAGAAAAATTAAAGGAAACCCTGTTATTAAATAAAATTTAATTACAAAAAATAATTAAAAAATTTCTCGCATTCTCTTGAAATAACAAGACAGTTTATTCGTTTGCAAGACGAAAATTGTTTTTCAACGCCGCAAACGAACAAACTGCAAAGTTAAACGAACTACTTTACGCTTTCCACAAACCATGCAAATTACAATAAGCCCTAACCGTAAAATCTTTGCAGTCGCAATTAAAAACCGCTTCGGCGACCGATATAGCTTCAAATACATTTCCAATATCCTCAAACCCTTCTTCGTAAGCTATTTTTGCAAAAGAAGGATACATATCAACCCATTCATGATTTTCTCCGCTTGCGGAATCTTTAAGATTTTGCAAAGTCTCCTTTATAGGTCCGCAAGGAAATTTATCGGAAATTTCAACCTCTCCGTCCGGCATCAATTTAAAAAGCCGTTTTGCATGCTCCTTTTCCTGATCTGCGGTCTCTTGAAAAATTTCCGATACCTGACGAAACCCCTCTTTTTTTGCCTTTGAAGCAAAATACGAATATCTGTTTCTTGCTTGAGATTCTCCGGCAAAAGCCGCCATTAAATTTTTTTCGGTTCTACTTCCTTTTAATTCCATATTATCTCCTTTTGTTTGATATAATATATATTAATCTTGATTTTTATAACCGCCTTTAGTATCTTGTAACGTTTAGTTTTTTCGATAAAAATAAAATAGTTATTTCATTGAAAAACTTTGCAATAATAACGGCTTCTTATAATAAAAAAATATATATATAAGCAATTGATAAAAACCAAATAATAAGGTATTCGATTTTTATTTTTTTCAATACATAAAAAAAATATATATAATTCGTAAGTATAATTCCAAAATGAGATATTGAGTATTTGCAAATTAATAATAAATATAAAAAATTGAAAAATAAAATGCTCCTTTATTTAAAATTGCTAAAAAAATGAATTTTTCTTGACATACTATCTTGTTATTATTAATTTACAGAAATTATAAATTTTATAAATTGATTCGGAGCGGGCATGTTTGATAATTTAAGTGATAAATTAAACCTAATATTTAAAAATCTAAAAGGCGAAGGGAAACTTACCGAAAAAAATATTGAATCCGGTTTAAAAGAAGTCCGTATGGCGCTTCTTGAATCGGACGTTCATTATAGCGTAGCTAAAAAAATAATTTCCGATATAAAAAAACGCGCTATAGGAAAAGAGGTTCTTGCAAGCCTTACTCCCGCTCAACAAGTAATCAAAATAATAAACCAAGAGCTTACAACTCTTATGGGCGGCGAAAACAAAGGACTTGCATTAAACGGACCTGCGCCTATTCCAATAATGTTGGCGGGGCTTCAGGGGTCGGGAAAAACAACCACCGCCGCTAAGCTTTCTTTATTTTTAAGAAAAAAAGGCAAAAAACCTTATCTGGTTCCGGCGGATATATATAGACCAGCCGCTATAGAACAGCTTACAAAACTTGCCAATCAAATTGATATTCCGGTCTTTGCTTCTAAAAAAGAAATGGATGTAGTAAACATTTGTAAAGAGGCAAGACTTGACGCTCAAAAAAACGGAGCGGACGTATTAATAATAGATACGGCAGGCAGACTCCATATAGATAACGACCTTATGGAAGAGCTTATAAATATAAAAACCGCATTAAATCCTTCGGATATCCTATTGGTTGCGGATGCTATGACCGGACAAGATGCGGTTAACATAGCAAAAGCTTTTGACGATCTTTTGGATATAGGCGGCGTTGTTCTTACTAAAATGGACGGAGACGCCAGAGGCGGAGCCGCTTTATCCATTAAATCTATTACCGGCAAGCCGATAAAATTTATAGGCGTCGGCGAAAAACTTAACGCCCTTGAATTATTTCATGCCGATAGAATCGCTTCCAGAATTTTAGGCATGGGAGACATATTATCGCTTATCGAAAAAGCCGAAGAGGCGGTTGATCAACAAAAAGCGTTTGAACTTGAAAAAAGGCTTAGAAAAAACCGTTTTACTTTGGAAGACTTTAGAAGCCAGATACGTCAGATACGCAAAATAGGCTCCATTGCCGATATTATGAAAATGATACCTGGACTTGGCAATAATAAAAAATTAAAAAATATTGACGTTGACGAAAAAGAATTTGTAAAAATAGAGGCTATTATAAACTCTATGACAAAAGGGGAAAAAAAACGGCATACCATTATAAATGGCAGCCGCAGAAAAAGAATTGCAAAAGGGAGTGGAACAAGTGTACAAGACGTGAATAGACTTTTAAAAAACTATAATCAGATTCTAGACACAATAAAAAAAATGAACAAAACCGGAATGAAAAAATTTATAAAATCTAAAATGTTGCATAGTATATAAAGGAGAAAAAGAATGGCAGTTAAAATTAGACTTGCAAGATACGGAGCGAAAAAAAAGCCGTTTTACAGAATCGTAGTTGCTGATAGCAGATATAGCAGAGACGGAAAATTTTTAGAAATTGTGGGTCATTATAATCCTCTTTTGGAAACGGACCAGACTACGCTGAAAGAAGATAGAATTAAACATTGGATGGATCAAGGGGCAATACCTACGGATACTGTTAAGAGTCTTTTAAAAAAGTGAAATAAGCTTGTAGCTTTTCTTAATCACTTTAAAAGAATATTTTTCATTTATTCTGCATTATTATAACACTAAAAGGAGAATGATTTATGAAAGAGTTGATCAAGTATATTGCTCAGGGATTAGTAGACCGTCCGGACGAAGTGGAGGTTTCCGAGATAGACGGCAGCCAAACTTCTGTCATTGAATTGCAAGTAGCAAAAGAAGATTTAGGAAAAGTAATAGGAAAACAGGGTAGAACCGCTCGCGCTATGCGCACCATATTAAGCGCGGCATCCGCAAAAATGAAAAAAAGAACTGTTCTTGAAATCATAGAATAATGTGGAAAAAATGAAAAACGACGACTTTCTTTTAATCGGAAAGATTGTCGGCGCACACGGAGTAAAAGGGGCTGTTCGGATATACCCATACGGCAGCTCATACTCCGTATTTACAACGGGAACTTTACTTTATATAAAACAAAAATCCGCTCAAGCTTTCATAAAACATCAGATAACCGGAGTAAGCTCTTACAAACAAATTATAAGAATCAATCTAAGAGAGGTCGCTTCCCGCAACGAAGCGGAAGACCTTATTTCTTCCGATATCTTTATCAAAAAAAATCTATTGGAAAAACCCGAAGCCGGAACATATTATTGGGACCAGCTTACGGGTATTTTTGTATTTAATCTTGACGAAGGGTTGTTAGGTATTGTAGAAAGAATTTTTTCTACCGGAGCAAACGACGTTTTGGTGGTAAAAAATAAAAAAGAGGAAATACTTATTCCTTTTACTAAAAATGTTATAAAAGAGGTTAATCTGGAAAAAAAAATTATAAAAGTTGATCTGCCCGAAGGATTGCCTAGATACAAAATAAAAATATAAGTAGAGTAAATGCCCGTTATTCAATAAAATTTAATCACAGAATCGGATGAAAAAGGCATAATGATCTTTGCAGCGCTTACAATATTCCCTGAACTTTTTAGCGATTTTAAGCGCTACGGAATTGTAGGCAGAGCGGTTAAAAATAATATTATTAAAATAAAAACGTATAATATAAGAGATTTTGCAAAAGGAAAACATAAAATAACTGACGACCGCCCTTACGGAGGCGGTTATGGCATGGTAATGAAACCGGAGCCGCTTGCCGAAGCGATAAGAACGGCTAAAAAAAATTTGCAAACGGCAAAAACTATACTATTAACTCCGCAAGGGAAACCGTTTAATCAACAAACCGCAATAACGCTTTCGGCTGAAAAAGAAATAATATTTTTATGCGGCAGATATGAAGGAGTTGACGAAAGAATATACGCCAATTTTATCGACGAAGAGATTTCAATAGGAGATTTTGTATTAACCGGCGGCGAAATACCCGCAATGGCGGCAATAGATGCTATTACAAGACTTTTGCCCGAAAGTTTGGGATGTAAAAATTCCGCGGATAACGACACCTTTTCCGATAATCTAATAGAATATGCTCATTATACCAGACCGCAGATATTCGAAGGCAAAAAAACGCCTGATATACTTTTATCGGGCAACCATCAAGCCATTGAAAACTGGCGGCTTGAAAACGCTTTAAAAAGAACGTTTTTAAAGCGTTTTGATATGCTTAAAACAAGAAATTTCTCCGACAAAGAGATAAAAATATTAAAAAATTGGCAGGCGGATATTCAAAAATTAATCGATGGAAACGGCAAATAGAAACGGAGGAAAAAGTTAAAAATAACATGCTTCCTTCGATATATATAACATTACTGCATTATCCGGTACAAAATAAAAAAGGAGAAACAATAGGTTCCGCTATAACCAATCTGGACTTGCATGATATAGCGAGAGCCTCCAAAACATACGGAGTAAAAGCTTTTTATGTTATTACTCCTTATAAAGAGCAAAAAGAGCTTGCGGAAAAAATAGTTTTACACTGGGTTAAAGGGCACGGTTCTACCTATAATCCCACAAGAAAAAAAGCTCTTGAGTTGATAAAAATAAAAAAAACATTTAAAGAGGCTGTCGACGAAATAAAAATAAAAGAAAAACAACAACCTGATATTATTGTTACCTCTGCAAAAAAAAACGAAAACATAATAAGTTATCCTCTTATACGCAGTAAAATCAAAGACGGTTCGCCTTATATTTTTGTTTTTGGAACGGCTTGGGGCATTTCGGCAAATTTTATACAAAAAGCCGATTATATGCTTGAACCTATAAAAGGAAATACCGATTATAATCATCTTTCGGTAAGATCAGCCGTTTCAATAATATTAGACAGAATTATAGGAAGAGAATAACTTAAACAATTCTCACTGAAAAAAAATAAAAAGGAAACTATTGGAACTATGGAGATAATAAAAAACATAGAACAGGAAATGATGCGCGTTGACATGCCGGACTTTGCCGCCGGAGATACCATTAAAGTTCACGTTAAAATCAGAGAAGGCGAAAAAGAGCGTATTCAGGTATTTGAAGGAGCCGTTATAAGCAGACGTAAAGGCGCTACAAACGCCTCCTTTATAGTAAGAAAAATATCTTACGGCGTTGGAGTAGAGCGTATCTTTCCGCTTCATACCCCGACTATTGATAAAATAGAACTGGTTGCAAGAGGAAAAGTCCGCAGATCTAAAATATATTATCTACGCAAATTAAGAGGCAAAGCCGCAAGAATTAAAGAGCGTAGAACAAATCTTTAAGCCTGACGACAAAACGCCCGAAATTACATAATAGATATAAAAAATGAAACGGGACCTTTGGTTTTTTGAAAACAAAGCTTATAAAAAAGGCTTTTTAAAAATTGCCGGAATAGACGAAGCCGGTAGAGGGCCTTTAGCGGGTCCCGTTATATCTGCGGCTGTTATACTTCCGAAAAATTTTGAAAACACAAATATAGACGATTCCAAAAAATTAACCGAAAAAAAACGGAAGTCCTTATATAGCCTAATTTACGAAAAAGCGATTTCCATAGGCATAGGCATAGTCGACAACATATCCATAGATAATATCAACATTTTGCAAGCCTCCCTTTTATCCATGCTTTACGCCGTTAAAAATCTAAAAATAAAACCGGGCTTCCTTTTAATAGACGGCAACCGTAAAATCAATTCCGATATTTCCCAGTTTCCGATTATTAAAGGAGATTCGCTAAGTATATCAATCGCCTCCGCCTCGATAATAGCAAAAGTTACAAGAGATAGAATAATGGCAAAATATCATAGCAAATATCCTGTATATAATTTTGATAAAAACAAAGGGTATCCCACCAAAAAACATAAAGAGGCAATAGCCCGCTTCGGTTATACTCCCATCCATAGAAAAACCTTTAAAGGCGTAAAAGAGCATATAAAATAAAATGTTAAACAAATACCAAAAATACGGAATGGAATCGGAAACGGCAGCCGTAAAATATCTGAAAAAAAAAGGCTATAAAATAATCGAAAGAAATTTTAAAACAAAATACGGAGAAATAGATATTATTGCAAAAGACGGAGAAACAATTGTATTTATAGAAGTAAAAGCAAGAAAAAATCAAAACTTCGGAAGCCCTAAAGAAAGCATAACCTATACTAAAATAAAAAAACTCTCCAAATCCGCCCTTTTTTACTTAAAAAACTCCAAACAAACGCAAAAAAAAGCAAGATTCGATGTGGTAATAATAAAATCCTTTGCAGATTTACAAAAACCGGATATTGAATTAATAAAAAATGCCTTTCCTACGGCTTACTAATTTTTTTATAAAAAACAAAAGAAAACCATATCAAAAGTACAAGAAAAATCAAAAAGACTTTTGAAAAATGCAGTTCCGATTTAATAATGCCTTCTATTAGCAAAGGCGAAGCTATTGAAGCCGATTTTATTTGTAAATACTGTGTCCGTATAAAGAGAACGTAAAGCATGAGATAAAAGATTACCTTGCTTACGCCGATGAAGAAGAATACCATACGGCTACTATGATTATATAATGTCCAAAGATGACTATCGCCGTTTTTTTCCATCATAATTTGTGAAACTATAGCCTGATTACTATAAATTGATTGTAAAAGTATGCCATCAAGAATGCTTAAGAAAGGATATGTCCGAAGTTTATTTGTGTAGCGGCTCTTGTTGTCGAGGAAATAATTTTCGGCTGGTTTTGCGTAAAAAAGTGTGAAAAACAAAGCCGAAAATCCGAGATAACAAGCAAAAAGCGGGGCAAACAAACTCGTACATAGCCGAATTGATTTAAATCAGCATACGCTTATTACTCAGTCTAACAAATCTTTTTAAACCATTTTATTGGAATATACAGCGGGCGGCTTATAGATTAAATCCGCCCGCTTAAATCATTTTTTATACGTTTTATCTTTTTTGCTGAGCATGAGAAACTAATTGTCTTTGCCCTCTTCCTTTAAAGCTATTGACAATTTTTTCCGCTTTTTCAAAAGGAACGGTTAGGAAAGAGAATTTATCCGCTATATGTATATTGTTTATTTGTCTGTTTTGAATCGATACTTTGCTCATAATAAGATCAACAAGTTTTTTTGGGGTCATTTTATCTTTCTTGCCAAGCGCTACAAAAAGCCTTGCTTTACCCTGTTGATCAAGTTGTTTTCCTCTTTTGCGTATCTCTTCTATTTCGCCGTATGCCTTGGGATCGAGCTGCGCTTCAAAACAATAGTTAAGTATGGCGGCTAATATATCCGGCGGATTATTCTCTTCAAGCAACTTGTTAGCCCAATTATGATATTGAATATCTATTTCATTATCAAGAATAGCGGTCAGATCTTCGTATATTTTTCTTTTTTTAGCTTTTATAATCTCTTTTATTTCCGGAGCCTTTGATTTTTTAATATCCGTCTTGGCAATCCGCTGTATAAACATCAAACGACTGTATTCGCTCGGGGTAATAAATGTAATGGCAGTCCCCTCATTTCCGGCTCTTCCGGTGCGTCCTATTCGATGAACATAAGCCTCCGGATTTTCAGGCAGCGAATAGTTTATGACATGAGTAAGGTTAATAACGTCAATTCCGCGCGCCGCAACATCCGTTGCGACAAGGATATTGATTCTTTTTTTTTTAAAACTTTCCAATGTTCTTTCTCTTTGGGCTTGCGAAAAATCTCCATGAATAGCCGCCGCGTCATACCCTCTATTTGTTAGACGGTTTATAACGGAATCTACGTCGTTTTTTGTTCTGCAAAACACAAGACCGTAAAAATCATCTTTAATATCAATTATCCTGCATAGCGCTTCAAATTTATCGGACGCTTTAACTTCAAAGTATATTTGCTCCGTCAGGTTAGTGGTAAGGGGCTCTTGTTTAACTTTAATAAGCTGATAATCCCCCATATATTTATGCGCAATATCCTTTATCTTCTTGGGCATTGTTGCGGAAAATAATAGCGTTCTTTTGTCGGAATTGGTATGCTTCATTATTTTTTCCACATCTTCGATAAATCCCATATTAAGCATTTCATCCGCTTCGTCTATTATCAGATGCTTAATATCTCCAAGCTTTAAGGTCTTTCTTTTAAGATGATCGATTACCCTTCCCGGAGTTCCGACTACAATATGCACGCCTTTTTTTAATCTTTGTAATTGCTGATTAATAGATTGACCGCCATATATCGGCGCTATTTTGATGCCACAATCTCCTTTAAGGGAGCTAATTTCTTCCGACACCTGAATGGCAAGCTCTCGCGTAGGAGCCAAAATAAGCGCTTGCACGGCTTTTGATTTCGGGTTGATTATTTCTATCAAAGGCAATCCGAATGCCGCTGTTTTGCCGGTTCCGGTTTGCGCCTGAGATACGATGTTAGTATCGCCTTGCATCATTACCGGAATAGTCATAATCTGAATTGCCGTCGGTTCTTCAAATCCCTTTTTATCTATTGCTTTCAATACGTTTGCCGAAATGCCGAGTTCTTCAAATTTTTTCTTATTTATCATATATCTCTCTTTTTATAATTGTTATCCGTTTGCCTGTTTATGCTTTTTTACCGCTTTAATATAGACGGCGTTAATTGCGCCTTAATTTTTTTCGGCAATCTTTGCGTTTACCGAATTTAATAATATTTCTAATTCTTTGTCTCTTTCTTCCGTTTGTACATTCACAACGATAGGATTGTTTTCAGATCCTAATCTTGTTGTTTTTTACCGTCAAATATTTTTTTCGTATTTTTGCCTTTAAGGGGGTTATATAATTTATTTTGTTCTGTAAAACGCTCGCCCCTCTAATTTTTCATATTCAATCAGACCTTCATCTTCAAGCATTCTGGCAATAATAGAGAAGAACCAACCTTTTTCCCCATACTGTTTATTTGCTTTAGGCACCGCAAAAAAATTAAGATCAAGTTCTTTTGTTATTTCAGTTCTCGGTACCCATCTTTCTTCATATAAAGGTTCTTTATCTTTTATGTATATCAGTAATTCATTGGATATTTTTTTAATCAAATCATGAATCTTTTTTTTACTATTCATTTTATTACCTCCTGTTAAATTTTATTTATTCATATAATAGCGTTAATACATAACAGTTGGCTATATCTATCTTTATATTATAATAAAAAAATAGAAATATCTAGTATATCCCGTTTTTTCCACTTAACACTATATCCATATATAACATACGTAACTTTATTTATATAAAATAAATCATAATTATTTGTTATGCAAACTATAAACCTTTTATTTTTTAAGTTGCAAATATACAAGTTATAACTTAATTAATCGGTTTATAAATCTTATAAAATATAAAAATCGAAAAAGGAAAGCTTTGCATATGCTAAAAAAAGCTAAGAT
>JAFDMD010000086.1 GCA_019306185.1 Deltaproteobacteria bacterium
GGGGAAATTTGCAATTCATAAAGAAACAGGCACTATATGGATACGAGATAGAGGGGACGTTGTTGACAGGATAGGAGAATTTATAGCAAAGCTTAATAAAAGATTAAGAATCCCTGTTAATGTAAAAGGTATAATTACCGAAGTAACATTAAATCAAGGGCATGAATATGGTATAGACTGGGATAAGGCATTAAGCTCTACGGTTTTAAACGGCGGCTTCTTTAAAGTGCTTAACGGAGACAAAAGCTTAACCTCTACGGCAAGCGGTTTTGCGAATATGACAAGCAATACCATAGCAATATCGGCTTCATTTGCCGCAGGCGCGCTGAATTCATATATAAGAGCATTGGAAGAATACGGAGACGTAAAAGTCATAAGCAAGCCATCCTTAACAGTTTTAAACGGCGCTATAGGCTCGCTTATAGTAGGACAAACCCTATCTTATGTAGCTCAGTCATACTCTTCTAAAACCGCTTCGGACGCGGTTACCACCTCTATTATAGTAAAACCGCTGCAAACAGGTTTAAGCTTTTATGTGCTTCCCAGAATAATATCCGACGAAGAGGCGCTTGTTTATATATCTCCGGAAATAACCGCTTTACAAGAACGAAGAACCATTCAAGCGGGCGATAACGCTACCGTAGAAGCTCCGAGCCTTAGTCTAAAACAAACCCAAACGGTTATTAACATCAAAAACGGAAGCACGATTTTAATCAGCGGATTAATGTCGGAAGAAAATAAAGAAACAGATAAAAGGGTGCCAATTTTAGGAGATATTCCAATACTCGGAGCTCCCTTTCGATATAAATCGAATCAGAAAAGAGTTTCCGAAGTCGCTATAATGGTAGAAGTTTCATGGTAAAATCCCAAAATAGAGTCTTGTTATTTTTTTATTTTTCAATAGCTTTATTTCTATTTGCCTTGACGTTTTTTAGCGTCGGGTTAATTATAAAAAATTCAAAAGAAAAGTTAGCGGAACAAAATTATGAAAAAGCAAGAATTTTTTATCGCGATTTTGAAAATCAGGTAGCAGAAAAAGCCGGTAGCGTAATCGCAAGCAGCAATATTTCTTTACTGGTTTATAGAACAATTTTAAGAACCGCTTTGAATTTGCCATATAGCGAAATAAAAAAATATAAATATAAAAATAACGGTTTTCTTGAGCTGGAAACAACCGGCGAAGACGATATGACGATAATGGAAAAACTTATAAGATATGGCGAAATCAGGATAGACGGCTCTAAGTATTTTATACGTTTTTTTTAGGTTTTCAAAATTGAAAGATATAATAAAAACATTTACGTCCGCTATATTAATTATTGCGGCTTTTTTTTTATTCTTTGAAGGAATATATAATTTCAGAGTTGGAAAAGATATTTCGGATATAAGCCTTGCCGTCCCTCTTAATGATATAAGCATTTATAACGAGCTTATTCCGCTTTCCGAATCCTCGTTAAATTATTTAGATGCAAATATAGAAAAACTCTATTCCATAAAAAAAATAGGATTAGGCAAATTACAAATAGCATATGCCGGCGAAAACGAAGATATTAAAACAACTATTACCGATTATATAGGAAAATATAAAGATATTACCATAACTATTAACGGCGATATTTTTGAGCAAACATATACTATAAAAATGCTTTTAAATAGTTTTCAAAATTTTTTATTAATTCATTCGATAGAAGGAGAAAAAAAAGGGGCCGTAATTAATGCAAGGATATATGGTAAAAAATGAACTATAAATTTAGTAGAAAAAATTTAATAATATTATTAATATCAATTGTTGTAATATTTACCATTTTATATTTTGTCCATTACGCTTTAAAACCGAAAAAAGATGACATTCTTTTAAAAAATGTAGAGGCGATGCAACAAAATATAGAAAAAGTCAGGTCAGGCATAGAAGATATTAGAGACGTTGAAAAAGGACTTATAAAAAAGAAAATCGAAAAAGCTACAAAAGAGCAGTTTCAAGAAGACGAGGAATTTTTAAATGAAATAATAGAACTTAAAAAAAAGAAGATGATAGCGGAGCTTAAAAGAGATATCGAAAACTTATCTTCGGCAAGCGAACTTAAGGCGCAAAAGCTTACGGGAAAAAAAATCAGACCTGTAATAAAAAAGGATACTCCAGCGACCTCGGCTTCCGCTTCTATTAAAGTGTTTGCAATAAATTATCTGAAAGAGAAAGCCGTAATAGTTGTAAATAATACAAACCGAGTGGTAAAAAAAGGAGATAATATTGAGAATTATATGCTTTTAGAAGTAAACGAAAATCATATTATCGTAAAAAAAGATGGAATGTCGCCGGAGAGTATATATTTAGGCTACGGGACGCCTTCTTCAAAACAACGCAGAAGAAAAAAATAAAATTTCGGTAAAATCCTATGTTGATCAGAGAAAAAGAAATATTTTTTGAAAAAGTTCTTATATTGCTAAATGCGAAATTTTCAATAAGCAAAATAGCCTCATATATTTTAGATAAAAAAAATGAGCTCGCTCGTAAAGAAACAGCGGTAGCTTCCGCTATTTCGGAAGGTCAAACTTTTTATTCGGCGGTAAAAAAAGAATTTATTCTATCAGATATCGAAGAAGTTCTTATTTCCAAAGCCGAGACCGAGAAAGAGCTAAAGCATATACTTTATAATTTAAAAAAATTTAAAAATAAAACGGCTCGTCTTTTATTACAAAGCGGACTTTTTTTTTTCTTGATCGGAATTATTATAACTGCCGTTTATCGTATATTTAGAGCGGTGCTTTATAATATAATACCTAACATAGTTCAATATTTGCCTGAATTAATAAACGAAAAAATTACATTTATCTTAACCAATATAAAAAAAATTTTGCCTTTATTATTGAACGGGGGCTTAATAATTATGTCTTTTTTACTGATAGTAGCGCTTATAAACCCTATTTCTTGCGATAAGTTTTTTATTTCATGGAATATTTCCATAGCAAAAGTTAGAAAATATTTTTTATTAAACCGATTCTTTCGTAAATTATCTCTTTTTTGTTCCAATGGAATTAATTTAAAAGAAGCGTTTAGTATAGTTTGGATAAACGAAAAAAATTACTTTCAAATAGTCATAAAAGAGGTTTATAATAGCGTAATTTCGGGAAAGCGGCTTGATAAAGCTTTTGAAGATACAAAAAAAGATTTTTTCCCCGCATATTCAATAAGAATAATGGCGGATACAGACGGTTCCACGGCTGATGGCAAAAACTTCCAACAAATCGCATCGCTTTTGGAAACTGATTTTTATAATGCCGGAAATAAATTAATAATCAATTTTATAATGGCGGCAGCAAGCTTTATAATATTTTTTATTATAAGCGTATTTTTATTAGGGCTTTTTTTGTCTTTAATAAAAATATTATAATAACGCTTACGATTGATTTAAAACATAAAAAAGCAAATAAAATAATAAAATGCTTTCCATCTGTATTCGTAATGATAGAAAATTTTTTTTATTTGTAATGTCAAACGAGGTCTTTTTTACCGCGTAATTTCAACGAACGCGGCAAGAAAAAGTTGCATAATAGCCCGAATGGAATAAATATATAAAAATTTAAAAAGAGAGATAGATATGAAAAAGCTGCTGACCAAAACATTTATAAGCTGGACAATATTTTCTGCTATGAGTCTGGCGGTTATGACTTTAATATTTATCAAATACGTTTTTGCATTAGATGTCATCTCGCAAATTTTTTTAATTATTATAACCTTAATCTTTTTTTTAGGATTATTCGTTTCTTATAAGCAGCAAGCTCTGTTATATATTGAAAATAAAGCTTTTATTTCCAATGCGGAAAAAGAAAGCATCGGGGAAAAAATAATTAACGAAGTTAATAATCAATCCGTTGATACAAATTTGAATACGCCTAAAGAATATGTAAAAATATATGAAAGCAAATCAGGCAGATATTTAAATATGCTGGTATCGTTATCTAACATTTTAATTACGTCCGGCTTTCTCGGCACGGTATTCGGTTTAATTATTGCAATGTCCGGGTTAAGAGGGGCAATGGCTACTTCAGGAAGCGGTAATGCCGCTACGCTTTTAAATGAAATGAATAACATATTAAGCGGCGTTGACACCGCTTTTTATACAACTCTTTTCGGAGCGTTCGGAGGCGGCATTTCATTAAGAATCAATTTGATACTTCATAATAACCTATTGTCTAAGCTCGTTTCGCAAATGAGATCGAAATTGATTGGGATACAGTCAAGGCGGCGCAAGCGCGATTATAATCAGGAGTATAAGGATTTTTTATCAAAACAAGAGACTTTTCTAAGTTCTTTAGCGATTATAAATAGTAATGTTAATATTATGAATAACAATGTCAAAAAATTATCCGAAACGTTTGCCTATCTTTCAAAAAATTTAAATGCCGCTTCGTCCGAAATTTCCAATACGGCAGAGCATGCGGTAGTAAAGGTGGATGCGCTTTCAGATACATTAAAGCATTTTTTCAAAGACATATATAGGCTTCATAAAAGCGTAGAAAAAATAAACCCGATATTCTCTAATAAATCAAATGCAACAATCTCCGGAATAAAAAAAACTTCCAAATAAAAAAAATGAATTAAAAATGGTAACAACATGAGATTACCTTTATACGCAGACGACGAAATAGGCGACACTTTAGTTGATCTTTTAACCATACTTTTATTAATATTTCTTCTCGTTATCGTAAGGTTTACGTTCAGCGTTTTAACGGTTGACTTTTCAAGTAAAGAAAACACCTTTGTAGGCGGGATGACAATGCCCGGCTTTTTAATATCTCCGATTCGTTTCTCCGATAAAAATATAGTCTATATATACAAACACGGAGAAGCGGACGCAAGTTCCGACGTTTCATTATTCGGTTTGACGACCGAAGACTTTGCGAGCTTAATAGGTTTTATAGATTACGGTTCAATTATACTGGAAAACAAGCGTTATCCTATTTTTAACATAAAGATGTCGGAAGATAATCAGAATATAATTAATCCCGTAATTATAAATGAGGAAGGAAAAAACGGCAAGATAGATCAAAAAATTTTAACGGACATCCTTAAAGATGTTTGGCCCGGTTATAACATAGACCAGTTGCCCGAAAATCTGTTCGGCTCCTTTAAAATTAATAAAAGGCCCAAAATATATTATGAAAGTTTGGAAAATAACGAGCGGAAAACAATTGTAATCGGAAGCATAATGATAGACGTAACCAACGGAATCGACGCTTATTATAAGTTCATATTCGATACCCTCGCCACCGAAATGATGGATTTTGTTTATCTCGGCAAATTCAATATTGAAGAAAGAGGGCGCTTTTTAAAAAAATACGGAACAAACAACGCGTTGAGTTATTATAAAAATTGGCTCAAAAATCCTACGGATAAGCTTCCGCCGTTAGCAAAGTATAACAGACCTAGAAAAGAATATATTAAAGCCCGCGTTTTAAAAAACGAACAACCTCCGATATGGGTTAGAGGATTATTTCTTGATAGAATCGGAGCGAAACTTAAGATTATAGGCTCAAGAAACGGAGATATAGAAGCGGAGGTTATCGGCAAGTGAACGAGCGCGTATCAATTTTAATGATTCTGCTGATATTATTTCTTCTGATTATATGTAATCTTGTAATATCCGCAGTAAACAGGGAAATTCTTTTGAGCGGCGAAAACACATTTTCAGGAGGTCTTATAAGACCGTCTTTTCTTATAACGCCGGCGCAATTTCCCAATGATAAAAAAATGATATTAATATATAAGCAAGGAGCGAGAAAATTCAATGAAGACGAGATTGTCTTTGGAATACCGCAGGATGTTTTTGCAGATATACTCGCTTTTATAGATTACGGTGAGATTGATTATAATAAAGAAATTTATCCGGCATTTCAGTTAAAAATAACGGAAGAAGAGAAGCAAAAAACAATTGAATCCGTAATTATAGATAAAAACGGAGAAAAAGGAGTAATAGATAGAAAAATTATAGAAAATATAATATCTGAAGTTTGGCCCGATTATGATTATAAAAAAGCGGCTGAAATACTACAGGGATGGTTTAATATTGCCACAAGACCTAAAATATACTATGAAAGCTTGGCGGTCGGAGATAAAAAAACGATTCTAATCGGAGATTTTGCCATAGAAGTTACAAATGCCCTCGCAAATAAAGATAAATTTTTATTTGATACAATGGCTACTTCAATCATTGATTTTGTTTATCTCGGAGAGTTTAATTTAAACAAACGAATCCGTTTTTTTGAAAAATACGGGGGTAAAAAGGCTGCCGACTATTATAAGAGATGGAAGGTAGGCGAGCTTAAAGGCTCTTTTTCTCCTTTCGTAAAATATGTCGATATACGCAAAAAATATATAAAAACATACGTATGGGAAAATAAAAAACCGCCCGAATGGGTTAAGGAACTCTTTTTAGACCAAATAGGAGTAAATCTCAAAGTTTCTACGGACAAACAAAAATAAAATCTAACTTTTTACGGAAGCGCCCAGCTCGCTGGTGGGGCTCCCGGACTTCAAATCCGGCGTGGGGCGTTAAAACCGTCTCAGGTGGGTTCGATTCCCATGCGCTTCCGCCAATCTCGCTTATTTTTTTATTTTGTTCCATCGCCCCTTATTATAATAGCCGATGCTGAAAAACCTACATTTTAAGCGTAAACGGTTTTGCCAATATCTATTATTTATCGCTTTGTATTAAGAGATTTCTCCTCGTTTTGCTCATCGAAATAACAAGCAAAAACAACTTATATTAAAATAACAGAAAGTAATCTTGGACTGTCATTTCGACCGAAGAGAAAAATTCCTTGATTATTGCCTTCTGATCTTATCCCTTGTTCCTTTGTGCAAATCTTTTTGCGATTAAAAACCTTATTTTTCTTAGAATTTATAATATGCATTATACTTTTTCAGCATCGACTATAATAAGAAAAAAATCATAAACGCTTGTTTGCTGTTCGCCTCTTGGGGTTTTGAATTGGCAAGAGGCTCTATCCGAAAAAGCCTTGAACTTTTTCGGGCTGAATTTATAATGCGAGTTTAATGAAAAAACACCCCGCGTTCAAGCTTTGTTATTTTTATTTTATTCCGTTCTTGAAGCTCATTAATAATCTTTTCCGCTTCCTCTTTTTTAATCCCTGTAAATTTTATAATATCTTCTATTGTGCAGGGTCTTCGCTTAATAGCGGATAAAATTTTTTCCTTATTATTTTCCGTATCATTATTAAAATAATTTTTTCCGCCCCTTTTATTATTTGAAATAAACTCCGCGTTATTAAGATATTTTGCAATTTTTTCAATCGAAGCTTTATCCATAGGTTCAATATCCGCTTCCGTTCCGGGTCTATCCAAAGTATTTACCTGTATTCTATCCGGTTTAATTAGAGCCGCGGCATCTTTAATCTTTTTAAGTTCCTCTTTGTTATCATTTATTTCCGGTATTATAAAAACCTCTAATAAAAGTTTTCCTTTGAATTTTTTTCGTAATAATACAAGCCCTTCTATTATTTTATTAATGTTTAACAAAGAATGCGGTCTATTTATTTTTTTTAAAATTTTTTCGGACGCCGCGTCTAAAGAAGGTATAATAACGTCCGCATTAATAACTCCATTGATAACAGCTTCGTTATAAAATAAGGTTCCGTTGGTAAGCAGGGCTATTTTATATTGAGGGTAGTTATCTTTTAAAAAATTTACGATTTCCCCTATTTTACTATGCAACGTAGGCTCTCCGGAACCGGAAAAGGTTATATAATCTATATTTTTATCACTCGCCAAATAAGATGCAATCTCCTTTTTTACATCTTCTATAGGAACATATTCTTTTATATCCGTAGTAAGATTTGTAGTTTTGCCGCATTCGCAATATACGCAGTTTAATGTGCAGGTTTTATACGGCATAATATCTATTCCAAGAGACGTTCCGAGTCTTCTTGATGGAACAGGTCCGAATATATATTTATAGTTTTGTATGGGTTCGGTTTTCATTCTTGTATCCCTCTGTTTAAAGTTTGTCCCCTCTATGCGTTGAAAAAAATTAATCCGATAAATTTGAATTATCTGACGTTCAGGCAATTAAGGGGTTTATCATTAGCAGGTTTGCCGTAGTCGTTTACTTTCCCTTTTTAATCGAGGCATTCTTTTTTTAACATATCTTTTGCATAATCTATGGTTGCCCGAGTTATTTTTGCGCCCCCCATCATTTCCGCTAATTCATTTATTCTCTCCTCTTTATTTAATGATATAATTTCGGTTTTTGTTCTTTTATTTTCAACCTTTTTTACTATTTTAAAATGATGATCCGCAAATTTTGCTATTTGCGGCAGATGAGTAATACATATTATTCTATGAAACTTTGAAAGAGCCGATAATTTTTTGCCCGCCAAATCTGCGACTTTTCCTCCTATTCCCGCATCCACCTCGTCAAAAATAATTGTAGCTACATCTTCGGTTTTTGACAAAATAGCTTTTAAGGCAAGAATTACCCTTGATAATTCTCCGCCGGAAGCTATGCTTGCGAGAGGTTTTAGCGGTTCGCCGGGGTTTGCGGATATATTAAAAAAAGCGGTTTCAAGACCGGTTTCGGTAATTGTTTTTCCGTTTATTTTAAAATAAGGTTCTATGTTATCATTTGACAAGTTAGGTTTTACAACCGTTTTAAAACGACATTTTTCCATTTTAAGAAAAGCGAGCTCTTTTTCTACTAATTTAGAAAGTTGCAATGCGGCTTTTTCTCTTTTGTCCGAAAGTTGCAATGCGACTTCAGATAACCTTTTATGAATTCGGGATATTTTTTTTTCGGCTTCTTTTTTCGTTTCCGAAATATTTTCATTAGATAGAAGCTCTTTTTTAATATCATTTTTTTTTTTCAAAACCGACGCTATTGTTCCGCCGTATTTTTTTTTTAGTTTTAACAGCTCATAAACTCTGTTTTCTGCGGTTTCAAGACGTTTTTCATCTATTGACATTTTATCCGTATAATTTCTTAAATCAGAGATGATATCTTCTATCCTATATTTTATATCTGTAACCTTGTCCGCATCATCTGCAAGTTTATCGTCTATTGCCGCCGCATTTTTAATATTTTTTTCCGCATAGGCAAGCTTTTCTACAGCCGATCCCTCTTTCAAATATAAGGCTTCTATACTTTCCGAAAGCATTTTGTATAAATTTTCGACGTTTTTAAGTATTGTTATTTCCTGTTCAAGCTTGCTATCTTCGTTTAACAAAGGATTGATATCGGTTATTTCTTTAAGCTGAAATTTTAAAAAATCCAAATGTTCGGAGCGTTGGTTTTTAAGCGAAATCAATTCGTTTAATTTAAAAACCTCTGTTTCCAATTCTTTAAAAACGGTTTTCATCTCCTCAACCAACTCGTTTAATCCTGCAAATTTATCTAATATTAAAAGGTGATTTGCCTCTTTTAAAAGCTTTTGGTTAGAATGCTGAGCCGATATGCTTGCCAAATTTTCGGTAACAGCGCTTAAAAAGGATATGGCGGAGCGTTTGTTATTTATATATATTTTATGCTTGTCGTTTGCCGAAATTATTCTTCTTATCATAAGCCCTTCCGAAGGATCGTAATCATTTTTTTTCATAATTTCGGCTGAATAAGAGTTTTCTTTAATATCAAAAAAAGCTTCTAATATTGCGGAATCGCATCCTGTTCTTATAACTTTTGAAGAGGCTCTTGCTCCAAGCAGAAGGTTTACCGCTTCTATAAGCAAAGATTTGCCGGCTCCTGTTTCGCCGCTTAATATTGTAAGCCCGTCCGTAAATTTAATTTTTATATCATCTATTATAGCAAAATTTTTTATTGATAATTCCGAAAGCATAATTTTTAAAATCCTTATTTATTTTTGCATAATTGTTAATATTCTTATCCCATACAATATATTATGACGGCATTAAAAGCAATTCAAGCAAGAAGGTTTTTTTCTTTTTTCAAGACATAACAACAAGCGCTTTTAACTCTGTATTCTATCTGCAATATATGATAGAAGCAAACAGCTTTTTTTAAAAAAAATCTTTAACTTTAAATCTAAAAGCAAGGTTCAAAATTATGACCGGATATATTCGGGCTTATATAGAAGACGGCAAAAATAAAGCCTGCGCAAGTTTTATTTTGAGGCGCTTATGAAAAACTTAGATCCTTTTACAATACTTACTCCAAACCAACGTTGGACGCCTTCGTCGGATAAAACAGCCGAACTACTTCCGCCTTTGGTTAGAAAAATTCGCATTGCGGTTCAAAAGTGGAGAGATGACGGCTATTCCGGCGTTTCGGACACTTCCGCATCCTTAATGAAATTTTGGTTTGAAAAAGAGCATTTTATCGGACAAAACAAATTTCGTTTTTTCTTTTCGCAGCGCGAGGCGATTGAATCCATAATTTATTTATATGAAGTTGCAAAGGCAAAAGATAAATACGATTTAATGCGTTTTGATCCTTCCGAGCAAGTAAGCGCGCAAATGTTTGACGAAACATGGACCAGATATGTAGTAAAAATGGCTACCGGAACAGGCAAAACCAAAGTAATAGGATTAACTTTAGTTTGGTCATATTTTAACAAACTTTACGAAACAGACTGCGGATTATCTAAAAACTTTTTAATAGTCGCGCCTAATATTATTGTTTTAAACAGATTACGCAAAGACTTTGACGGGCTTAAAATGTTTTTTCAAGAGCCGTTCATACCGGAAAACGGTTTTGATAATAAAGACTGGAAAAATGATTTTCAATTAACCCTACACATTCAAGACGCTTTAAAACCGATTGCGGAATCCGGAAACATATTTTTAACTAATATTCACAGAGTCTTTTTTAATGAAGAGCCGGAAAAAACTTCGGAAACCCTTTTTCTCGGCGAAAAACCAAAACCGGATGCAGACACGTCAAAAGGTTTGGATTTGGGTAAAGTTTTACGAAGCGATAAAATAAAAAACCTCGTTATATTTAACGACGAAGCTCATCACATACACGATAAAAAGCTTGCATGGTTTAAAGCGATTGAAGACATCAGCAATAAACTAAAATTAAAAACCGGCAAATCTATCGGACTGCAAGCAGATTTTTCCGCAACCCCCAAACATAACAACGGAGCAATATTTGTTCAGACAATATCCGATTATCCGCTTGTAGAAGCCATACAACAAAAAGTTGTAAAGTCTCCGGTTTTGCCGGACGAAGCATCCCGAAAAGAAATAGTTGAA
>JAFDMD010000087.1 GCA_019306185.1 Deltaproteobacteria bacterium
AATCTGCCATTTTGCGCCGAAATAGGTCATATCCCCTTCGTCAATTCCGGCTTTGCTTTTGTAATCTACTCTTCCTATTTCCGGAGTTACTACAAAGCCCGGAGCTATGGTAATTGCAGCCTGCAGATAATATGAGCAAGCGTCGTCTTCGATATCGTTTATTTCTCTTTTTATGTAACCATAGCCCGTTTCAAATCTTAAATTGTCGGTAGCTTTATATGCGGCTACAAAGGTGTATCCGGTCGCGTTTGTGGTAGTGTCCATATCGATTATATTTTTGTCGAATTTTGCCTCCATTATAGGCTTTGCAGTGGCGCTTGATTCTATCTGAGACGCATTTTGCCCCCATCCGTATGTGGCTCCCAGCATAAACGGTCCGAATTCCCCTTTTAACCCTGTCCTTATTAAATAGGAATTTACGTCAAAGCTTGTATTATCGTTATGATTTTCCACTTCGTAGGTTTGACAAGCGCCGGTAATGTCAAAAGAAAAGTTTTCATATTTTACATCGTAGCTTGCCGCCAGCTGCGGAAGTTTTGTATCCGCGTCGAACCCTACGGTTTTATTTTCGGCATTCATATTAGGCTCGATAAAATATATCTAAAAACCGCCGAATGTTAATTTGATCATTTCTACAAGCCCGCCGTAAAATACGCCGTATTTTAGCAAGCCGCTGTCGTCTAATCCTACGCGATTGCTAAAGGATTCGCCTATTGGGTGCCCGGATTGACCTATAAGAATTTTTCCGGCTCCGAAATTATATTCGCCGAAAAAAAGTCTTAGCGTAAGGTTTTCGTCTCCCACTCCCAATTCGAACATTCCGCTGATTTTATCGGAAAGTTTTATTTTGGCTCCAAGCCTGCTTGTTCCGAGATTTCCCCATTTTGTATCCCTGTCGCTTACCCCGTAATCCGTAGCTTCTTGCGAGTAGTCTTCGCTAAATGTTTGAAAACGAAGGCTTCCGTAAAAGTTAAAGTCGGAAGCCGACGCTCCGGTTGCAAAAAAACATAACATTGTAATAGCAGTTAATAACGTCGATAATTTTTTCATTTTTTTCCTCCTTAATATTAGTCCGTTCAGATTGTTGCGGAAAATCCCCACAATATTTTTTTTAGAATTACAAATTTTAAATAGAAGAGGTCTATTTGATTTTTAAAATTTTGTTGCCTTGAATCTGCTTTTCGCATAGACATTAAGAGGATTTTTATTAAATCCAAACAATACTCTTCTTATTTTGACGGTATTTTGCGTTTGTTGTTTTAAGAAGCGTAGCAATAGAAATTTTATGTTTGCAAGATAGGATTTATACTTTGAGTCTTAAATATCAAGATAATGAAAAAAATATGATAGTCTCTAAAGCTTTATTAGAAGAGGCGGAGCAGAAGCTTAATTTTTTTAAGAGGCTTTTAAATACAAAAGAGAGCGCCGTTTTTGAAAAGATTAAATCGAGTTTAGAAAAAGTTTTTATATCAAGCGATTTTATATATAAAAATTTTTTAAAAAATCCGCATAACTTAAAATGGGCGGAACGGTTTTGCAATTTTGATAATAAAATCGGTTTTCCGGATTATGACAAGTCGCTGGCTTCTATATTGTCTGATAATGAAACCGAAGAAAGCTTTGCGAAAAAGATAAGGATATTTAGAATTAGGGAAGCCGTTAAGATAGGATTTGCGGATATAATCGGCAGATTCGATCTTTTTGACGTCGTACAAAGGTTGTCCGCGCTTGCGGACGCAATTATAGGAAAGACTCTTGAATGTTTATACGAGCGGCAGTGCCTGATATACGGGCGTCCGCAATCTGAAAGGGAAAAAAAACAGCTTCCGGTAATATTAGGCATGGGCAAACTCGGAGGTAAAGAGCTTAATTTTTCTTCGGATATAGACCTTGTTTTTGCATATCCGGAAGACGGGGAAACAAACGGAGAGAAAGAAACAATAACAAACAAAGCCTTTTTTACAAAACTTTTTACAAGGTTGATAGATATAATTGATAAACTTACGGAGGACGGTTTTGCGTTTAGAGTGGATATGCGTCTTAGACCTTACGGGGAAAACGGACCTATAGTTATGAGTTTTGAGGCTATGGAGGATTATTATCAGACGCAGGGCAGAGAGTGGGAGCGATACGCTTTTATAAAAGCAAGGGTTTGCGCCGGAGATAAAGAGGAAGGGATAGAGCTTCTTAAAACTTTGCGCCCTTTTATATATAGAAAATATCTTGATTACGGAACAATTGAATCTTTGCGAGATATGAAGGGGAAAATAGATTCCGAAGCGGCAAAAAAAGGATTTGAAAATAATATAAAGCTTGGCAAAGGAGGGATTCGGGAGGTGGAATTTTTCGGACAGATTTTTCAGCTTATAAGAGGCGGAATAGATACGGATCTCCAAAAAAGAGATATTTGCTCTGTAATTAAATTATTGAAACAAAAAAAATATATTAAAAAAGAGGTTTCCGATTCTCTTGTTTCCGCTTATATTTTTTTGCGTAATACAGAGCATAGATTGCAGGAGTTTGCAGATGCCGGAATTCATACCATTCCGGCGGAACCCAAACAGCTTCTTCGTCTTGCATATTCTCTCGATTTTGAGGACGCTTCAGATTTTTTATTTGCTTTAAACAAACATAGGGAAAATGTCGGCTTCTATTTTTCGACTCTTCTTTTTCCTGAAAAAAATGATGCGAAAAAAGCTGATAACCTTATTGAAAAAGAATTAAAACACCTCTGGGAAAATTTAGGAGAAGAGGAAGAAACTCTTAATATTTTACAAAGAATCGGATATGAAAAACCAGATAAGATTTATCGACTTCTTAAAGGATTAAATAAGGATATTCTTGCGGAGGCGGTAAGCGTAAAGGGAAAAGCAAGGCTTGTAAAGCTTATTCCCGCGCTTTTGATAGAGGCTGCAAATTCGGAGAAACCGGAAATAACTTTAAAACCAATCTTTGCCCTTATAAAAACAATTATAAAAAGAACCTGCTACTTATCTCTGTTTTTGGAAAATCATAGCGCTTTAAAACAGCTTATAAAACTTGCGAACGCAAGTTCTTGGATTATAAGTTTATTAACAAAATATCCGCTGCTTTTAGACGAGCTTATAGATCATAGAACCCTTTACTCGCCGCCCCAAAAAGCCGATCTTAAAAAGGAGCTTGATTTTCGTATAAGTCGTTTTGCGCAGGACGATATCGAAAAACAGATGGACGAGGCAAGAATATTTAAACGGGTTAATATGTTAAGAGTAGCCGCCGCGGAGGTTGCCGATATAATTTCCGTAAAGGAGGCGAGTTATAAGCTTTGCGGCATAGCGGACGTTATATTAGAAAAAATATTGGATATTCTGTGGAAACAGCTTGTCGAAAGATACGGCGCTCCGAATTGCGAAATTAAGCAAAAAACATGCGATAAAGGGTTTGTCGCGATAGCTTACGGAAAGTTGGGCGGAGAAGAGATCAGCTACGGCTCCGACCTTGATATTGTATTTTTACATTCCGGAAAAAAAGGGGGAACATTAGGCGAGGATTCCATAGATAACTCGACTTTTTTTTCCAGACTCGGGCAAAGAACGCTTCATTTTTTATCTTCGCGAACAAGCGCCGGCATTCTGTATGAAACGGATATGAGGCTTCGTCCTTCCGGCGCTTCGGGACTTTTGGTAAGCCATATAGATTCCTTTCAAGAGTATCAGAAAAATCAAGCATGGACATGGGAGCATCAAGCTTTAGTTCGCGCAAGGTCTGTTGCCGGAAATCGGCTTCTTTGTAAACAATTCAATCTGATAAGAAAAATAGTTTTATGTAAAAAGAGGGATAAAGAAAAACTTGCCAAAGATATTATCGATATGAGATTGCGCGTAAGAACGGAAAAAATGTATAAAAAATCGGATAAGTTCGATTTAAAGCAGGGCTTCGGAGGAATTGTAGATATTGAGTTTTTAATACAGTATCTTGTTTTATTAAACGCCTTTTTTTATCCCGAAATTTTAGAGGATACAAGCAATATAAAATTTATTAGACGCTTTGAAAAAATAGGCATATTAAGCGGCGATTATGCAAAAGCTCTTAAAAAAGGTTATATTGAATATAAAAAGGCTATCCATAGATTGAATCTTGCCGAGAAAAAAGGATTGGTTAAGGCGGAGGATTTTAAAATAATAAGAAAAGAAGTTATAAAAATATGGGAGTATTTTTTAGGCGGATTTAATATATAAATAAATTGAAAAATTTATTTTATTTTTTATTATTCCTGTTGTAATTTTTTGAAAAAAATATATATAATGTTAGATTGTAATGAATTTTCGTAGAGAAAAGTTTTTTATTTAATTTAGGGTTTTCCGTCGGAAACGCTTATTATTAAAACTATTTAAATATAAATAAGTATGATTATAACAGGATATGCCAAAGTCTTTTTTGCTTGTCGCTTTGGATTTTTGACGGCGTTTTCTTGTTAAATACCGATTAAGGTTCAATTATAATCGAAATCGTTTGATAATAAAATGTAAAAAAGGATGATTATAAAAAAAATAACCCCGAAACCGATTAGGCAAGACGATGTTATAGGAATAGTCGCTCCGGCAAGCCCTTTTAATATCGAAGAATTTTATACAGGGGTTGAAATTATAAAATCATTAGGATTTAAGACGAATATTCCGCAAGATATTTTTTTTAAAAAAAAATATCTTGCGGGCGAAGACGCCGATAGGGCGGGTATTATAAATCGAATGTTTGCCGATAGAAAAATAAAAGCAATAATGAGCGCAAAAGGAGGTTACGGATCTATTAGGCTACTGCCTTATATAGATTATAAAATAGCAAAAAAAAACCCAAAGTTTTTTATAGGATTTAGCGATATATCCGTATTATTATCATCATATTACGCTTTTTCGAGTATTATGACGGTTCATGGCCCGACCGTCTCATCTTTGGCTAATCAAGACCCTGAAACAATAGAAAGTTTTTATAATACGATTACTTTAAAATCGAATATAAATTTTAAAATTGGGGACGGAGTCGTTATAAAAAGGGGAGAAAGTAAGGGAGCAATAGCCGGAGGCAACCTCGCCACCCTTTGCCATCTTGCGGGAACCGATTATCAGCCCGATTTTAAAGACGGCATACTTTTTTTGGAAGATACGGCGGAAAAGCCGTATAAAATAGATAGAATGCTTACGCAGATGAGGCTTGCCGGTTATTTTAAACAAATATCAGGAATACTACTCGGCTCATTTGATAATTGCGGAAAGGTCGAGGATATTTATCAAATATTTACCGATATATTTAAAAAGGAGAAATTTCCGATATTAGCGGGATTTAAAGCGGGGCACGATAAAACGAATCTTTCTTTTTTAATCGGAAGACAAGCTTATTTAAACGCTGATGATAAAAGTTTATTTTTTGAGAATATATGAATTATAAAAATATAGACAAAGTAATGCTTCAAGGGCTGGACCAAGCGGTTTTTCCGGGGGCGGTTCTTTTGATAGCGCAAAAACAGAGCATATTCTTTTTTAATTCTTACGGATATGCGGATATATTTTCAAAAGAAAAAATGAACAAAGATACTATATTCGATCTGGCGTCTTTAACCAAGCCTTTGGCGGCGGCTTTGGCTATAGCCGCGCTTATCGAAGAAGGCAAAGCGGAATTTAATACCGCAATAAGCGAAATAATACCCGAATTTTATAATAAAGATAAAAAAAAGATAACAATCGAAAACCTTCTTTATCATAATTCGGGGCTTCCCGCTTATAAACCGTATTATAAAGCATTAGAAAAAAAACCTTATATAAAACGGAAGAAGATATTGTTAAATATGATCTGCGCGGTTCCCCTTATTGCCTCGCCCGACAAAAAAGAGTTATACAGCGACATAGGTTTTATGCTCTTGACGTTTGTAATAGAGGCTTTATCCGGAACAAAGTTTGAAGATTATATCTATCGGATTTATAATTCTTTGAATATAAAAATGTTTTTTACGGATAATGGCAATAAAAACGCCAATAAAAAATTTGCTTCTACGGAAAAATGTTTTTGGAGAAAAAAAGTATTAAAAGGGGTTGTCCATGATCAAAACGCTTATGTAATAGGCGGAAACTGCGGGCATGCAGGACTTTTCGGACGCGCTAAAGATATTTATAATCTCATTTGTATATTAATTTCAATATATAAAGGATTTGGGCGATCTTTTTTAAATAGGACGACCGTTATTAAGCTTTTTAAACGAAACCGAAACGGAACAAGATGTCGCGGTTTTGATATGCCAAGCGACAAGGATGCAAGCTGCGGGAAATATTTTTCGGCAAATTCGGTAGGACATCTCGGATATACCGGCGTCTCTTTTTGGACGGATCTTAATAAAGAGACGGTTGTTATTCTGCTTACAAACCGAATACATCCTTATTGTTCCAATAAAAAAATAAGAAATTTCAGACCGCTGATACATAATGTGGCGATGATGAATTTATAAATTTAATTAAAGGTATTATTTTATGAACATGTTTTTAAATCCGATTTCAAGTATATTTTCAAATGATCTTGCAATAGATCTTGGCACTGCAAATACCCTTGTTTTTGTTAAAGGCAAAGGAATAGTTTTAAGCGAGCCTTCGGTAGTGGCGGTAAAAAACGATTCAAGGTCTAAAAGTAGAGTTCTTGCCGTAGGTATTGAAGCAAAAAAAATGTTGGGAAGAACCCCCGGCAATATTACCGCGATTCGTCCGATGCGAGACGGAGTAATAGCCGATTTTGAAATAACCGAAGCGATGCTTCGTCATTTTATACATAAGGCGCATAACAGACGCAAATTCGTGAGACCCAGAATAGTAGTTGCCGTCCCCTCCGGAATTACTCAGGTTGAAAAACGGGCAGTGCGAGAATCTGCGGAATCTGCGGGAGCAAGAGAAGTTTTTTTAATAGAAGAGCCTATGGCTGCGGCTATAGGAGCGGGGCTTCCGATAACCGAGCCTACCTGTAATATGATAATAGATATAGGAGGCGGCACTACGGAGGTTGCTGTGATATCTTTGGCCGGAATAGTTTATAGCAGATCGTTAAGGGTAGCCGGAGATAAAATGGACACCGCCATAATGCAATACATGAAACGGGAATATAATCTTCTTATAGGCGAAAGAAGCGCGGAATTAATAAAAATGACAATAGGAAACGCATATCCGGACGAGGCTACGATCGAAACAATGGAGGTTAAAGGAAGAGACCTTGTTTCCGGAATACCTAAAATAATGGTGATAGATTCAAGAGAGGTAAAAGCCGCTATTTCCGAGCAGATAGATTCTATAGTGGAGTGCGTAAAAATAGCCCTTGAGCAAACTCCGCCGGAGCTTGCAGCGGACATAGTAGATAGAGGCATAGTATTAACCGGAGGCGGAGCTCTTTTGAAAAATTTAGATAAATTATTAAGAACAAAAAGCGGACTGCCCATAACCGTATCGGACGATCCCCTTACCACAGTGGTTTTAGGATCAGGCAAAGCAATAGACAGCATGGATATATTAAGACAAGTGTCTATAGAATAATTATGTTTACAAAAAAAACGATAATAGTTATCGGAATATCCCTTTTGGCTATTCTGCCGGTTATTATACTTTCCTTGTCTTTTAAATATAATTATACATCTCTTAAAGAGGGCAGGAATATTTTTGTTGTTGTAGCGGCTCCGTTTCAAAACGCGGTGGTTGCGACTACAAAATTAGGACGAGACATATGGTCCGATTACTTCTCCCTGCTTTCCGTAGCGCGGGAAAATAAAGAGCTTAAAAAAAAAACAGAACAATTCGATTCTCTTAATAATAAATATTGCGAATTAAAAGCCGGTTATAACCGGCTTTTAAAACTTTTAAATTTTAAGAGAGAAAACCCATACGACAAATTGATTGCCGCAAGAGTGATAGGAAAAGATGCGGCGCGTTGGTTTAAAACGGTTTTAATAGATAAAGGCAAAAAGGACGGCGTAAAAAAAGGAATGCCGGTTATAACTCCGGAAGGAGCGGTAGGGCAAATTACGGACATATTTGCCCGGCGCTCCAGAGTTTTGCTTATAACCGAACAGCATAGCGCAATTGACGCTATAATACAGCGGACAAGGGCAAGAGGAATATTAAAAGGAAAAGGCGCCGACGAAGAGTGCGCTTTGGAATATATTCTTAGAAAAAATGATGTGCAAATAAGAGATGTGGTTATATCTTCGGGTATGGACGGCATATTTCCGAAAGGATTAATAATAGGGACGGTATCGAATGTAACCAAAAACGCCGCTCAAGTTTTTCAGAATGTATCTGTTTCCTGTTACGTTGATTTTGAAAAGCTTGAAGAAGTATTAATAATAGACACTTCAGGCATTGATATGAGACGCTTTCAAAATTATGCAGGACAAAGAAACCGGTTGCTACGATGATTATAATATTAAGCTTTGCGATAGGCTTCTTATTAACGGTATTGCGAACAGTATATTTGCCGTTTTTTAGCTTATTTCAATATCTTTTTGACCCCAATATCTCATTAATCATTGCCGCTTTTCTTTTCGGGAAAAGAAAAGACGGATATATAATAGCTTTTATATTAGGAATGACAACGGATAATCTGTCCGGAGGCCCCTTCGGCATATATATTTTGTCCTATATGTGGACAGTCATAATTACCCAAATCATCTCTTTATATCTTCAAAAAGAAAGCCTGCTTATCATATGGACTGCCACTTCGTCCTGTATCGCCATACAAAATATTTCCGTGTATTTTATGCAGGCAAGTTTATTTTTTAATGAAATAATCGCAGCGCTTTTAAAACAGATAGCAATAGGACTCTTTTTATCTCCTTTATTAATATTTTTAATAAAATTAATCTTCAGACGCTTTGCCGGATTAAATTCGAATGTAATAAGGAATGTCCGATGAATATTTGTGTTTTTTCATGCTGATCTATTATTTTGTTTCGTAGGTATTTTGCTTGAGTTTAAGGCGAAAAATTAATATTTTAGCGTAATGCAGAAAACTTATAAAGGAGAAAGTTGACCTGCGAAATTTAAACATAGGAAAATGGTTAGGTGAACCTTAATATAAAAAATTCGGATATAGGATGGCATAAGAAAAGAGTCGGGAAAGCCTTAATATTAATATTGGCGGCATTTTCCGCGCTCGCTATAAGACTTTTTTATCTTCAGATTATCAAAGGCGAAAAATTTGAAGAGCTATCTAGAAACAACCGTATAAGATTGCGGCAAATCCCTCCGTTTAGAGGGCTTATTTATGATCGAAGCGGGAAACTTCTGGTCGATAACAGACCCTCCTTTGACATAAGCATAATTCCGAAAGATGCCGACCCGTTAAATCGAACATTAGAAAATCTTGCCAGACACATGAACGTTCCGGCGCAACCTTTAATAGAAAAAATAAGAAAAAAAAAGGGGATTGCCTCTTATAAACCTATTGTTTTAAAAACCGATATAGATCGAGATATGCTAGCGGCAATAGAGGCGAATAAATTTAACTTGCCCGGAGTGTTTTTAAGCGTAAGTTTAAAAAGAGATTATATATATGAAGACTGCGCTGCTCATCTTATAGGTTATCTCGGAGAAATAGGCAGGGCAAAACTTAAAGATGAAAAATATTCCGATTTTAGACCCGGCGATTTTATAGGCAAATTCGGAGTGGAAAAAAAATATGAAAATTTTTTAAGAGGTAAAAGAGGGGGCAGGCAAATAGAAGTAAACGCAAAAGGGCAAATGATCAAAGTATTAAATACGGTCGATGCTAAGTTGGGAGCCAGCCTGTATTTAACGATAGATATTTCTTTACAGCTAAAAGCCGAAGAATTATTAAAAGATAAAGCCGGAGCAATAGTAGCCATAGATACTAATACCGGCGAGATACTTGCTATTGCAAGCAGCCCCGCATTCAATCAGAATGATTTTGTAAAAAGTATGTCGCATAACAAATGGCGGTCTTTAATACAAAACAAATTAAATCCGATGGTAAATAAAGCAATACAAGGCGAATATCCGCCTGGATCCGTGTATAAAATAATAACTGCCGCCGCCGCTTTGGAAGAAGGAATAATCAATCCCAAAACAAAATTTCGATGCTCCGGCAAATTAAAATATGGGAACAGGAGATATAGGTGCTGGAAAAAAAAAGGACATGGCTACATAAACGTCGAGGACGCAATCGCCGAATCTTGCGACGTATTTTTTTATGAAGCGGGGCAAAGACTCGGAGTTGATAAACTTGCCAAATATGCGAAAGCTTTCGGATTAGGGAAGCCTACGGGCATAGAATTAGACAACGAGAATTCCGGTTTGGTTCCTACTTCCGCTTGGAAAAAACGTAAAATAGGCAGAAAATGGCAGGGCGGAGAAACTCTTTCGGTTTCCATAGGGCAAAGCTACAACCTCGCAACTCCCATTCAGGTTGCGGTTATGACTGCCGCGGTTGCAAACGGAGGCATAAAATATAAACCGATCATAGTGAAAAAAGTTTTTACCGCAGACGGAACCGTTATAAAATATAACGTCGCGGAGGAAACAGGCAGGCTGTCCGTTTCCGATAGAACATTAGATATTATTAAAAGCGGACTTTTTAAAGTGGTTAATTCCGAACGCGGAACAGCCAGATTAATATTTTCTCCGAAGATAGCCATTAGCGGCAAAACCGGAACTTCGCAAGTGGCAAGCAGCAAAGAGGAGGATGCGGATAAGATTAAAGAATATCATTTAAGACCGCATGCATGGTTTGCGGCGTATGCGCCGTCCGACAAACCGGAAATTGCAATTTCCGTATTTATAGAACATGGGGAACATGGCTCGCGAGCGGCGGCTCCGCTTGCCAAAGAGATGATAAAAGAATATTTGAGCAAAAAGATTAAGTTGGATTTGAGAAGATAAAACAACGGCGTTTTTTCTTTAATTTTGAATAATTTAAAAAGAAATAGAAATAAAAAGGTTTAAAGTTTGTCAAGATGCTATTTTATTCTTTACTTATTTTTTTCTTAAGCATATCTTATGTCCGATTTTTTCGGTTCATTTAATAATGCTTCAAGTATGGCATGGACGGCTTGGATATAGTTATCAATTTAAGAATAAATTTTAATAAATAAATATGTTTGACAGAAGACTCTTATATTCTTTTGATTGGGGACTTTTAATCATAGTTCTTACATTATGCTTTATAGGGGGGCTAACCTTATAT
>JAFDMD010000088.1 GCA_019306185.1 Deltaproteobacteria bacterium
AGTTCTCGCGGCATTTTTACAAAAATTTGGCAATCCGCCGAATATGGGGGTATGCGTAGCCTGTTTCGAGCGGGATATTGCCGGAGCTTTGGGGCTTCATAGAGCTTCGGTAGTCCAGTATATAAGACCGGAAATTATCGGTTTTGTTCTCGGCTCTGTTATAGCGGCTTTTATTTTTAAAGAATTTAAGGCAAGAACAGGATCTGCCCCTTTTGTTCGTTTTATACTCGGCATATTTGCTATGATAGGGGCTTTGGCTTTTTTAGGATGTCCTTGGCGCGCTTTTTTACGCCTTGCAGGCGGAGACCTAAACGCTATTATAGGCATAGCCGGACTTGCTTCCGGAATTGCCGTAGGAGATCAATTTCTTAAATACGGATATAATCTCGGACGCTCCCGAAATTCTTATTATTCTTCCGGTTTAATTATGCCTGCAATAATGGCGGGCTTGTTGCTTTTGCTTATATTTGCGCCTAAATTCGGAGCCAGCGGGGCAATTTTTTTAAGCGAAAAAGGACCCGGCTCAATGCATGCGCCTCTTATAATTTCATTATCCGCCGGATTAATAATCGGCTTTATAGCTCAACGAGTTCGTTTCTGCACAATGGGATCCATACGCGACGTTATGTTGACAAGGGATTTTCATCTTATGCGAGGCGTTCTTGCGCTTCTTGTTTTCGCATTCTTAACAAATCTTATGTTAGGTCAGGTAAATTTCGGCATTGCGGCTCAGCCTATAGCGCATAGCGACCATTTATGGAATTTTTTGGGGATGGTTCTCGCCGGTTTGGCTTTTGTTCTATCCGGCGGATGTCCCGGAAGGCAACTTATATTATCCGGCGAGGGGGATACGGATGCCGCCGTTTTTGTTTTGGGAATGATTACCGGAGCGGCGTTTGCTCATAATTTCGGTTTGGCTGCAAAGCCGGACGCCTTTATAGACGGGGTTCTAAAGGTAGGCGGAGTTTCGGGTTACGGCATGGCGGCGGTAATTATTGGAATACTGGTTTGTTTGATTATAGGATTTACTATGCGAGAGAAAATATAGGAGGTTTGAAATGAAAATAGACGCCTGCGGACTCTCTTGTCCCCAACCGGTTATTTTAACCTTAAACGCTATAAAAGAGAATAAAAGAAATTTGGAGGTATTAGTAGATACGAATATAGCTTGCGAAAATGTTCAAAGACTTGCGGAAAGCAAAGGATATGATACTAAAATTGATATAGCGGCGGGTAAATTTAAAATTGTTTTAACTAAACAAGAATAATTGTTTTTTATAACTTTTATAATAGAGGCGGGTTTTTAAAACCCGCCTTTTTGTTTTTAGGCTCTTATTTTATCGAATTAAGCGAGTCTAATCATTTGCAGTGAAATATAAACATAGGAGAATCGTAAAATAGTTTATTGAACGGAAGCGTTATACTTATGTTATTGACATAAAGATTTGTTGACTATAAAAAGCTTTTGCATGAAAAATATTATAACATTTTGTAATTTAAAGATAAAAAACAGAGGCGTTTAAAAAGTATCGCTATGAAAAAGAATCAAACCGATAAAATAAGAAATATTGGCATAATAGCCCATATAGATGCGGGCAAAACAACGGTTACGGAGAGAATTTTATATTATACCGGACGTTCTCATAAAATAGGAGAGGTTCATGACGGGCAAGCTGTTATGGATTGGATGCCGGACGAGCGGGAACGAGGCATTACAATAACCTCCGCAGTTACTACATGCGAGTGGAATAATAATATAATTCAGATAATAGATACCCCCGGACATGTAGATTTTACCATAGAGGTGGAGCGTTCTTTGCGAGTGTTAGATGGAGCCATAGGCGTTTTTTGCGCCGTAGGAGGCGTGGAGCCTCAATCCGAAACCGTATGGCGTCAGGCGGATAGATATCATGTTCCTAAAATAGCCTTTATCAATAAAATGGATAGAGTAGGAGCGGATTTTTTTAAAACCGTTCGTATGATAAAGGAAAGACTTAACGCCCATCCGCTTATACTCCAGCTTCCGTTAGGGACGGAGGATGCTTTTGTAGGAGTTATAGACCTTTTGAGTATGAAAAGCTTTATATGGGAGACCGAGGAATTCGGCAAAAATTACAGAATCGAAGATATACCGGAAGATATGCTTGAGCAGGCGCTTGAATACAGAGAAAAAATAATAGAAAGAGCGGCAGAGATTGACGATGATATTATGGAGGCTTATATAGGCGAACAGGAGATAACAAACGAGGCGTTAATAGCCGCCGTAAGAAAAGGAACCGTAGATTTAAAATTGGTTCCGGTTTTATGCGGGTCCGCCCTTAGGAATAAGGGAATACAACCGATGTTAGACGCCATAGTTCAATTTATGCCGAGTCCTTTTGACGTGCCTCCTATAGAAGGAGTTATTGTCGATTCCCAAGAGATTATGAAATGCCTTCCACACAAGAATAAACCTCTTGCCGCATTAATATTTAAAGTCGCAATGATCGAGGGGCGCAAGCTATGTTACGCCAGAATATACGGCGGCGAAATTAGCGTAGGGCAGAGCGTTTATAATCCCGTAAGAAATATAAAAGAGAAGGTCGCCCGCATAATGCTTATGCATGCAAATAAAAAGGAGAGAATCGAAAAAGCGGGACCCGGAAGTATAGTGGGGCTTGTAGGCTTAAAGACTTCTTCTACGGGCGACACTCTTTGCATCGAAACAGATAAGCTTATTTTGGAGAATATCGATGTTTATGAGCCTGTAATATCTATAGCGGTAGAGCCGAAAACAGTTTCGGATCAGGATAAGCTTGCCGAAGTAATAGGAAAATATACCGCAGAAGATCCTACGCTTAAAGTAAAAACAGACGAAGACACAGGGCAAACCATACTTTCCGGAATGGGCGAACTTCATCTTGAAGTAATAGTAAGTCGAATGAAAAGAGAATTTAATTTGGAGGTGAACGTAGGCAAGCCTCATGTAGTATATAGAGAAACAATAGGAACCAAACATACCGAAGCCTTTATATTCGATAAAGAGATTGAAGGAAGACGTCGTTTTGCCGAGGTTAAAATAGAATTGACGCCTTTAAAAAGAGGGGCGGGTAATTTATTTAAAAGTAAGATTAATGACGAAATGATACCGGATGGGTTTGTCAAGGCTATAAAAGAGAGCATATTACAATCTCTTGAAAGCGGGGTTGTTTTGGGTTATCCGGTTATAGACGTAGAAGCCGCTCTTGTAGGCGGTTCTTATAAAGAGAATATCAGCGACGACCTCGCTTATAAGGCGAGCGCTTCAATTGCATGCCAAAAAGCTTTGACAAAAGCCGCTCCCTTTTTGTTGGAACCTATAATGAAGGTGAAAATTTTTGTTCCGGACGCTTTTATGGGAGAGGTTATAGGCGATATTAATTCAAAAGGCGGAAAGGTGGAAGCTATAGAGGCAAATGAGGGGACGCAAACGATTGACGCTACGGTTACTCTTTCCAAAATGTTCGGATATTCTACGGAATTAAGATCGTTAACGCAAGGCAGGGGATATTTTACGATGTTGTTTTCTCATTTTGACAAAACATAGAATTTGGTTGGATAATTTCGTAGTTCGCCCGTTTGCTGTGTTGAAAAATTTTTTTAATCCTCGAAATAGTCTAACTATTCCTGCGGTTAAAATTTTCGCAAGCCTTAAAAACAAACAACAGGCTTTGTTATCCAAACGGCTTAAAATGGCGGATACAATAGAAGCGGCAAATGACGGGTTTTTAATTTTTGTTGTAAGGCGGCGGAAATAATTCAGGGATTTCTCCCCTTCGGGTCGAAATGACAGGCTTTTTATCTTTGTCAATTACAAGCAGTTAGGGCAAATTCCATACAGATATATGTTGTAACCGAGAATATCAAAATTGGTTTTAAGATTTTTATAATTTTGCGGTAATTTTATCTTGCCTTCTATATCGTGTATTTTATTGCATTTTACGCATCTTATATGAGTATGCTCTTGCATGTTTCCATCGAATCTTTTTTGATTTTCGGCAGTTTTTAGCGTTATTATATATCCGGCGGCGCTTAGGGCTTTCAGATTACGATAAACCGTAGCTATGCTGATTTTAGGAAGTCTTTTTTTTACAATAAAATAAATTTCATCCGCAGTAGGATGGGTATTTAATTTTTTTAACTCTTCCAAAATAACTTTTCTTTGTTTCGTAAGCCTTATGGCTCCCAACTTATCTTTTTTCATAATAGTTTATCTTAATTTATATTAAAAAAGCTTGACAATTAACAATACTTATTAATAATAGCTACTATTAACTTTTAGTCAATATATTTTTATACGGAGAAAAAAATGGACGTAAAAACATTACATAAAATAAGTTATGGAGTTTATATCATAACATCCGCGCAGGATAATAAAATAAACGGGCAAATTGCAAATACGGTAATGCAGGTTGCTTCGGATCCTATGTTAATAGCGGTATGTATAAATAAGCAGAATTTAACTCATCAATATATAACGGAGAGTAAAAAATTTGCCGTATCTATATTATCGCAAGATGTTCCTATGGATATTATAGGAACTTTCGGCTTTAAATCCGGCAGAGATATTAATAAGTTTGAAAATATAAAATATAAAACCGATATAAATAGTTTGCCGGTTATATTAGATTATACGGTAGGGTATTTAAGCGCTAACGTAGAAAATGCCATAGACGCAGCGACTCATACTATGTTTATAGGCAAGGCAGCGGATGCGGAGGCATTTAATAATGATACGCCGTTAACTTATTCGGATTACCATACTATTAAAAACGGGAAATCTCCTAAAACGGCTCCTACATATATTAAGGAAGAGGATGTAAAGGCTGCCGCGGGACATTATAAATGCGGAGTATGCGGGTATATATATAAGCCGGAAAAGGAGGACGGAGCAAATTCGCCTATGCCTTTTGAAGATTTGCCCGAAGATTGGAAATGCCCTGTATGCGGCGAGCCGAAAAGCGTATTTAAGCCTTTATAGGCAGGGTTACAATTTGATAAATATAAAAGAATAAAATAAATATAATGAATACAATATATTTTCCATTAGTAGGCAACAGTATAATTATGGCTATTATTATATTAGTCCATGTTTTCTTTGCCTTTATTGCGGTAGGAACAACCGCTTTTGTAGTTTTTTCCGAATGGCTCGGATATAAAAAACAGGATGCCGATTATATAACGGGCGCAAAAAAAATATCCAAACTATTATCCGATATGATGAAAATCAACGGCGTTTTGGGAGTGGCGATAATAGTTCTTATGATAGGCTTATGGGGCGGATTTACAAAAGCCCTTTATTCCATTATGTTTTGGGTATTTCTTACAGAGGGCGCATTTTTTATGCTTCTTATGATTTTTGCCGTTTTATACAATAATACATGGGATAAAGTATCTCGTAAAACTCATATTATGTTAGGGGCGGGAGCGGCTTTTAGCGCGGCGATAACAGGCTTTTTGATAAATGCGATTTGGGCTTTTATGCTTACTCCGGGAAAATGGTTGGAAACAGGCGCTCGAATAGATGCTTTTAACAACCCAATTCTATGGGAATCTACCCTGCATCTGATTTTGCCCTGTATTATAAATGCGGCTCTTATAATATTTTTATTTACGTATAAAAAAACGGATTATAGCAAAATAAACAGATTGGGCGCCCGTATAGGCGCTTTTTTTATATTAATACAACCGTTATCCGGCTTGAGCTTTTTCTTCAAAATAAAATCGGTTTCCGCCGGACTTCCCATTCCGAACCCATATAGTCAGTTATGGACGGGATTAGGAAAGCCTTACCTTTATATAATGATTACACTAGCCGGCATATCGGCGTTGTTATCGATTTGTTATTGGGTATTAGGGCATAAAAAAGGACGCTTCGCTTTAGTATTAGCGTCCGTTGCAATGTTTATGACCTTTTTTATAGGAGGGTATGCAAGAGAAAAGGCGAGAAAGCCGTATCTTATATGGGGAACAATGTTTATGAACCAAAAGATTACGGCGGAGATAAAGAACCCTCTTTTAAAACCGGAAAAGATGACGGGAAAAGATGTTTATGCTTTGTCGGAATGCGGAGCATGCCATGTATTTAAGGGAGAAGGCAGCACAATGGGACCGTCGCTTGAAGATATAACCGAATATTATGATAAGAAAGATTTAACGGAATTTTTAAAAGAACCTCCGGAAGATATGCCCGCTTTTGAAGGAACGGAAAAAGAGTTGGAGGCTATGGTAGAATATCTTCTAACGCCGGAAAATAACTAATTAAACGCTCTTTTATTAGGCATTATTAAAATTAAGCGATAAAATAGCAGGTTATGCCGAATAATCGCATATATTTTATAAGATTATTACTCTTGACAAACTTAAAGTAATGACAACTTTTATTATTTAATAATTCGGGAGGAAGCCGCAATGATGACTATTGACGAAATTAAAAATAATTTAGAATTGGTTAATTCAATCGATTGGGATATGACTCCGGAAGAGGCGGTTACTCTTTATTTGGAATGGGGTAATAATTGGGCGCATGGAAAGGTGGTTCGATCCAAAGATGACGTAAGCTATTATTTTGTCGTTAACAACTGGAAAGAGGAGCCGATTATTTACCTGATAAAAAGAAACTCGGAAGAGGCGTTAGAACTTGCGGCTTTTAATATGCCGGAGGATATAAAAGGAAGCTTTTCCGACTCTGTTTCGGGATTGAAAGGGGTTTATCCGGTTACGGGCAAAGTGAAAAAATGGCTTCAAGATACGCTTAAAAAATAGAAAAATTTGGATGTAAATATTATTAACTACAAAAGCCTCTCGTTTTTTTATAGATGAGCGAGGGAGAGATTAAAATATATTATCCACTCAAAAGGAAGGAAGAACAATGAAAAAATATGAATGTCCATGCGGATATGTTTACGATCATGCCGAAGGAGATCATGAAAACGGAGTAGCTCCGGGAACAGCTTTTGAAGACCTGCCAAAAGATTGGGTTTGTCCGCTTTGCGGAGCGGAGCAGGAGAATTTTGAAGAGGTATAATCTCATTTTTTTAAGAAGGGGCAAAACAAGATAGCCCTATATAATAGAAATTTATGAAAGGAAATATCAATGAAAAAATATACATGCGCAATATGCGGTTATGTTCACGAGGGAGATACTCCTCCTGCAAAATGTCCTCAATGCGGAGCAAGCTCCGATAAATTTAAAGAGCAATCTTGCTGCGGATGCAGCGAAGGCTGGGCGGACGAGCATATAATAGGCGTAGCAAAAGATATAGATCCGGAAATAAAAGAAGGCTTAAAAGCTAATTTTACCGGAGAATGCACGGAAGTAGGAATGTATCTTGCAATGAGCAGACAGGCGGATAGAGAAGGCTACCCTGAAATAGCGGAAGCTTATAAAAGAATTGCTTTTGAAGAGGCGGAGCATGCCGCAAAGTTTGCGGAGCTTCTCGGAGAGGTGGTTTTACCTGATACCAAGCAGAATCTTAAAATGCGGGTAGAAGCCGAAAAAGGCGCTTGCAAAGGCAAAAAAGATATAGCAACAAAAGCAAAACAGCTTAATTACGACGCAATACATGACACAGTTCATGAAATGTGTAAAGACGAAGCAAGACACGGACAGGCTTTTGAAGGACTTTTAAAAAGATATTTCAAATAAAATATTATAAAATCGTTTATAAGGGGGATTAACCAATGCAAATAAACATAGAAAAAAATTTGGTTGAATTTACTCCGGAAAATGACGACGAAATTAAAAAAATAGAAGCTCTTTGGAAAATAATGGTCGATTGCGCCAGATTTAACAAAAAGCTTGTTCCGGTAGGAGAATATACTCCGGGTAAAAACAAATTTGCACGATTTGCAATAGAAGGGGAAAAAGGCGGCTCTTCCGAGACATATCCGGACGTTAGCGTAGATAAAGACTGCCGATGTTATTGTCAAACTTGCAATAAATATGTTGAATTGAAAAAAGGGGATAGAATTCCTCCTTGCTGCGGTAAACTAATGGAGATATTGGATTAATATTAAATTCTACGCGCTTAATAGCCATAAGAGATAAAGCTATGTCAAGATGCCCAAACTTATGACCGTAGCGACAGTATGAATCCAAATACTTTAAAACTCTTAATTATAAAAAATAATAAAATTTTGTCGTATAATCAAGCAGCTTGTTTGTTTGCAAGGCAAAAAAAAATTTTCAACGCGGCAAACGGGCAAACTACCAAGTTATACGGCGAAATTTAAATAAAGGAAACAATGGCGTTTGAATATAACATCGAAGAAATATTGAAAATGGCGGAGCAAATCGAAGAAAACGGCGTTAAATTTTATACGGAAGCGGCGAGCGCCGTATCCGATTTCAACGCCAAACAATTATTGCTCAATCTGGCGGAATTTGAAAAAGAGCATAAAAAAACGTTCGCTTCAATAAGAGAAAACCTTTCCGAAAAAGAAAAAGCAAGCCTAATATTTGACCCCCAAGACGAATCGGCTCAATATCTGAAAGCTCTTGCGGATATGCGCGTATTTTTTAAAAAAGAGATAGACATAAAAAATATAGAAGAAATTCTAAAAGAGGCGTTAGTTGCGGAAAAGGATTCAATACTTTTTTATCAAGCGATGAAACCCCTTGTGTCCGAAAAATCAGGGGTAAAAAAAATAGAGAGCATCATACAAGAAGAGATGAAACATATTAAAATACTTACCGAAAAATTAACCGCTTTTAAAAGTTAATAATAGGAGAATTACGGAAAAAAATGTTATACTCAAAAACGGTAATGGAACATTTTAAAAACCCAAGAAACGTTGGGACAATAGAAGATGCAGACGGAGTAGGGGAAGTGGGCAATCCTCTTTGCGGCGATATGATGACAATATATCTGAAAATCGAAGAACAAAAAATCAAAGATATAAAATTTCAAACTTTTGGGTGCGGTTCCGCAATAGCCGTTTCTAGCATGCTCACGGAGCTGGCTATAAATAAAACCATAGAAGAGGCTAAAAAAATTACCAATAAAGATGTAGCCAACGCTTTGGAAGGGCTGCCTAAAAACAAACTTCATTGCTCCAACCTTGGCGCGGACGCTCTTCAGCTTGCTATAAAAAATTACGAAGCAAAAAAATCGGGAAAAATACAACCTGAACAAAGAAGAGAACCCGAAACCCTTATACCAATGCATAAAAAAGAGGGAGAAAAACAATGCTATTGTCCTTATTGCGACGCAGAACTATCTGAAAAGACAACTTTTTGTAAATCTTGCCAATCGGATTTGGACCAAGAGCATTAAAAATTAGAATAACAGACGTAAATAGATAATGAAATTTCTCTTTTCCGGTTAAAAAGCGCTTTTAGATTTTATTGGAATTAACAAAGCGTTTTTATTGAAGCGGGTAGAAATTTTATGAAATGCTATGGGAGTAAAACATAAAGCATAATGAAAAAAATCAATTTTGATCATATATCCGTCAATCCAATGCCCCCGCAAGTTCAAGAGGCTATGATAAGCGCGATAAAAGAAAACTACGGAAACCCCTCCAGTCTAAACGCTTCCGGCGAACAAGCCGCGGAAGTTTTGGAAAACGCCCGGCGGCAAGTTGCAGGACTTATAAACTGTAAAAATGTTAAAGAGACGATATTTACGTCCGGCGGCACGGAATCGGTGAATCATGCAATAAAAGGGATTGCTTTTGCAAACGCCGAAAAAGGAAAACATATAGTAACTTCCAATATAGAACACAGCTCCGTAATAAGAAGCATAAAACGTTTAACCCAGCTGGGATACAAGGCTACTTCGGTTTCCGTAAATAAAAAAGGAAGAGTCAATCCGCAAGATATAAAAAAAGCGATAACGGACGAAACAATACTTGTATCCGTAATGCATGGAAACAATGAAATAGGAACAATACAGCCGATAGAAGAGATAGCCGAAATAACAAAAGAAAAGAAGATTCCATTTCATTCCGACGCGGTCGATACGGTAGGGGTAATACCGGTTGACGTTCAAAAACTCGGAGTAGATATATTAAGCTTTGCTTCGAATCCGTATTGCGGACCAACCGGAGTAGGCGGCTTATATATTAGAAGAGGCTTAAATGTTTGGGCAATGTTTGACGGAGGGATACAGGAGAAAAACAAGCGGGCGGGAACCGAAAACTTAATCGGAATAATAGGCATGGGAGCGGCGGCTCAACTTGCAACGGAGGAGATGAATAAAAGAGCCGAGCATCTTAAAAGCCTTAAAAAACTGCTTATATCCGAGCTGCCTTCATATATAGACGAGTATATAATAAACGGAGACCCGGAAAATAGTCTTCAAAATTTAATATCGGTAAGCATACAATATATAGAAGGGGAAAGCATACTATTAATGCTTGAAGACGAAGGTTATATAGTATCTACTCGTTCCGCATGCGCTACCGGCTCTTTGCGGGCATCGCATGTATTGCTATCCATAGGCTTAAAACATGAAGACGCTCAAGGAACGATTGTAATAACTCCGGGAATAGAAAATACAAAACAGGATATAATAGGCTTTCTTAAAGCCTTAAAAAAAATAGTAAATACGTTAAGAGATATATCGCCTCTTTATAAACGAAAAGAATAAAAGACCCCATTAAAATAGTTAATCGGAAAAAATAATGATTAGATTCGTACAAAAGGTTAAATGATAAAGGCAGGAGCCAATAATAAAGGGATTTATCCTCGCTTCGCTATAGATTTACAGTCTTTTAATTAAGGGATTTCTCCCTTCGGTTCGAAATGACAGGGGAAATTTACCATAAGTTATTTTTGCTTGTCATTTCGACGAGTAAAGCGAGGAGAAATCCCTTTATTAAAAACGAAAAAGTAATAATAGATTGATTTTTTATATCTTTTATTAAACTTTAACTTTAGGCATCGGCAAAACCGTTTAAGCTTGAAATGCAGCTTTTTCAGTATTGATTAAATAGAGGCAATGTCCATTATTAACGATATTAAATCATAAAAAATAATAATTATAATTTTGTCGGATAACAAAGTGGTTTGTTTGTTTGCAAGGCGAAAAGATTTTTAACCGCAGTAATACGTTTAGTATTTTGAGGATTAAA
>JAFDMD010000089.1 GCA_019306185.1 Deltaproteobacteria bacterium
GCTTCTTTAAATTTTTTAAATAAAACCTGTTTTGTTATAGGCAATTGGTCAATTTTTACGCCTGTAGCATCCCAAATTGCGTTTCTAATAGCAGGCGCGGGAGATATTATAGGCGGCTCTCCTAAAGATTTGACGCCGTAGCTTGAAGTAGGCTCGTTCGTTTGAACAAAATCGCATTTTAAATCGCCTATATCCATAATAGTAGGCATCTTATAATCCAATAAATTATTATTATAAATTCCGCCTGTTTTATCGTCTATCAAAAGTTTTTCAAAAAGAGCGGCGCCAATGCTCATTCCCATGCCGCCGCAAACCTGTCCTTTTGCAAGCATAGGGTTAATAATTATACCGGCATCGTGGATATTATATATTTCGTTAATAGTTACTTTGCATAATTGTATATCCGCCGAAATATCTACAAAAGTAGAGCCGAAAGAAGGCGCGTTTGTACGAGTTTTATAAGATACTTCCGCCGTAATCTGCCTGCCTCTTTCCTTATTATAATATGCGTCTTTGGCAAGCTCTTTTAACGAGATAACAACTCTATCCGCCTCCTTTTTATAAACAACGCTGTTTTTTTTTATATCAAGAAGGTTTTTGCTTATTTTTGTAATCCGTTGAGCGTATTTTAATATCTTTGCCTTAAATAAAACCGCCGTTTTATAAATTGCCTCCCCCGTTACATACGTTTGTCTTGAAGCGTAAGAGCCGGTATCAAACGGAGTGGTATCCGTATCCTGAGTTGAGACAACCTTTATTTTTTCAATATTTATTCCGACAGTTTCGGAAGCCATCTGCGCAAAAACCGTATCCGAGCCCTGCCCTATTTCTGTGGCTCCTACCTGAATATTAACCGAGCCGTCCTGATTTAATACAAATCTTGCTCCGGCTATCTCTACGCAGACCGGATATGTTCCGGAAGCATAGCTAAAACAGGCTACTCCAAGCCCCCTTTTAATATTTTGGTTTGTATCGGCTGCATAAAGCCTTTTTTTTCTATCCCAGTCTATAAGTTTTCTGCCTTTTTCAAGAGTTTCTTTTAAGCTGTCCGTAAGAATTACTTGATTATTAAGCGGGTTAATATCGTTTGGAATTCCTACGTTTTTAAGTCTGAATTCAACGGAATCCGCATTGGATTTTCTTGCAAGTTCTTCTATAAGAGATTCTATCATAAATACCGTCTGAGGCGTTCCGTAAGCCCGCATTGCTCCTGCAGCAGGCATATTGGAATATACAGTTTTTGCATTTAATTTTATTGCCGCTCTCGGATACATTGTGCAGGATTTTGCGCCTCCAGCGCTTGCTACGGAATGCCCGTGCGAAGCGTAAGCGCCTGTTAAAGAGATTATATCCATATCAAGAAAGGTTAATTTTCCGTCGTTTGAGACGCCTCCTGTTAATTTTCCGTAAAAAGGATGCCTTGCGCGGGTAGAGGTAAAACATTCTTCTCTTGTCAAAGATATTTGTATAGGAGCGCCGTTTAATTTAAGGGTAAGAAAAGCAGCCATAGGTTCTAATATTACATCTTGTTTATTGCCAAAGCCGCCGCCTATATAAGGCTTTATTACTTTTATGCGCCCAAGCGGAAAATTAAGGGCTTCGCTTACAATACGCCTTGCGATATGAGGTATTTGAGTAGAAGATACTATAATTATATTTTCGTTATCCTCCATGTAAGCATAAGTTATATGATTTTCCAAATGACAATGGCATACCATTGCGGTTTTGTATTCGGATTGAGCGATATATTTTGATTTTTTTATTGCCTTATCAATATCTCCGCCTACGACAAAACTATGCGCGCCTACTATATTGCCTATTTCATGTATAAGCTTTACGTCCGGCGCAAGAATTTTATCCGGCGTAAGAAAAATTTCAAGTTGCTGATATTCAACCTCCGCTGCAGCTGCGGCTTTACGGGCTATAAGTTCCGTATCTGCAACTACTACGGCTATTTCGTCTCCTACATATCGGACATGGTTTGTAAGCAGTTTTCTGTCCGCTACGTCTTTATGATCTTTATCTTCGGTATATGGATGTCCGGCAGTTCCAAAGATTATGTCCGGAACATCTTTATAGGTAAAAACCGCCCTAACGCCTTTAATTTTTTCTGCTTTTGATACGTCTATATTCTTTACGATTCCATGAGCTATGGAACTTCGAACGTATGCCGCATGCTTTGTGCCGAAAATTTTTAAATCTTCCGTATATCTTGCTCTGCCTGTAACCTTTGCCGCCGCATCCAAGCGTCTGATTGATTTGCCTATGGACATATTATTTCCTTAATTATTCTTTTTTACGTCTTAATCCAATAACGGAATTTTATAAAAAATAACTAATAATATTAAATTTTAAAAAATAAAAAGTCAACTTTGCTTATAATTAATATCTGGATATTCAAAGCTGCAAAAGCTTTTATCAAGCCTTTTATCGCAGTCTGTTATTTCAAAATTCCGATAAGTAATTATCTCTTTTTTTCGCGTTAATTAGTTTTGGTAGAAAAAAGCGGTAAAACCTTTTATTCAACTTCTTGACAATCGGCTATATCGCATTATTTTTTAAGCATTTTTAAAAACTATGTGGTTCGTTTGTAAATTTTAAGTTTACGGGAGAAAGGAATTGTCTATTAAAAAAGAAAAAAAGCCGCTCGAGCAGGCTCAAAAAGCCGAACAGGTAGAAACAAAAGAGCAGGAGAAACAAAAGCCTGATCTTAAAACCCTTAAAGAAGAGAATAAAAAATTAGAAATAGATCTTGCCGAAAAAACGGATAAGTTTTTGCGATTGCTGGCGGAATTTGAGAATTTTAAAAAACGGGTTGCAAAACAGACAAGCGATCTTAGAAAATATTCAAATGAGAGCATATTAAAAGATATTCTTCTTGTAGCCGATAATCTTGATAGAGCGATTCTTGCCGCCAAAACCGAAAAAGCAGAAAAAGCCCCCCTTCTTGAAGGGGTAGAGATGACTTTAACGGAGCTTGTCAAAATTTTTGAACAATATGAAGTAACGCCTATAAAATCTGAAGGGAAGGCTTTTGATCCTAATTTTCATCAAGCAATGACAAAACAAGAATCCGAAGAGCATCCGGAAAATACAGTTATAAGCGAATTACAAAAAGGATATATGATCTGTGACAGACTGTTGCGCCCTGCAATGGTCGTAGTCTCGGAAAAAAAAAAGGATGAGGAGGAAACATAATGAGTAAAGTAATAGGAATAGACCTTGGCACTACGAATTCATGCGTAGCGATCATGGAGGCTGGGGAAGCAAAAGTAATAACCAATTCCGAAGGCGGAAGAACAACCCCTTCCATAGTCGCCGTCACAGATTCGGGGGAAAGATTTGTCGGACAAATCGCAAAACGTCAGGCGGTTACAAATCCTGAGAATACCGTGTTCGGCGTTAAAAGATTGATAGGAAGAAAATTCGCTTCGCCTGAAGTTCAACGCGATATAAAAGTGCTGCCGTATAAAATAGTTCAAGCAAAAAATGGAGATTTAAGAATAGATCTCAGAGGAAAACAACATAGTCCTGCGGAAATATCCTCTTTTATTTTGGCAAATATTAAAAAATCGGCAGAAGAGTATCTTGGCGAAGCCGTAACTGACGCGGTTATTACGGTTCCAGCATATTTTAACGATAGTCAGCGTCAGGCTACAAAAGACGCCGGCAAAATAGCGGGCCTTAATGTTTTAAGAATAATAAACGAACCTACAGCCGCTTCTCTTGCTTACGGGCTTGATAAAAAGAAGGATGAAAAGATAGTCATTTTCGATCTGGGAGGAGGCACCTTTGATATTTCGATACTCGAAATAGGAGAAGGGGTTTTTGAAGTAAAATCTACAAACGGGGATACCCATCTGGGCGGCGAAGACTTTGATCTGCGAATAATAGATTATCTTGCAGAGGAATTTAAAAAAGATCAGGGTATAGATATTCGTAACGATAAAATGGCGCTGCAGCGTCTTAAAGAGGCTGCGGAAAAGGCAAAGATGGAGCTTTCCAGTTCCATGGAAACAGATATTAACCTTCCGTTTATTACTGCGGACGCCAGCGGTCCCAAACATATGAATATCAAACTTTCCCGCTCGCGGCTTGAAGCTTTGGTAGGCGATCTGCTTGTAAAACTTGAAGCGCCATGCAAAACGGCTTTAAAAGATGCAGCGCTTAAACCCTCCCAAATAGACGAAGTAATTATTGTAGGCGGTATGATAAGAATGCCGGCGGTTCAAGAGGTTGTGAAGAAAATATTCGGTAAAAATCCGCATAAAGGGGTAAATCCGGACGAAGTAGTCGCCATAGGAGCCGGAATACAGGGCGGCGTTTTAAAAGGAGATGTAAAAGATGTTCTTCTATTAGATGTTACTCCTTTATCATTAGGAATAGAGACTCTCGGCGGAGTAATGACAAGGTTGATAGAAAAAAATACAACTATTCCGACCAAAAAAAGTCAGATATTTTCTACTGCTGCGGATAATCAACCGGCAGTCTCCGTTCATGTGCTCCAAGGCGAAAGAGAGATGGCGGACGGAAACAAAACCCTTGCAAAATTCGAGCTTGCCGGACTTCCGCCGGCTCCCAGAGGCGTGCCTCAAATAGAGGTTACCTTCGATATAGATGCAAACGGCATAGTAAGCGTGTCTGCAAAAGATTTGGCTACAGGAAAAGAGCAGTCCATTAAAATAACAGCGTCAAGCGGGTTATCGCAAGAGGATATTGATAAACTGGTTAAAGAGGCAGAACTTCATGCAGATGAAGATAAAAAAAGAAAAGAGCTTACGGAAGCGCGCAATATTGCGGATTCTTTAATCTATCAGACAGAAAAATCTCTTAAAGAGATCGAAGGCAAAGCAGATGCCCAAGTAAAGTCTAATATCGAAAGCGTTATCGGAAAATTAAAAGAGGCTATACAAGGCAATGATATTGAACAGATTAAAAAATTAAACGAAGAATTAACACAGGCATCTCATAAACTTGCGGAAACCGTTTATAAACAGTCTGCGGAAGCGGGACAACAGGCAACGGAGCCAGGCGCAGGCGACCCGTCTCGGAATCAAAATAAAGAAGCCGAAAACTCAGATGAAGATATAGTAGATGCCGATTTTGAAGAAGTAAAAGATTCCAAAAAGTAAATTTTTTTTGATATGTCTATTTTTACTGTGTCATTTCGACGAGCGCGGCGAGGAGAAATCTCATCAAAAATATTAAATGAAGCAAAAAAAGCAACATATAAAATCGGAAAGAGGCGCGGTAATAAAAAACCACAAAAATAGATTAAAAGTCGCCTTAATATATCCGAATACATATCAAATCGGAATGTCTAATCTCGGTTTTCAGACAGTATATAAAATGATAAATAATTTTGATCATATACTATGCGAAAGAGTATTTCTATGCAAAAACCGGACAATAGAATCCGGCAGAAAAATCTCGAATTTTGATATAATAGCTTTTTCCGTATCATTTGAAACAGATTATCCGAATATATATAAAATATTAACCGAAGCCGAAATTCCTGCTTTTGCAAAAAAAAGAGAGGATAATTTTCCGTTAATTATAGCAGGCGGCGTTGCATGCCTTTTAAATCCGGAATCTATAGCCCCGTTTATAGATGCTTTTCTTATAGGAGAGGCAGAAGAATTAATACCGGATTTTTTTAAAAAAATAGATAGGATCGGCAGATTAAAATCCAACCTTGCATGGCTTGCCCGCAATATAAAAGGATTTTATGTTCCTAAATTTTACTCCTTTGCTTACAACTCCAAAGGAGAAATTTATAAAAGAGAAACAATAGCAGATATCCCGGAAACAATAGAGCGGGTATTTGCAAAAAATCTTGCGCTGCAAGAGCCCGCTCAAACATCCGTATTAACCCCTAATACTACATTTGCTAATACATATCTTATAGAGGCGGAAAGAGGATGCCCTTATAAATGCAGATTTTGCGCTATAGGTTATATATACGGGCAGCCAAGATATATCAGACCGGATATATTGAAAAAAACAATAAAAAAGGCTTCCGAATGGACGAGAAATATAGGATTGATAGGCGCAAACATATCCGATATTCCTTCCATAAACAAAATATGCGAATATACGGCGGCAAATAATATAAGACTTTCTTTCAGTTCTTTACGCGCTAATTCTCTTACGGATAGGCTTGCGGAGGCTCTTGTAACAAACCTTGTAAAAACCGCTACAATAGCTCCTGATGCGGGCTCGGAAAGAATGCGGAAAATAATCTCAAAAAAATTGACCGAACAAGATATATTAAATGCCGCGGAGCTTCTTGTAAAAAAAGGAATACCGAATCTAAGACTATATTTTATGATAGGGCTGCCTTTTGAAACCGATGAGGATACAGATGAAATAATAAAATTGTCCGCAAAAATAAAAAAAGTATTTTTGGAGGCAAGCAGAAAACAGAAAAAAATAGGAAAAATAGCAATAAGTTTAAATCCTTTTGTTCCAAAGCCGTTTACTCCGTTTCAATGGACAAACCAAGACGGCATAAATAATTTAAAGAAGAAAAAAAATTATATTATAAAAAGTCTCGAATCTATGCCGAATGTTGTTGTTCGAGCCGAAAGCCCCAAAAATTCATATATTCAGACAATACTTTCAAACGGAGATAGAAAAGTTGCAAATATAATAGAACTCGCTTATAAGAACGCCGGCAATTGGACAAAGACTTTAAAACAGACAAAAGATATTACTGAATATTATACCGATAAAAAAAAATCGGAAGAACAAATTTTTCCGTGGGATTTCATAGATCACAAGATAAAAAAAGATAAGCTTTTTAAAGAATATAAAAAAAGCGCGGCGTAACATGGAACAAAAATACACAGAAGCTACAATAAGCTATGAAGCGGGAATACATGCAAGACCGGCTTCGCAAATAGCCGAAATTGCAAAAAAAGCAGACTCTGCAATCTATATTCAAAAAGACAATATAATTGCAGACGCATCAAGCGTAACCGATATTCTTATGCTTTTTTGCCCGCAAGGCTCAAAGATTAAAGTTTTTGCAGATAACCCTGCCGACAAAATTATAGTTGACGAAATTATAAAATTGATAAAAAGCGATTTTTCGGAAAAAATATAAAGATTATAACACTGATACAAAGTAACAAAGGGATAAAGGAAACGGTTTTTAATCATAGTAATGCGTTAATCTGATAAACATTAGGACAAAAGGCGGGACACAACTTTGTTACTTATAAACAGAGGAAACATATATTATTATATTATAATAAAGGGATTTCTCGCTTCGCTTGACAAGACAGGCTTCTTATTTTTGCTTGTAATGCCAATGAGCGTAAGCGAGGAGAAATCTCATAATAACAATATGAACTTATGAAACAAAAACAACAAAAAGAAATAATTTTAAAAGGAATACCCGCTTCTTCCGGAATATGCGCGGGCGCTGCATACATAGTGGATAAAGAAGGGGTTAAGGTAGTAAAAAAATATGTCGTAACCGAACAAAATATAAAAAAAGAGATAAACCGTTTTAAAACCGCGGTAAAAAAAGTTCAAAACAATCTAAAAGAGATAATAGAAGATAATTTAGAATCGGCAGATATAATAGAAACCCATATAGCTTTACTTAACGACAAGGAATTTTATAATAAAGTAGCCGAAATAATAGAAAAAAAACAGGTAAACGCAGAGTGGGCGTTAAAAAAGGTAACCGCTGATTTAACGGCAAAATTCAAAAGCATGGAGGCTTCATATTTAAAAGATAGAGCCGAAGATATAATTCATATCTCGGATAAAATAATGAAAAGCCTTATAGGCATTGAAACGGTTAATATAAAAACAATAGACAAAAGAGTAATACTTGTAGCGCGGGATCTTTCGCCGGCTGAAGTAAGCCAGATACAGCTTGAATTTATAAAAGGGTTTATAACAGACGGAGGAGGCAAAACAAGTCATACAGGAATTGTAGCGCGCAACCTTCAAATACCTGCGGTATTAGGGCTCAAAAATGCTACGCGGATAATAAATAACGAAGATATAATCATAATAGACGGCAACGAAGGACAAGTAATAGTAAGCCCATCGGATAATACCCTGGCGGTTTATGAAGAAAAAAAAGAGAAATACGAAAATTTTAAAGCGGCAATATCAAGAAAAGCAAAACTTCCGGCGCAGACAAAAGACGGTTTTATAATACATGTTTTGGGCAATATAGAACTTTCCGAAGAGGTTGTGTCCGTAATAGATCATGGAGGAAGCGGCATAGGGCTTTTTAGAACCGAATTTGAATATATATCCGGAAGCGGATTTCCTACGGAAGCCCGGTTATTTGAAAAATACAAAGGGGTAATAGAAGTTATGTCGCCTCATCCCGTAACTATAAGGACCCTTGATATTAACGGAGATAAAGCTTTTAATTTTATGCCTTCAAAAGAGGCTAACCCGGCTTTGGGATTAAGAGCCGTCCGATACTGCCTTGCCAAACCGGATATATTTATAACCCAGTTAAGAGCAATTCTAAGAGCGTCCGCTTTCGGAAACGTTAAAATAATGCTTCCTATGATAGCAAATAAATTCGAGATAATTAAGGCAAAAGAGCTTCTTTATCAGGCGGCGCTATCTTTGGAAAAAGAAAATATTGATTTTAAAAAAGATATTGAAATAGGAATAATGATAGAAGTTCCGGCAGCGGTTATTACCGCAGATTTACTTGCGGAAGAAGCCGATTTTTTCAGCATAGGAACAAACGATTTAATACAGTATGTATTTGCCGCAGACAGAGGCAACGCGGAAGTGTCGCATCTTTTTGAGCCGCTTCATCCTGCAATACTTAGAATGATAAAACATACATGCGATATTGCCGAATATAAAGGAATAAGCGTTGCAATATGCGGAGAAATGGGGTCTGATCCTTTAAATCTGCCCATACTGCTCGGTTTGGGCATAAAAGAATTCAGTATGAATCCGCAGTCCATACCTCATATAAAAGAGATGTTAAGAAATATATCGGTAGAAGACGCCAAAAATTTTGCAAATAAAATTTTAAAATATACAGATATAACCAAAATAACCGAAGCCGCTCAAAAAAAATATGAACAACTAACAAAAAAAAATAATTCCGCTTCTTGATATTTTTTATATAGCGTATAATATATTGATATGACAAAAGAACATATAAAGCTGATTGCAAAAAATAAAAAAGCGCGTCATGATTACTTTATAGAAGATAAATTTGAAGCCGGAATACAGCTTCTCGGAACCGAAGTAAAATCTATGCGGCTTGGAAAAGTTAATTTAAAAGAATCTTATGTAAAAATAAGAAACGGAGAGGTTTATATTTATCAGATGCACATAGGAGCATATCCGTTTGCTTATTATGAAAATCATGAGCCAAAAAGAACGCGGAAACTTCTTTTGCATAAATATGAAATAAAAAAACTTTTCGGCAAAATAAACGAAAAAGGGGCTGCATTAATACCTCTTGAGGCTTATTTTAAAGATGGCAAAGTAAAAATAGAAATAGCTGTTGCAAAAGGCAAAAAAAAATACGATAAAAGAGAAGCTATAAAAAGCCGTGATCAAAAAAGGGACATGGAAAGATCACATTATGTAAGCAATAAAATGGGGGCGAAATGGCTTCGACGGGGATAAAGAAACGTATGTTGCATATCGAGCTTCCTGTCTGCTCGTTAAACGACTGGAAACTTAAATATAATCGCAGATGATTATAACTACGCAGTAGCGGCATAGCTACCGTCCTTTCAGACTACTCCCGCGGGTTTGATATGGACGACGCAGCGGGATAGCATTAGTTATATTTCCGACGTAACTAATGCAAAATAAAGCCGGAATAGCTTTTTAAATATCGGGTCCGAAGGAGATTTGAAAAGCAAAATATAAAATTCGGACTAAATATGTAGATGCATACGCGGAATGTTTTCGGACGCGGGTTCAATTCCCGCCGCCTCCACCAATTATAATATAGCTCGCCTTGCTGGAATAAACGCTTTGATAAACAGGGCTTTTTTGTTTTTATAATTCATACCAAAAACAGACCGTATAAAAAATTTACCGCCTTTTTTTAACGATAATAATATTAATTTTAAGCGTAGGTATATTGATTCCGCATAAATCTTAATATTGGAAATAAAAAGAAAATATTAAACGGGATAAAATTTTTGTTTACAATACATAATATGTTATTATCCGAATTTAATCTGCAGATACAATAGAACCTTGTTTATTGTTAGCCGACCAAAAAATTTAATAATAAAGTTAGGTGAACAAATGTCTGAAAAACATACAAAGGCGCGGTTTTGGAAATGCGCTTTGCAAGTAAACCCTTATAGCTATATTGAATATCGCGGAACCGATCATCATCTTTCCGAAGAAGAATATAACGACAAGCTTCTTGAAATTTGTGAAAATGAAAAGATTAAAATCATAGGCATTGCAAATCATGGAAATGTCGAGAATATAGACAAAATCAGAGATTTGATGAATCAAAAACATATTATAGTCTTTCCCGGTTTTGAGATTACTTCAAGCGAAAAGGCTCATTTTGTAGCTCTTTTTTCCGAAACAACTACAACGGAAGAGCTTAACAGATATTTGGGCAATCTTGAGCTTACCGACCCCGAAGACGGAGTAAGACCTTCCACTTTAAGCGCGGAACAAATTTTACAAAAAATTGAAGGATTAAAAGGTTTTATTTATGCGGCTCATTGCACGGCTAATAATGGAATTTTAAAACAAAGGTTAAATCATGTTTGGAAAAACAAATCTTTAAAAGCGGCTCAAATTCCAGCTACAATTGAAGATTTAAAAGGCGAAAAGGATGATTTTTATCGAAAAGTAATTCTAAATAAAAATCCCGACTATTTGCGGGAAGAGCCGATAGCCGTTATCAACGCCAAAGATGTGGAAAAGCCGGAAACTCTTGAAGACCCTAAAGCCACATGCCTTATTAAAATGACAGAACCCAACTTTGAAGCCTTTAAACTTGCTTTTCAGGATCCGAAATCAAGAGCGCGTTTGAATAGCGATATTACCGAAAAATACTATTCTCGTATAGAAACATTATCTATTACCGGCGGATATTTGGA
>JAFDMD010000090.1 GCA_019306185.1 Deltaproteobacteria bacterium
GTTTTATCTACTTTTATCTCGGTTGTATCGTCCGCTATGGCTATGGAAAGGGTTGAAATAGATGAGATTAAAATTGTTATGATTAAAACCGAAACGGCTTTAACGCTATTTATTATTTTCGGATTCAAAAGGCGTTTTATAATATTTATTTGCTTATCCCGCGTAGTTTTTAATTTTTGACTTGTCCGGTTTGATTTTATCCGGTTTAAACTGTGCCTTTAAACGCTGAAGATTATTTTATAACAATATGGTTGGACGGACAAGTTTTTTTTTGTTCGGGGCGCTTATAGATAGTTTCCAATAAAATGATTGCCGGATTGAGTAATAAGCATATGCCGATTTAAATCAATTCGGATATGTCCGCGTTCGTTTGCTCCGCTTTTTACTTGCCGTCTCGGATTTTCGGCTTGGTTTTACTAACAAAGCAAAACCAGCAGAAAATTGTTTCCTCGACTGCAAGAGCCGCTACGCAAATAAACTTCAGACATATCCTTTTCTTAAGTATTTTTTATGGCATTTTTTTATAATTAATTGATAGTAAGGCTATATATGGTTATAAAATATTTGTTAGGGGTAATTTTTCTCCTCGCTTTGCTTGTTCGACAAGACAAGGGCAAAAATAAAAAGCCGAAATTAAGCGAAAAAGCGGTTAATAGGATGCCGCAAGCTGTCCGCATGCCGCGGATATATCGCTTCCTTTGCTGTTTCTTATTATAGCGGTAATGTTATTGTCCGAAAGTATTTTTTGGAATTGTAAAACCGTATTAAAATTCGGGGGTTCAAACTCGCTTTTACAATGCTTGTTAAACGGTATAAGATTAACTTTTCCCTTAACTCCTTTTAAGAGTTTTATAAGCTTTTTTGCATCTTTTTCGGAGTCGTTTATATTTTTCAACAAAACATATTCAAATGTAATTCGGTCCCTTGGTTTTAAGGGATAATTTTTACATGCTTCTATAAGAGTTTCCATAGGATATTTTTTATTGATAGGCATTAGCATGTCTCGGGTTTTATTATCAGCCGCATTTAAGGATACTGCAAGTCTTGCTTCGGTATTTCGGGCGAGTTCTTGAAAATTCGAGACAACCCCGCAGGTTGATACTGTAACTCGTCTTTTTGAAAAGGATAGTCCTTCTTTGGAATCTGTAATTATGTTAAGCGATAGAATAAGATTCGAGAGATTTGCCAAAGGTTCTCCCATGCCCATAAATACAAGGTTGGTAAGTTTTTTGCGCGCTTTTAAATCCGCTTTTACGTTGATAATCTGAGAAAGTATTTCCGCTTTTGAAAGGTTTCTTATAAATCCGAGTTTTGCGGTTTGACAAAATTTGCATCCTTGAGCGCATCCCGCTTGACTCGATATGCATAATGTATAATGATTTTTTTCGGGTATAAGCACGCTTTCTATGTAGTTGTTGTCTTTTAATTTAAAAAGATATTTTTTAGAGCCGTCTTTTGATTTGCGGACTTTACTTTTTTCAAGACTTCCTATGCAAAAATTTTTTTCAAGGATTTCTCTGGTTTTTTGGGATATATCCGTCATTTCGTAAAAGCTTTCGGAGTTTTTTAGGTATATCCATTTTTTTATCTGTTTTAAATGAAATGAGGCTATTTTGTTTGTTTTAAACCAATCCGAAAGTTTTTGATCCGAAAGATTAAGTATATCCTGTTTTGCAAAAAGGCTAATCATCAGATTTTATATATTACTCTTTTGTCGGAAACGATTATATCTACATATTTATCGTTTGGTTCCATTGGTATGGCGGGAAGTATTTGCTCTTCAAAGCATATGGAAACTTTTCTTACGGTCGTTGGAAGATTTGGTATTATTTCGTCGTTATATACGCATTTTTCGTCGCCGAGCCTGCTTCCTTTTTCGTCAAATGCAAATCCGGGTATTAGGGCTATATCGAGGTAGTCTGCAGGAACTTTTTTACATTTTGACGCGTTTGGCTTGAACTCGCCGTTATTACCCCGTATCAGGTCTTTTGCGAGATTGTCTATTTTAAAAAACTCTAATTCTTCGGATTCGTTATTAAAAAAAGGAAGGGTTACTATTTTGCCTCTTTCGATTGTTTTTTCTATAAGAAGCTTATAAGTAGGATCGTATTCGTGTCCTATATATAATAACGCTATGGAGGCTTCAAAAAAATTTGCCAATCCAAAAAGCTTATTTATAACATCCGTATTTAATTTCTTTAGTTTTCTTTCGGAAAGCTGTTTTAAATATTCTTTGGTTTTTAATCTTATTTCTTCTTTTTGTTGTTTTATTTCATCCATAATATACGCTCCGCTTTTATAATATATTTTTAATTGATTATAATAACAATCAAAGCGTAAGAGTCAATACAAAGCCTGTAGAATAAATCGGCGGTATAAGTAGGCGATACTGAAAAACTTAATAAAAGGCATAAAAAATCAACCTGTTATTTATCGTTTTTTATTAAGGGGTTTCTCCTCGCTTTGCTTGTCGAAATGACAAGCAAAAACAACTTATGTTAAAATAACAGACAAAAAAAATTAAAAGCCCGTCATTCCGAGCGAAGCGAGGAAGCCTTTTATTATTGACTTATGCCTTTATCCTTTAATCTTTTGTCTGAATTTAATCATTATTATTTCTTATGATCAAAATTCTTTTAGTAATCGGCGTTTTCTCTTAATATTGGCAAGAAAATATTAAAATCAATATTAATTCCTTGCAAATATATTACCTTTGATATTTTTTAAAGGAGCAAAGATTATTTACCATTATATAAAAAAGCGCTTATATTCGGAACGGTTTTTAAAATATTATCGGGGCTTGTCCATACTATTTCTTTATCTGCCTTAAACCATGTAATTTGTCTTTTTGCGTATCTTCTGGTATCCCGTTTCATTGTATCAATCGCTTTATCCAAAGGGAGTTCTCCTTCCAAAAAACTAATTATGTGCTTGTACCCTATGGACTGCATAGATTTTAAATTTTTGGAATACCCTTGTTTAAGCAGTTGTTTGGTCTCTTGTATAAAGCCTTGCTCTATCATTTGATCGACTCTGCGGTTGATTTTTTTGTATAGGGTCTGCCTGTCAATCTCTAACCCTATTTTATAAGCCTCAAATTTTTTTTCTGCAAATTGGTGAGTTTTATGATGGGAGGATATTTTTTTTCCTGTAGTTTCAAAAACCGTAAGCGCTCTTATTATTCTGTAGGCGTCGTTAGGGTCTATTTTTACAGCGGCTTCGGGGTCTATTTTTTTTAATTTTTCGTATAAAGAAGCCGTCCCTTTTTCCGCAGCCTCTTTTTTTATTTGTTCTTTTGTCGCTTCGGAAGGCTTTTTATCTTTAAATATCCCGTAAATAAGGGTTTTTATATAAAGCCCCGTGCCTCCGGTTATAAAAGAGGGAGTTTTGTTTTGCCAAAGCTCGCCTATTATTTTTTCCGCTTTTTTGGAAAAAAGAGCCGCGCTAAAGTTTTGATTTGGCTTTAATATGTCTATTAGATGATGTTTTATCGCTTTTTGCTCTTCTATGGCGGGCTTTGCGGTTCCAATATTCATATATTTATATATCTGCATTGAATCTGCGCTTATTATTTCGCCGGAAAAAATAGAGGCGAGTTTTATTGCGGAGGTTGTTTTTCCTATGCCGGTAGGCCCGCATATTACTATTATTCTTGGCGACTCCGGCAGTTTCTTTTTCATTTTTTCCGTTTTAATTATAGCCCGATGTTTTTATTAAGAGATTTTTTTTTTCATTATAATGCGGTATCTTTACAAATTAAATCAGCGGTTTATAATAGGCATTTTTCATTAATATATAGCGAAGCGCTAAATCGCCGATAAATACCGCCAGCAGTCTTATAACCAAAAGCACGGAACTTGTAGGAGAATAAACCGTTATAAGCGCCGGAAGTAGAATTCCTATGCCGAGGATAAAGGTATAAAAAAATTTTGAAGAGGAACCGCAAAGCATATCTTTTATGGAAATGGAGGCAATTTCCGAAGAATGGGAAGCGCTCCAGAAATACATAATTAAGCAGACTGTATAGGTAAGAAGCATAATAAGAGATAACTTTGCAATCCCAAAACTTACTAATACTCCGTTTTTTAAAAGAAGAATTTCTACGATCTGATATCCTACCCATAATCCGGAAATAATCGATAAAGGAAGAACAATAGAAGAGTTCCAAAAGGGAATCGCTTTAATAGTATTCATTGTCGCAAACCCGTGCATAATAAGAAGAATGCAAACGATGCCCATTATGCTTTTTATGTATATGGCATTAAAGGCGGAAGATTCCACAATTTGAAGAAAGCCTAACGCTGCAAAAACCGCTATTACCCAAACTCCTCGTGAAAGCTCCGAAGTTTTGGGCTTTAGAAAAATTCTCCAAAATCTTAAAGGATTTCCAAGATAATACATATGGACTCCGCCTCCTAAAACAAGCGTTAAAAGCCACCCGAAGATCATTCCCCCTTTAAGTCCGAATATCATAGATAAAAAATATATTCCGGCTCCTATTTCCGATAAAAAAAAGGCAAGCATTAAAAAGATGCCGTTTTTTTCAATCCACTCGCTTTGAGGAGTCGGCTTTATCATCCATTCGTAATCAGCGCGTTTTATATTTTCCATAATTTAACAAACCTCCTGTTTAAATTTTGATTTATAACTTTGTAATTTGCCCGATTTCCGCCTTGAATTTGAACAAATTACTTTGTTATAAATCAAAATTTAATCATACTTTTTTGCGATTAAATAGCGTTTTTTCTATTTATTATTTTATACCGTAATTGTTACGCCTTATAAACTTTAACTGCCACAGACGTTTCAATATTTCCTGTTATAGGATCGTAATGTCTTAAATAAGTAGGCATCAGTTTGCAAAAATTGCTCCCTTTGCCCATAGCTATGGGTCTTCCTTTTGCCCATAAGCCGCCTTGCCCCGCTATTCCTACTACTTTAGGATGCTGCCCTTCCATAGTTTTTATTATTCCGTCTTCTTTGGTTCCGTATTTATTTTCTATGATAACTTTGTCGCCGTCTTTTAATCCTCTTTTGTCCGCCAATCCTGTATTCATTGTAATTGTAAAAGTATAAGGGCATAGCTTGCTTACTTCGTCAATCATAGGGTTTTGGAAGGTTGAATTATTGGTATGAAGAATATCTCTGTAAGAAAAAGCAAGCAGGTTAAATTCGTTGTCCATTTCTTTATAGGAGGTCGGAGTAAACCAGCCCGGAAGCGGAGTATACTGCTCCGTATCAAGATTAAAATCAACCTCTTTACATATTCTTTCCGCTTCGTTTCTATCGTGAACCAAAAATTCCATGTAAGCGGGGACGCGAGCCTTTGTATGCCAGCGCCAATAAACATCCTCTATAGGCTTATCCCATGTAGCATATCCTTGTTTTTGGATTTTTTCCTTATCGTCTCCGTAAACCCAAGTAAGAACCCGTTCGCCTATTTCTTTCCATGTCATAAGTCCGTCTTCCGGCTTAAGCTTTAAATTGTCGTCCGTAATGCTATAATATTCGTTTAACAGTTCGTAATATTTGTCTAATACTCCCACTCTGTTTGCTATGTCTAAATAAACGTCCATAAAGAATCTGCATTCGCCCAAAGGCTCCGCAGCTTTTTGCTGCATATGAACATACCATTTTTCGTAAGAGGGGCTGCCGCTAAAGAAGAAGGAATCTATTTCGCTGCTCCAACAGTCTTTTTCAAGATAGGAAACGTCCGGCAAAATAATATCTCCTATAGCCTCGTCCGTTTCGTTAGACCAAATATCGATTTGAACCACAAACATATCTTTAAAAAAGTCAACTGCGGCTTGCCAGTCCGCCTGACTTATTACGAAATTGGCGGAGATGCCGAAAACCATTTCCGGTTTTGCTTTCATTCCGAATTTTTCGTATATTTCGTCTCGCTCCTTTACATAAGGAATATGAGAAAGGGTGGAATGATGCCAAAAATCTACGCATCCCGCATTGCCGCATGGAATGGTCGGCTTTTTGGGAGGCCATGGCATATGAGAAAAAAATACTGCGGGGATTAAAACTCCGTCCGGTCCTATTTTGGGCAGTCTTTCATAATTGCCGCCCGGATATTTTCTTCTTATGGATGGCCAGCCCAAAGTTCCGCCCGGCACATCCTCCGCTCCTACTAATTCGCAAAGCAGATCGATTGACGCGACCTGATGGATTCCGTTATAATGCCCTTGCGAACCTCTAAAGGTAACCGCTGCTACGGGTCTATACGGAAAGGTTTTGCCTTCTATGGTTATTGTGCTTCCGATTTGGGCGTTTTCAACCCATTCTTCCGCTATTCTTATAATAGTAGCCGCCGGAACAGTGCTGATTTCGGAAGCCCATTCCGGAGTGTATTGTTTTAAATGTTTTTTTAACAGTTCAAAGCCGGGTTTTACCTTTTCGCCGTAAACCTCGTATTCTCCTTCGATTGCAGGAGCGTCGTCTTCAATATCTTCGGCGTCAAACTCTTTTATTTTTTTATCTTTAGTATCGTATAAAAGAGGTTTGCCGGATTCTTCGTGTCTTATATAGGTACCGTCCTCTTTTATTAAATAAGGGAAATTTGTTTTTGCTTTTAAATAAAGTTCGTCGTATTTGCCTAAAACATTTACCATATGGTTTGCCATTGCCAAAGCCACTGCGGAATCTGTGCCGGGAAGAATCGGAACCCATTCCGTAGCTTTGCCTCCCGCAAAATTACACATAGGGTCAAACACAACCTCTTTAATTCCTCTGCGAACCGCATCTGCTCTTAATCTTGCGTTAGTCATCGCGGAATGTCCGGAGCCGGTGCCTTTGCTTGATCCCCATTTTAAAACATATTTGGTATAACGCCAGTCCGGCGCTATAGACCATGCTCCATGTATAAGTCCGCCCATCATATGAGCGGCGTTTCCGCAATGAAGACTACCGCCGCCTATTATAAAGCAACCGTTATCTTCGACTCCAAAAGCTTTTGCATAAAAATAAGCATGATTATGGGGACCGTCGCTTGCGCGCATAGTTTGGTTGGTAAATAAAATTTTATTCGGGTTGTCCTCCATAATTTTTTTCATTCTTGTAGATATTTCGTCAAGCGCCTCTTCCCAAGAAATTTCTTTCCATTTAGGATCAACCCCTATCCCTTTTTCCGGATTGGTTCGTTTAAGAGGTTTTGTAATACGATTAGGATCGTAATAATACATAAGCCCCGCGGCGCCTTTGCCGCAAAGCCCTCTTCCTGTTCCTCCCATCGTAGAATCGGATATGCCCTCTATTTTAACCGGAAGTCCGTTTATCTTTCTAATCCGGACGCCGCATCCGCAATAGCAGACGCCGCAAGTGGTGTTAATCCATTCATCCTTTTTAATCTTTTCTTTTTTATACCCCATCAGCCCTCCTTTTTAATAAAGTTAAAACGGTTGTAAGTTCTTAAGAACAAGGCGATAGCAAAATGAGAATTAAGATGCGCAGCAACAAGATTTTGTCCCGTTTTTAAATTATTTACGAATAAATTTACTATGGTTATATAAAAACCCCGCATTGCAAAGTTTTTACCGTTATTTATATTTTTTTTGTTAAAAGATTAAAACCCGCTTTTTTTATACTTTTTTCTTTATTGCCATAAATTAAAAGCATTATTTTTTGCGTATAAATAAAGCCGGTTATAAAATTTTAATCGTTACTAAAAATTGCAAATTTTTTAACTAATAGCGTTCGGATTTTATTTGATAAATGGAGTTAATATAGAATGCAGACCGAAATTCCGAAATTAGAGCCGAACTATAATAAATAGAATTAATTCAGTCAACTTTTATAATTATCCGCTCAAAACTTCAAGCTGTCTAAGCAACCCTAAAGTATCCATTTGTTCCCATTCCTTTTTTATTCTATTTTTTTCAAATCGATAAATATTAATTCCGGATGTAATAATCTGTTTTCCGGTAGCCTCTATGCCGTAAAAAACGCCGTTATGAGTCGCGGCGCCTTTCCAACGAACTACGGTAACGTTATTATCCGTAATAGTATCTACCATACGAACATGCCAATCCGGAAAAGCGGAGCGTATCATCTTTACAAATCTCGCCATAACCGCCCTGTTGCGCTCCGGCTCGCTTCCTATTTGAAAAGCAAAATCGGGAGTCGTTAATTCTTCCAAAGCCGACATATCCCCTCTGTTCCATACTTTTTCCACATAATCCCATATAATATCTACATTAGTATTAGGCGTCATAGCTTTACGTCTCCTTTTGTTTTGTTTCCGTAGAAACCTGTTCCGATTTAAAATGCCAAATGCCGAATGCCGGAAGTTAAATTTTTTGCCGCAAATTCAGACCGTTTCTACGCAAGTTGTTTAAATGCCAATATCAATGCCGTTTTTACTTGTTTCCATATTTTTATTTGCAAATAAAGCAAATAAAAAATTAACAAAATAGTTAATATTAGATTTCAATATTCTTAACAAGTATTTTGTTAATTTTTACGGCAAATTTAAATAGATTATTTCACTGGGCGGCATAAAAAAGAAAGCTTCTACCTCTTATAAAATTTTGCTTGTTTTATAGAAAATATTACAATAAAAGTATTGGAAAAGCTTAAATATCAAGCTTATCCATCGGTTAAGAACAGTCAAACCGTTTTTTTTTAAGGAGATAAAATGGAACCTATTACAACAGCCATAATTACCGCAATAACATCAGGATTAAGCCAAAGCATATTTAAAGATATTAAAAAGGTTATTGCAAAAAAACTCGGCGGCAAAAATAAGGTTTCGGAAACAATTGAAAAATTAGAAAAAAAACCGAACTCTTTGGAACTTCAAAAAAAATTGGAACAGAATATAATATCCGAAAAAATTAACGAGGACAAAGAGATTAAAAACCTGTTAGCGCAAATGCCCGCAAGCGAGTTTAATATAAACGCCGAAAAAATCGGCGTAATAGCCAATACATTTAATAATAAAGGCGTAATTAATCTTTAATTAAATGCGCAAAAAATTATTGTAAAAGAGATATTCAAAACTTATTTGCGTAGCGTCTCTTGTTGATGAGGAAACAATTTTCGGCAAGTTTTGCGTTAAGACAATGCGAACTGTTTGAGAGCGAAGCTTGAGTTTTCGCATTGTTAGCAAAACGCAGCCGAAAATCCGAAGCGACAAGTAAAAAGCGTAGCAAATCAATTTTAAATATCTCTAAATCCCATAGGCTTGATAAACAAAGGGAAAACAAATGAATAATAATTATAACGCTCAAAACATAGGAATTGCCACCCAAACATTCCAAAACTACGGGCAAATAAACATTGCAAATCATAAACAAGAAAAGCCAAAATATACCCTGCCTCCGCGCGACAAAAATTTTAAAGGCAGAGAAGATAAGATTAATAATCTTATGGAAAGTCTTAAAACCGGAGGAAATATTATTGGGTTTTGCGGCTCCGGCGGCATAGGTAAAACCTCGATTGTAACAGAAGCCTTATGGCGTTTAAAAGATAAGAACAAATTGAAAACGCTATTTAAGGACGGGGTTATATGGCACGATTTTTATCAAAATCCTAAAGCCGAGTCTTTATTTGAATCCATAGCTTATCGCTACGGTTTGGAAGCAAAGCCAAACCCGTTTGAAGCGGCAAAACTTGCTTTATCCGACAAACAAGCCCTTTTATTTTTGGACGGAGCGGAAAAAGCGGATGATTTAAATTCAATTCTATCCATCAGGAGCGGATGCAGCGCAATTATAACAAGCAGAGATAAAAAAGATATGCCTACAAATCGGGTAAATGTTTCTCCGTTAAATCTATCCGAAGCTTCGGAGCTTTTAAAGGATTTAGGGGGCAAATATGCGGATGATACGGCAAACGTTAAACAAATCTGTAAAATAATAGGCTGCCTGCCTCTTGCCGTAAAAATTGCCGGAAATTATATTAATAATAACCAAGAGCCTGCAAGCGAATATTTAAAATGGCTCCAAACAAGCCCGCTTGAAGCGCTTGACGACGGCAAAAAAGAATCGGAAAGCATACCCTTGTTGCTTAAACGAAGCTTTGAAAAAATAAGCGGATCCGCAATTAAGGTTACATCCGTAATAAGCGCTTTTGCTTTCGCCCCTTTTAATAAGGCAATAATAGAAGCGGCGCTTAATAACACGGAAATAAAAAAAGATATAAACCTGCTTTTAAGATACGGATTAATATCCAAAATAGAAAATTTTTATATAATAGCTCATCCTTTAATTTACGAGTATATTAAAAAAAAATATCCTCCGAAAAAATCCGCATTAAAAAATTTATTCCTCTTTTATACCCATTTTATTTCAATGTGGTCAAAACATGGCATTAAAGGATATAATAAATTAGATTTGGAACGCCCTCATGTATTGAATATTCTTAACCTATGTAAAAATAACAAAAAAACCTTATTATCCGAAATAAAGGATTTGGTTGCTTCTTTAACAGACTATTTTTCTACAAGAGGATATTTAACCGATTTCATGTCCGCCCTTAAAATCGGATTGTCAGCGGTAAAAAAATCTAATGATAAAGAAGCGGAAGCCGTTTTTTTAGGAAATGTCGGATTCATTTACGCAAATAAAGGCGAATTAGATAAAGCATTAGAATATTACGAGCAGGCTTTAGATATTACCAAAGAAATAGGATATAAAGAGGGCGAAGCTAACCAACTCTTAAATATTGGAAACATTTACGCAAATAAAGGCGAATTAGATAAAGCATTAGAATATTATGAGCAGGCTTTAGATATTACCAAAGAAATAGGATATAAAGAGGGCGAAGCTATCAATTTAGGAAATATTGGAAACATTTACGCAAATAAAGGCGAACTGGATAAAGCATTAGAATATTACGAGCAGGCTTTGAATATTGATAAAGAAATAGGATATAAAAAGGGAAAAGCAAACTGTCTCTTAAATATCGGAAATATTTACTATAATAAAGGCGAATCCGAGCAAGCATTAGAATATTACGAGCAGGCGGAGGATATATTTAAAAAAATAGGAACGCAGAGCGAGTTGAAAATAGCGCGAAATAATATAAAAATAGCGCGGCGTCTTAAAAAAAAATAAATCATAAAATTTTGC
>JAFDMD010000091.1 GCA_019306185.1 Deltaproteobacteria bacterium
AAAAAGAAGCGAAATAGTAGCGAAACTTCTTACGCGAATAAAAAAGGATATCAGAATACAAAAAGAGGTTCATTATAGCGCCTATATTACTCCGACGGGAGTATATGAATTGGGGATATCAGACAAAGGATCCCGCAATATTTTTTTTCTTGCCGTTTGCCGCAGCTTAGGGATCCCCGCAAGATTAGAGGAAATTACTAAGACGCCGCAATATTTTGATTTAGAAAAATGGATAAACATATATCCGGACAAAGATGAGCAAAAACAGCTGGATATAGGTTATTTTTTTCTCGAGCCAAAAGATGAAAATAATACGCTTCCTTTATACTATCAACATTTTACGGTTGCAAAGCTTGATTATAACACGGGCTTGTACAGAACGCTGGATTATGAATGGAAAGCCCATCTTTCCGATTTTTCCGAGAAATTGAAAGTGGAAACAGGCAGGTATAGGCTTATTACCGGAAACAGAAGAACGGATGGCGCCGCGTTTATAAAAGTTTCATACTTTACCGTAGAAAAAGATAAAACAACAAAAGTTGATTTTAAGCTTAATTCTTTAAAAAGAAGGGGTAAGCCTAATAAGGAATCTTTTTGCGCTGTAGAATAGGGCTTTTCCGAAATTTTTTAATATTCGCAAATATTTCATCTTATTTTTTTTAAAATTTATAATCATTACAATAGGTATTATACTTTTTTAGTATAGACTATATTAGGGGGTAATTATGCAAGGAGTTAAATATTTATATGAAGTATGCGAAGCTTTGCCGCGAAGCGGACCGGGCGGCAACGAGCATACGGAGCGCGCATTTAACGCTATTCCCGCGCGTTTCCAAGAGCCGTTAATTTTAGATATTGGATGCGGTCAGGGAATGCAGACTATAGAATTAGCAAAAATTTCAAACGGAAAAATTATCGCTTTGGATAACCATTCGGCATTTCTTGATATGTTAATGAAAAAAGCAAAAAAGGAAGGGGTTGAAAAAAATATAGCTCCCCGAAACATGTCGATGCTTGATATGAATTTTAAAGATAAAAGCTTTGATATTATTTGGTCGGAAGGCGCATTATATATTATGGGATTTCAAAACGGATTAAAAAAAACCCGTTTTCTTTTAAAAGATAACGGGTTTTTGGCAATAACGCAACTTGTATATACTACATCTAATCCGCCCGACGAGGTTCTTGAATATTTTCACAAGGAATATCCTGATATAAAAAATATTCAAGAACAGATTGAAATAATTAAAAAAGAAAACTTTAATTTAATATTAAATTTTACGCTGCCCAAATCCGTGTGGTTTAATAACTACTATTTGCCTATGGAAAAAGAGCTGTATATATTGAATAAAAAATATAAGGGAAATAAAGAGGCGTTATCTATGTTTTACGCTTTGCAAAAAGAGATAGATTTTTATAGAAAGTTTTCGGAATTTTTTGGTTATGAATTTTTTATAATGCAAAAAACAGGCTCATAGTTTATTTTAATCGGATTATATTTTATTTGGGTTTATAGTTAAATATAGCGTAACGTCTATCTATATATGTTTTAAGCCGTTTTGTTTTCGTTTGTTTAGCTTTAACCGTTAGTTTGTATTTTATTTTTAAATGGAGAATTTTATGTCATTTTTATCTATGATAAAGAAACTGATAAGGCGGCGAATTGAATTCTTATATCCGTCTTTTGAAAAAAGAATAGCTCCCTTGGCAGCGCGTCAGGCAAAGGATATTGTTGACTTGCACGGCAGCCGTAAAAGCGGAAAAGCCCTGTTTATAGATATGGGAAGCAATTTGGGGCAGGGTTTTAATTTTTTTTCTCGGTATTATAACCCTGATATATTTGATTACCGGTTGATTGAAGCAAATCCGTTTTGTATTGATCAATTAAAAAGCAATGTTTCAAAATTATATAAGGAACATTCATGGAATGGGAGTTGGGAAATTATAAATGCGGCGATTTCTAATAAAAACGGCATATTGAAGCTTTATGGTCTTGTAGAAGACAAGCGAGGAAAAGTTTCGGACGGAGCGTCTGTGGTTAAAGACCACAATTCTGCATTTTACGAATCTAATGAGAATAAAGCGTTAGAAGTGAAGTCGATAAAAGCGTCCGACTTTATAAAGGAGGCTTCTCAAAAATATTCTACGATAGCAGTAAAAATGGATATTGAAGCCTCCGAGTATGACGCTTTGGAAGATTTAATTAATTCCGGATATATCGATAAAATCGATCATATCTATGTCGAGTGGCATTCCCGATATTTTTCGGATAAAAAAGTAGGCGATCTGATTATTCGCGAGAAGCAAATCAAAGCTCGCTTGGCAGGCAAGCAAACAGACTGGCATTGAGATGACTATAAATTTGAAATGACATGGGGGCTCGCTCTTGTCATTTGCCGCGCTTTGTTAAGCTCCGCAAATTTATTTGATGTTATAACCAAATGACGATGATAATTTTTCCCAATCAAGTTATAATAACTTGGCTATATTTGCAGATTTACTCCTAATGATGAAAAGGTAGAGGATTGTTGATTTTTTTATTTTTTTGGCAAAGTGTGAATTTATTTTATATTACATAATTACAAAAGGAGAAAAATAATGAATTATCATAAAATGACCGCGCCTTGCGGATTGGATTGTTTTAATTGCCCTATGTATTTGGCAAGCGAAAATAAGGAGCTTCAAGCCGAAATATCTAAAAAATACGGGTTGCCTATTGAATTGGCGCAATGCAAAGGGTGCAGAAATTCCGGAGGTAAAATTGATTTTTTGGGTATGATCGAGCCGTGTAATGTTTATAAATGTATTACGAAAAAAGGGATTGATTTTTGCAGCAACTGTAATGAGTTTCCGTGCGATCATCTTCATCCGTATGCGGATAAGGCGTCCGAAGTTCCGCATAATACAAAAGTTTTTAATTTATGCTTGATTAAAAAAATGGGATTAGAGGCTTGGGCAAAAGATAAAGCAAAGGATGTTAAAGATACTTATTTTAATAAAAATTGGACGCTTTAGATGAGTAATGCAAGTTCTTGTCAAGATAGATACTGGAGAGAACTTTATCAGCTACGAGCTCATGTGAATTACCTTGAATTATATATGGAGCAATCTGAATTTATAGATAAATCTGTTAATATGTTTTTGGCAGTTACATCAAGCAGTAGTATTTGTGGATGGGCAATTTGGAATAGATTGAGCTTTATATGGGCTTTTATCATTGCGAGCGCGCAACTTGTTTCGGTGGTTAAGCAGTTTTTGCCATATCAAATACGGCTAAAAGCTATTAGCCGTATTTTGCGGGAATTTGAAGAATTATTGACATATTACGAAATGAAGTGGTTTAATGTAGCGGAAGGGAATTTGACTGAGGAAGAAATAAATAGACTGCAATATGAAATAAGATCAAAAAAAACGAAAACATTACATAAACATCTTGGAGTTAATACTTTGCCAGCCAAAAAAAAATTATTTGATAAAGCAGAGAAGACAGCAACTATATACATTAACAATTTTTATGGAGGATGAAATGACTGAAGAAAAAAAATCACCAAAACCATCACCTTCTCAACCAAAGTCTCTTATTGACGAAAAAGGGTTACCACCGATTGTTCGTACTCCTCCCACGCCTCCGGTAAAACCACCTAAAAAAGAATGATGGGTTAATAAGTGGAGCAGTTGGAAAGCAAAGGGTAGTTTCTTATTAAATATTGAAATAACTTGGAAATGATATTATCTGCAATAAATTTTACTGAAAATCTATTGGCGTCCGCCCTCTCTAACGTTAGATGAGAAAAATGAAAGTAGAGAAAAATGAAAAAAAATTAACTATATTAATGATTTGTGCCATCGTTATATTTTTTTTCAATATTAGTTACAACCGGATATTTATTTATATTGAATATCCGGTTTTTTTTTAATATATATCTTGATTATGATTATTCCTATAATACTTGCGGGCGGTTCGGGCAAAAGATTATGGCCTCTTTCACGAGCAAACTTTCCGAAACAGATAATACCTTTTGATAAGAGGCAAAAAACCCTTTTTCAAGATACGGCATTACGATTAAAAAAAAGCGAAAGAATAAAAAGCGATCCTATAGTTATATGCAACAATAGCCAAAGGTTTTTTATTCAAGAGCAGTTGGAAGCGATAAACGTATGCGCGGAATCTATAATTTTGGAGCCTTGTTCAAAAAATACGGCTCCGGCTATAGCGGTCGCCGCTCATAAAGCGCTTCAAATTGCGGATGATCCTATTCTCCTTATTATCCCTTCGGATCATTATATTCAAGATATCAACGCTTTTTATGAAGCGGTCGCGATAGGAGAATTTTATGCGAATGCGGATTATATGACAACTTTCGGAAGTATTCCCTCCAATCCTGCAACCTCTTTCGGTTATATTAAAAAAGGGGAGGCGCTTTTTAATCATATCCCTTTTGTAAAATATAGCGGAGAAGCGGCTTTAATATCCTCTTTTATTGAAAAGCCGGATAGAACTTCCGCAGAACAATATATAAAATCAGGCGGTTATCTTTGGAATTTGGGCATTTTTATGTTTAAGGCTTCGGTTATTCAAGAGGAGTTAAATAAATTTGCCCCGCAAATTCATAATTTTGCGCTTAAAGCGGTTGAAAAAGGATATTACGATCTGGACTTTTTCAAAATAGATAAAGATTTATATTCTCAATGTCCTAATATTTCGATAGATTATGCGGTTATGGAAAAAACAGACAAGGGGGCGGTAGTAACTTTTGATTCCGTATGGAACGACATCGGAACATGGGATAATATATGGCGTTTTGCGAAAAAAGATAAGAACGGCAACGCTATAAGCGGGGACGCCTTGCTTATGGAGGTAAAGAATTCATATATACATTCTACTCGGCGTCTTATTGCGGCTTATGGAGTAGAGGATATAATTGTGGTTGAAACGTCGGATGCCGTATTAATTGCAAAAAGAGGCGCCGCTAATAATATAAAAAATATTGCGGATCGTTTGAACGCTTTAAAAAGGGAAGAGGCGTTTTTTCATAAAAAGGTTTATAGACCTTGGGGAATGTATGAAATTATTGATTCCGGCGAAAAATTTTCGGTAAAAAAAATAGTCGTAAATCCGAATTCGGCTCTTTCGTTGCAAAAGCATAATCACAGATCGGAGCATTGGGTTGTAGTAAAAGGGGAGGCGATTGTAATTCGGGGAGGAGAAGAATTTATTATCAAAGAGAATGAATCCGCATATATACCCGTAAAAGTAATACATAGTTTGAAAAATTTTCAAAAAACCCCGTTGGAAATAATAGAGATTCAGTCCGGGGAATATATAGGGGAAGATGATATTGTAAGATTTGAAGATAAATACGGGCGAATAACAAAATGAGATATTTTGTTATTCAAAACTCGTTGAATATAGGCGATTCTTGCTCTATTGTCGGCTCCGAGGCAAACCATATAATAAATGTTTTACGAAAAAAACCGAAAGATAGAATAGGGCTTTTTGATAAAAAAGGTTTTGAATATAAAGCGGTTATAACAAAAATATTAAAAAAAGAGGTTCGGACGTATATAATTGATAAATTTTTATCTCAAGCCGAATCCGACATTAAGATAACCATAGCTATCGCTTTTTTAAAAGAGAAAAAAATCGAAAGACTTATAAAAACTCTTACGGAGTTGGGAATTGTCGGCTTTATGCCGTTTATATCGAAACGATGCATAGTAAAGCCGGATAAGGAAAAGATAAAATCCCGCATTATTCGTTGGAAAAAAATCGCGGACGAAGCCCTTAAACAGTGCAAAAGATCGCAATCTCCCGTAATATATCCGCCCGTATCTTTTGAGGAAATTTTAAATATATCCGAAAAAAAATCAGATGGAAAAATTATATTTTACGAAGAGGAAAAGGATTTTTTTTATAAAGCCGCTCATAATTTGCCCGAAGTATATAATTGGTTTATAATAATAGGACCGGAAGGCGGTTTTACCAAAGAAGAAATTTTATCGGCAAAAGATAAAGGGTTTACAAGTTGCGGTTTGGGCGCGCTGATACTCCGTTCCGAAACCGCTGCCGTCGCGGCAACCTCTATAATTCAATTTTTATACGGAGATATGGGGCGAAGCTTATAAGGCGGTTAAAGCAGTTTAGAGTCTTGCTTGGGACAAAATACTACTGCCGCTGTGCTACAATGGGTAGCGTGCGGAAATGTCCATCTCATAGATAATCGCCTCCTTGACGATAAAATATATATAAAGCAGGTTCGGTTTGTCAATTTTTTTTCAATCCGAAAAACGGGCAAACTATAAAGTTATAAATCAAAATTGAAGTATAGGAAAAATAATGAGTATAATGGAATGGAAATATCTGCTGACTTCCAATAGATTTCGCGATAAAAAAAAGACCGAAGGCAATAGCTCGGGGCGAACCGCTTTTGATCAGGATTGCGATAGGATTACCTTTTCCAGCTCTTTTAGAAGACTCGGCAGAAAAACCCAAGTCCATCCGCTTGCCCAAAACGATCATATTCATACCAGATTAACCCACAGCCTTGAAGTCGCAAGCGTAGGCAGGAGTCTCGGCGTTATGTGCGCGGAAAAAATCGGAGGCGATTTGCCTCAAGATATATATCCGAGCGATATAGGACAAATATTGCAGGCGGCGTCCCTTGCTCATGATATAGGCAACCCACCTTTCGGGCATGCGGGCGAAGAGGCTATAAGAGCATGGTTTAAGGATTCGGCTAACGCTGATATATTAGAAGATTTAACCGAAGAGCAAAAGAAAGATTTTGAAAATTTTGAAGGAAACGCTCAAGGTTTTAGACTTCTTACCCGTCTTGAACATAATCGTGATAAAGGAGGAATGAGATTAACCTGCGCAACTCTAAGCGCTATGTTAAAATATCCTTGGACGTCGTCCGGAAAGGAAGGCGGAAAAAAATTCGGTTCTTTTTTGGCGGAAAAAGATTATTTAAATGGAATAGCCGAAGAGGTTAAATTGATAAAAACGGGCAGTAATACTTATCGTCGTCATCCTCTCGCCCTTTTATTGGAAGCGGCGGACGATATATGCTATAGAATATTAGATTTGGAAGACGCTTACGAAATGAAAATATTATCTTTTGACGACATTGAAAAAGTATTAAAAGATTTATGCAATCGAGATTCTCATTATAAAGGCGTAATTAATTCCAAGATATCAAATCGAAGCAAACTCTCTTATATTAGGACAAGAGCCATAGGAGGAGCGCTTTGCGGGGTAGTCGATACGTTTATCGATAGATATAAAGAAATAATGAAAGGGGAATTTAAAGGAAGCCTTATAGAAGATAAAGATTCTAAAATTAAAGAACCGTTATATAGCGCATATAAATTAGATACGGATATAATTTTTAACGAAAGAAGAAAAATAGAGATTGAAATAGGCTGTTACTCGGTAATAGGCATACTTCTTAACGCTTTTTGTTCCGCGGTAAAAGAGCTGGTTACGGGTAAAAACATTTCGTTTAAAAGTTCCAGAATTTTGGAAATGATAGGGTTGAAGAAGCCAAAAAAAGGGGATAATCTCGACCTTTACCAATCGCTTTTAAAAGCGACGGATTATTTGTCCGGCATGACAGATGATTATACGATTCGTATGGCAAAGCGAATTGCAGGAATGGGGGAATAAAAAAAGAAAAAATGATTGTAAATTTTTAAAAAAAATGATTTAAAAATAGGTTTGTCGTTATTTTATAGAATAGATTTTTATTTTTTAAAAAAAAAATAGCAAAACAATTTAAGGAGAAAATTATTATGGGCGAAAATATATTTGTGGACGGAGCGGTTGAAATACGAATAGCAGGCGGCGCAATAAGGATGGATTTGGCTTCTTACTCTTCGGAGAAAAAAGATGAAAAGCAAAATCCCGTACTTGAAAAAACCGGACATACTTTGCTTATGACGCCGGAGGGTTTTGTTCAGATATATGCGGCGTTAGAAAAGGTTGCATCGCGGCTTTCCGATGTGGGGATATTGCGCAAAAAGGATAAAACCGATAAATAAAAAATAGGCGATAGATAGTTGTTTCTGGTAAATTTATTTATGAGAGTTTATTATATTATAGGTTATAAAGGATAAGTTGTTTTGGAATACAGATATAGATGTATAGAATGCAATAAAACATATGATATTACGCCGGATTTAATGCTTTGCCCCGTATGTTCGCAGCGTAAAAAAGCGGACGAGCCGCTTATAGGAATTTTGGAAGTTCAATATTTTATCAGAGATAAGTCTTTTTCTTATGATAAATTCTTGCCTGTCGAGAAAGAATTTTTTCCGAAAATACCGGTAGGCGACACTCCGTTATGGGAGCCTGAAAATTTAAGAAAAAAATTTAACATGCCGAATTTTTTTATAAAAGATGACAGCGCAAATCCTACAGGCTCCTTTAAAGATAGAGCTTCATATATGGTCGCGGCTTTTGCGATAAAACATAATATTTCCGATATAACGCTTGCTTCAACCGGAAACGCAGGCTCTTCAATGGCGGGAATAGGAGCCGCCGCAGGCTTGAATATAACCTTATTTTTGCCAAAGAATGCGCCTCGCGCTAAAATAGTTCAAGCGCTTCAATACGGGGCGAGAGTTATTCCGGTTGACGGCAATTATGACGCGGCTTATAAATTATCTTTACAATATTCCAAGATAAATGGTTCCTTAAACAGAAATACCGCTTATAATCCTATGACTATAGAAGGGAAAAAAACGGTATCTTTTGAAATTTTTACTCAGCTTAAAAAAACGCCGGATTATATATTTGTTCCTACCGGAGACGGATGCATATTATCCGGAGTTTATAAAGGATTTAAAGACCTTGTTAGATACGGTTTTGCCGATAAAATACCTATAATATACTGCGTTCAGGCAGAAAAAAGCGACGCTATATCCCAAGCCTTTAAAACCGGAAAATTCCAAAAAATAGCTTCCGAAACTATAGCCGATTCTATATCCGTAGATGTTCCGGGAAGCGGTTATCATGCTTTAAAACAATTAAAAAAATATTCCGGCAGATGTATAACCGTTGAAGACCGGGAAATTTTAGAGGCTCAAAAACAGCTTTCCGAAACTACGGGATTATTTGCCGAACCTGCGGGAGCGACGGCTTTTGCAGGCTTTTTAAAGGAAAAAGATAATTTGGAAAAAAAGGCTGCGGTAGTAATTTTATGCACGGGCAGCGGACTTAAAGATACCGCGTCAGCCCAACAAATTATACAATATCCTGATTATGCAATAAAAAATATTGACGAAATTGAAAAAATAATTGACTTGGACAACAAATAATTTTGTTAGGTTGCAAGATATGCAAAAATTTTAAATTGAGGAATGCTTTAAGTATTTTAAGAATTAAAATTTGAGCATAACCGAAAGATCGAACAAAACAAGAGGTTGCGCAAAGAAAATGAACTTGAGGAGAAAAATTAATGATCAATCTTGCGGTTAATGAAAAAATAAGAGATGCAAACGCTAAATTTTGCAAGGAAAAAGGAATAACGCTGCCAACTTTTAAAATGATGCGGGATCCTGTTAACAATGTTCCTGAAAAAATTAAAGAGAAGCTTGGCAAAGTAGGTCTTTGGGACATAAACCCGCTTAATCTGTATAGAATAACATGGAAAAATCAACAGAAGGATGTGGGAGGCGGATTTGGCGAGGCAAACTCCCTTCTTTTTCCGTCCGAACTAACCGGATGTAAAGCAAAAATTATCGGATTATCAGGGAGATGGTTTCCTACGGGCGCTCATAAAGTAGGGGCTACTTTCGGATGTCTTGTTCCGAAACTTATAACAGGACAGTTTGATCCGGTTACTACAAAGGCGGTATGGCCTTCCACCGGAAATTTTTGCAGAGGCGGAGCTTATGTGGCTACCCTTTTGGGATGCAGTTCAATAGCTATTTTGCCGGAAGAGATGTCTTCCGAGCGGTTTGAATGGCTTAAAAGCGTTTCCGGCGAGGTTATCGCTACCCCGGGTTGCGAATCCAATGTAAAAGAGATTTTCGATAAATGCTGGGAGCTTAGAAAAAGCGGAGAAAAACTTGATATATTTAATCAGTTCGAGGAAATGGGAAACCCTTTATGGCATTATAACGTAACAGGACCCGCAATTAAGGAGGTTTTAGAGCGCTATGCAACTCGCGAAGCTAATTTTGCCGGATCAATTTTTTCTTCCGGTTCCGCAGGAACGCTTGGCGCGGGATACTATCTGAAAAAGTTTTTTCCAAAGGCTAAACTTGCGGCTGCCGAAGCTTTACAATGCCCTACGCTTTTACATAACGGCTATGGCGGACATAGAATTGAAGGAATAGGAGACAAGCATGTTCCTTGGGTTCATGACGCTAAAAATGTGGATATGAATATTGCCGTTGACGACGAGCAGACAATCAGATTGGTTCGTCTTTTTAACGAAAAAGAGGGGCGTAAAGTCTTAATCGAAAACGGCATATCCGAAGACTTGGTAAAAAAATTAAACCTGCTTGGAATATCCGGCATAGGAAATTTAATAGCCGCGATAAAATTTGCAAAATATTATGAATTAACCGAAAAGGATTATGTTGTAACGGTTTTAACCGATTCTATGCAACTTTACGCTTCCAGAGTAAAAGAGCTTAAAGAGGAAAGAGGAGAATATACGGAAAAGAACGCACATAAGGATTTGGAGCTTTTACATAATGTAACTATCGATTATTTAAAAGAGCTTACATACTACGATAAAAAAGCGGTTCATAATCTCAAATATTTTACTTGGATAGAACAACAAGGCAGAGAATTGCAAGAATTAAACGATCAGTGGTACGATCATAGCGCCTATTGGAATAACACGCTTGATCAGGTTGAAGAAATAGACGAATTGATTGTAGAGTTTAACGAGCGGATTGGGCTTTAATTTTAATTTTGGCGGATAACTTCGTAGTTTATCCGTTTGCGGCGTTGAAAAAAA
>JAFDMD010000092.1 GCA_019306185.1 Deltaproteobacteria bacterium
TCGGATGTATCTCATATTCTCTTGATAATTCTGCTACTGTTACTCCTTCTCTTAACGCCTCTATTGCTATACGAGCCTTCTCTTTATTACTTCTTCTACTTTTTTTTATTCTACTACCCCCCTTGTTGTTTGATTCGCTTACTTCCTATTTGAGCATATCTCCTCTTTACTGTCCAATTTTTTGGGCGCAGTATAAATGGCGACTTGAATTCGTTAGCCATAATATTAGCGAGATATTGCGAAGCGTCAAAAATAGAGTAACAATTTGTATTTTTAATTAAATCGGAGAAATCTTCATAGTTAATGCCCTCGCTTCTATCTACAAAAATAAAATGAGATTTTTTTTCTCTAATAATCTTTTTTGTTTCCTCTATATTAATACGTCGGTTGTTATAATCAATTGACATTTCGATTATCTGATAGCCTAATCGTTCTAAAATATTTTTGGTTGACATATGCCCCCCCCCTGCCTTCTCATGTAAAAGAAGTATTTTATCGCCGATATCGCCTATAGCCATAAATACAACAATATGAGCATGCAGCCCTGATAATAAACGCATTGATAGATCTTCCGCTCTTAAAAGTTTTGCCCATTCCTTATAAATTAATCTAATATCATAGCTAATTCTATCTCTTCCTGAAAATTGATGCTTGGTTTTTGCTCGCTCCAATAAAGAACGAACTTTATCTGTATTATACAATCCATGCAAAAAAGTATTGGAAGGATACAACCAGTCATATGCGGGAATATTTTCAACAGGATTCAAAATCAAAGAGTTTTAAAAAACATTTGCCTGCCTATTTAATGATGATCTTAGAAATTTTTTTAAATTTTTTTTCATATTGATATTTTTCCATTATTACTATCGTTTATTGATAAGTTAAAAATACGATACCATAATTAGTTTCTTACTTTAATTTAATCAGGCTGGCAGGAGCAGCTAACTTGTAGCGGGAGAATATTTAATAATATTATATTCATAAATATATAATTATTCGTCTTAAAATTTTGAACAAGTGCAAAAGAAAATAATTTTTGCACAGGCTATTATAACGGTTTTGATATAATTATTTTAAAAGGGAGGGAGTTATGGAAAGCAAAAAAATAGATAGATCAAACCGTTTTTTTAAGATGACAAGGGAAGTTTTAGGAATAAATTTTCTTACGAAATTATGGGGCAGAAGCAAACGCGAAATATATGCTTGGGGAGCGGATCCTAATCATTGCAATTTTGTAAGAGGAAATCCATTGGAAAAAATAAATAAAATGATGACGGAACTGCAAAAGAAAAAAAGGGATGACATAGTGGAAAACGGGTTATTTTTATTGTCCGAAAATCTCGGGTATAAAGTCGTCCATAGAAATTCGCTTAAAAAAAATTCGCTATCAATAGAATTATGTTATATTGATTTTATTTCAAAAGCGGGGATACTTGCCGATAAAATAGCTTATGGCAAACACAACGGAGGAGATGAACTTATGTCCGCAATAGCCGATCTAAAGCGCAGTCTCTCGCTTATCGAGAGTAGCGTATCATAAATATTATACAAAATTTGAAATAAAAACTATTTTCTTGTAACCATCTCGAATTATTATTATAAATCTTGATGGTTACAATTTTTATAGTCTTTTTGATACGGTTATTAGGTTGACTATGCCGTTTCTCCGTTTTGCCAAAGTTCATATTCGCTAATATCTATATTTGAATCCCAAAAAACTGCATATCCGCCGTTTTCTATTTTTATATTTTTAAAATAGGCGTAATTTTTAAGCGGGGCAAAAATTTCATTATCGGATAATCGTTTAATATCATATTTTTTTATTTCGCCGTTGGTAAAAGTAACAAGGATTGTGTTTATGTCTATTACTTTTGCATCTTTAATTTTTGGAATCTTCATATTTATCTACTCCAACGGGGGTAATTTTTTAAACCTTTGCGTTTCCCAAATTTCTTTTAGTTCGTTTTGATATATTAACGCCCATTCTTTAACCAATTTTTCAGCCCGATTTGGCAAATCGCCTTCTATAATTTCTAATGCTTCAATATTAAACAGAGCATTATATTCTCCGTTTTAAAAGCTTAAAACCCCTTTAACATTTTTATACAAAAAAGCATATTCGGCGATATAGCCTATCTCCGCTTCGGTTTTGTCCGTTTTCAGGTCGACTTTTTCCGCTTTTAAGGTTTCAGCGTTTAAGCTTGCCGATATTTTATCATCTTTGTAAATAAAACGGTTATCCTTTTTTGTTAAAGAGGATATTTTGCCCTCTTTTTTGATTTTCATTATATTTTTGCCCTCAAAATAAAAACCAAAATCCGCCTCTTCAAAGCTTTCGCTTGTAAGATGAAATTTAGGCTTATCTTTGTATGGAGCGCCGGACGTAGGGCAAAATACCGTGCAATTTCCGCATTCGTTGCAAAAATCGCCTATGTTTAATATTTGATAATCCTGTTTTATGTTAACGGTTTTTACGGTTGTTATTTTGGTTTTACCGTTTATATTTTGAATTTTTTCGCAAGGCAGGGCAAACGGTTTTATTTTATACCATACGTTGCTTCTGTTGGGGCATACGGTAACGCATACTCCGCAAAATATATCGCATGCCAAACATCTTGAAGCTTCTGCCTGAGCCTGCTCCTTATTTAATGTTTTTACAAAAAGATTAAAATTCATTCTTTTTTCCGGCTTTATTTCCGGCAGATCAAGCCCGAAACTTCGTCTCATTTTTGCCATTTTAAGCTTTTTATAATCCGGTTTTCTTTCATCTATAGGCGTTATATCTATTTTGATTTTTTCGCCGGCTTTTCTTATTATTTCAAAAGCCGCTTTTTTCCCGTCCGCTATTGCGTTTATTAAGGTTGAAGCGCCTCTTATAACGTCTCCTCCGGCAAATATATTTTCTATGCTTGTCATTAATGTATTCGGATTTACGGTTAGTTTTTTGTCCGGATAAAAGTTTATGTCTGTTTTTTGTCCTATTGCTACGATTATGGTATCGGCTTTAATGGTAAATTCGGAATTTTCTATTTTTACCGGCTTTGGTCTTCCGCTTGTATCCGGCTCTTTTAATTCCATTTTGCTTACGGTAATTCCGGCTGCCTGTTCCTTTTTAACCTGTATGGCTTCCGGAGAAACAAGCTCGATTAATTCTATTTTTTCATCAAGCGCTTCGTTTATTTCTTCAATTCCGCAAGGCATCTGTTCTTTGGTTCTTCTGTATAAAATTGTAACCTCGTTATCCGGCGAAAGTCGCTTTGCTGTTCTTGCGGCGTCTATTGCGGAGTTTCCGCCGCCTATTATTATTATTTTTTTGCCGGTATCGATTTTTCTGTTCTGTTTTACGGCGCTTAAAAAGGTTAATTGGTCAAAAACTCCTTTTGCTTGAATGCCGGATATATTTAAAGGAGCGCTTTTTTGAGCTCCGGCGGCTATATAAACATAATCGTTATTATTTTTTAAAGCGTTGAACTGTTCCGCGTCTATTTTTTTGTTTGTATAAGCTTTTACTCCAAGCGCAAGTATTGCGTTTATATCTTTATCAAGACTTTTTTTATCAAGTCTAAAAAGCGGGATGCCATCCGCAGCCATTCCGCCCAAAAAGCTTTTTCCCTCGTATATGCTAACTTCAAAACCGTTTAAAGCTAAATAATGAGCGCATGAAAGCCCGGACGGGCCTCCGCCGATTATTGCCGCTTTTAATCCGTTTAAAGCAGCCGGAGTTAATTCGGTTCTTTCGGAGTTTTCCGCGGCAAATCTTTTCAGCTCTCTTATCATAAGAGGCTTGTCATAATTAATTCGCGCGCATTTTTCCGCGCATAACCGATTACATACTTTTCCCTGAACATTTGGCAGAGGGTTATCCGCAAGTATTGTAAGGTAAGCTTTTTCTATCTTTCCTTCGGATATATAATTAATGTATCGGGAGACTTTTTGGTTTGCCGGACATTCGGTTGCGCATGTGGCTTGAGCGCAGTCAAAATATTTAAGTTTTTTGTCCGTTTTTACGGAACTATACGGAAAGTTTGATTTTTTATAATGATTATCGTTTATTACTTTTTCGGCGTATTTTTGAAGATTTTCCAAAGCCGCTTCTTTTATATTTGTTTTCTCGGAATTTTTTATAATATATTCCTCTAAATCTTTTGCGCTGCATTTGTCGAAATCCTTTTGTATGCTTTCAACATACTGTTTTATACGTCCGTAACCGCCCGGCTTTAATATGTCCGAACTTACGGTTATAGGCGCAAGCCCGCATTTTAAAACTTCGACAATATTGTAAGAATCTACGCCTGCCGCAAATGATATGTCTAAATTTCCGTTAAACTCCTTTTGCAAAACAGCCGCAAGGTTTACGCTTATAGGATGTAGAGCCCGTCCGCTCATATAGTGCATCTTCTCTTTTTCGGGCAAATTTTTCTTTATATTTAACGTCTCTAACGTATTGGTAAGTTTAAGGCTAAACTTAACTTGCGCTTTTTCCGCTTTTTTTATCAAAGATTTTATTATGGCTACTCCGTCCTGATATTTAAGGTCATGTTCAAAAGCTTGATTCGGAACTATTATATTATATCCGAGCTTTTTATTTAATATTTCCCGAACTTTTTCAGGTCCCAAAAGAGTCGGATTTAATTTGACCGTAGTATGAAATTTTCTTTCTTTTATAAAATATTCGGCTATTTTTTCTATTTCGTCCGGCGGACATCCATGCATTGTGGATATTGTTACGTTATCGGTTAAACTGCTCGGTATGGAAATATTTTTTATTTCGGGATATTTTTTTTCAAGAAGGGCTGTTTTTTCTTTTATCGCAGAACTCGCATTTGTTATTTTATCAAGAAAAGAGGTTACTTGCGGGCTTTTTATTCCTTCGAGATTATAACCTACGCTTGCGTTGAATATAAATCCGGAATCTTTTCCTTTAAACCCGAATTTTTCTTTTAGTATATGTAGAATTATCCAAGCGTCTATATATTGATCTAATGATTGGCGAAGCTTTAATTCCTGAGACCATTCGCAGTTGTAACCCTCGTCCGTCATATCTATACAGGGTTTTGTAACTTCAAGTTCGTCTAATATTTGGACGGTTTTCAATTCCATGTATCTTGCGCCGACAAGCCAAGCGGATATAATATTTTGAGACATCTGAGTATGAGGACCGGCTGCTACTCCTACCGGAGTTTCCAATATTTGTCCGTATCTTTTTATCTTAAAAGGATCCTCGGATTTAGGCGTAAAAAAAAGTTCTCGCGGTATCCCGAATATTTCTTCTCCGTTTTTTTCTGAAAATACAAAATCGAATAACCTGTTTATATTGCAAGGCGTAAATTTGTCTGCGTTCATATATTTATTCTCCGTTAAAAAAATCTGTAATTTTTCATCTTGCTATTTTTCTGTTTTGCGCTGAAATTTCAATGCTCGACATATACTTAATACGCCGGCGTTTAAAATTTTCGCATGCCTATAAAACAAACAAAACACTTTCCCCTGAAAACATCTTGTTTGTTTTTATCTCATATCCAAATCGAATAATTTCTACAAATACTTAATTATATTGCCGTTCTTTTATTTTTTTGAAGAAGCGTATCCTATGCCTTGAAGCGCCTCTTTTATCTCGTCCAATATTACCGGATCGTCTATGGTAGCAGGCATATTCCATTTTTTATTATCCGCTATTTTTTGAATTGTGCCTCGCAATATTTTGCCGGAACGGGTTTTAGGAAGCCTTTTTACTATTGTAGCCGTTTTAAAAGCCGCAACGGGTCCTATTCTGTCTCTAACCATAGCTATTACATCCCGTATAATTTTATCCGATTCCGTTTCGACTCCGGTTTTTAAAACAAGAAAGCCTACTGGTATCTGCCCTTTTAATTGGTCTGCCACTCCCAACACAGCGCATTCGGCGACATCCGGATGATCCGCCAAAACCTCTTCCATAGCTCCGGTGGAAAGCCTATGTCCCGCTACGTTGATAATATCGTCTGTTCGGCTCATAACATATACATAGCCGTCTTCGTCTATATATCCGGCATCTGCGGTGTGGTAATATCCCTCAAACTCCATAAGATATGAATCAATATATCTTTTATCATTTTGCCACAAAGTAGGAAGCGTTCCGGGCGGAAGCGGCAATTTTACCGCAAGCGCTCCTATATCCGAAGTCGTTACCCTTTTTTGAGTGGAAGGGTCAAGAATTTGAATATCCCATCCGGGAACGGCTTTTGTAGGAGAGCCTTCTTTTACAGGGAATTGATGCAGTCCCATGCAGTTTGCGGCTATAGGCCAGCCTGTTTCGGTCTGCCACCAATGATCTATTACCGGAACTTTCAACTGTTTCTCCGCCCATCTTAAAGTGTCCGGGTCAAGTCTTTCTCCTGCAAGAAACAAAGTCTTAAAACAGGAAATATCATATTTTTTAATAAATTCTCCGTTTGGATCCTCTCTTTTTATAGCTCTAAAAGCGGTTGGAGCGGTAAACATTGCTTTTATTTTATGTTCCGATATTACCCTCCAAAAAGCTCCGGCGTCAGGCGTTCCTACCGGTTTTCCTTCAAATAATACTGTTGTGCATCCTTTTAAAAGAGGTCCATATACTATGTAAGAATGTCCTACAACCCAACCCACGTCCGAAGCCGCCCAAAAAACGTCTCCTTCGTCAACCCCGTATATTGCTTTCATCGACCATTTTAACGCTACTGCATGTCCGCCGTTGTCTCGAACAACTCCTTTGGGAACTCCGGTAGTGCCGGAGGTATAAAGAATATATAAAGGATCCGTAGCTTTTACAGGAACGCAGTTTTTAGGAACGGCTTTATCAATTAATTGGTTCCAATCGTAATCTCTGCCGGAAATCATCTCCGCTTTTTCCATAGCTCGTTGATATATTATGCAAGATTTGGGTTTGGTTTTTGCAATTTCTATTGCTTTATCAAGAAGCGGTTTATATTTGATGACTTTTGCGACTTCTATCCCGCAAGACGCCGAAACTATTACTTTAGGCGCCGCATCGTCTATTCTTATGGCAAGCTCTTTTGCGGCAAATCCTCCGAAAACAACCGAATGAACAGCGCCGATTCTGGCGCAAGCAAGCATTGCTATCGCGGCTTCCGGTATCATCGGCATATATATTAAAACCCTATCTCCCTTTATTACTCCTTGTTCCGCCAAAACTCCCGCAAATTTTGCGGTTAAATCTTTCAATTCGGCATAAGTGAATTTTTTAATTGTTTGAGTAACCGGACTATCATATATTAATGCGATTCTATCTCCATTTCCTTTTTCCACATGATAATCAAGGGCATTGTAGCAAGTATTTATTTCTCCTCCGGTAAACCATCTGTAAAAAGGTTTGTTTGTATCGTCTAAAACCTTATCCCATTTTTTATGCCAATGACAATCTTCGGCGACTTCCCCCCAGAATGCGTCCGGATTTTCTATTGATTTTTCATACGCTTGATAATACGAATTGCTCATTTTAGCCTCCTTATTATTAAAGGTTTAAAAATACGCTCAACAAAATGATTGCAAAATTTATCCTGACGCTCATTTTTTTCGTTTTGCTTCCGGTGCAAATAAACAAAACGCTTGGTTATACAATCGTCTTTAGATTATAATCGCTCTTTATGAAAACGGAGATTAGTTTATTATTTTAATTTTGATTTGTAAACTGAGAAATTTTCACTTTTTAACCGTTCCGTATTAAGCGAATTATTTATATTTTAATTAAAAAATTTTGCCTTTCTCGTCATTTAAAGCGAAAAATTCGCTTTTTCCCGCATTCATTTTATAATTTTCTATCTGTTTCGATTTGTATCTTCTATTGCAAAAACCGTAAAAAAGAAATAATGGGATTTCAAATAAACAGCTCCTTACGCGACAAAATGTTTTGTTTGCAGTTACGTCAAAAAAGTTGCGAAAGGCTACCGAGCAATATATATTCGGCAAAAAGTAATCATAATGCATCCATTATATTTATTATATAAGATTTTAACGTCGGCAATCTATCTTGTCGCTTTTCCGTTTTTTTCCTTCTCCTCTTCTCCCGAAAAAAAAGCGAAAAGAATGCAACGTTTCGGAAATTACAAAAACGTTTTTTCTATCAAAGCGCCTTCGGATAAAAGAATATGGATACATGCAGTATCTGTGGGCGAGATAAACGCCGCTTTTAAAATAATAGAAGCTTTATTTTTAATAACGCCAAATATAGACATAGTAATTTCTTCTGCTACAACTCATGGTTTAAACCAAGCAAAAAGAAAAATTTCAGAAGATAATCGCTTTAAACGTAAAATAACGCCGGTTTATGCGCCTATTGATATGCCGTTTGCCGTAACAAAGGCTATAAATTATATAAAGCCTGATATTTTGGCGATATTGGAAACCGAAATATGGCCTAATCTATTTATTAAGGCAAAAAAAGCCGGAATAAAAACCGTAATATTAAACGGCAGAATTTCTGCGGCTTCATTTGAAAAATATTTAAAAATAAAATCTTTAATAAAATATATACTTTCGACGACAAGCGTCTTTTCTATGGCGGGCAAAAAAGACGCCGAAAGAATTAAGGCTTTGGGAGCGGATAAAAATAGAATAATTATCTCCGGCAACGCAAAATTCGATTTTTTAAATTTAACCCATAGCTCTTTGGTAAAAAAAGAGATAATGAAACTATTTGACTTATCCGAAAAGCTTCCCGTATTTATTGCCGGCAGCATAAGAGGAAAAGAGGCGGATATAATACTTGATATATATAAAAAAATAGTAAAAGAGATTCCGGAAACAATACTAATAATTGCTCCGAGACATATAAACAGGGTTGAAAAAATTTATAATGCCGCTAAAAAAAAAGATATAAAATGTCAAATAAGAAGCGACATAAACGGAACAACCGTAAAACGAAAAGAAAAAGCGGTTATTATAGATTCAATAGGAGAGCTTAATAAAATTTACGGCGTAGCAACGGTAGTATTTTGCGGCGGAAGTCTAATTCCTTTGGGAGGACATAATATACTTGAAGCCGCGGCTTGGGGCAAACCTATATGCTATGGTCCTTTTATGGACGACTTTGCGGAAGCAAAAAGACTTATAGAAGATGCCGGCGGCGGAATACAGGTTGAAAATAAAAAAGAACTTGCGGAAAAAGTAATATTTTTTTTAAAAAACAGAAAAGAAGCGGAAAATATCGGCAAAAAAGCGCAAAGAGCTTTGACAAAAAATACCGGCGCCGCCGAAAAGCATGCTAAAGTTATATACGAGTTTCTTGCATAATAAATAAAAAAAAGACTGCCGGTTAATAAAGCGTACAACGAGTAAAAGGAGAATATTATATGGAAGATATTAGAATGACTGCGGAGGCAAGAACCGATTATGACTGCGAAACTACGGGACTGCCCGCACAAAGATGGGGAGAGGCGGTTTTTAAAATAAAAGATGAAGAAATTGTATTTGAAGTAAGCGTTGAAAAGGATATAATCGTAGCAATAATGGCAGACGAAAATACCGTATGGAAAGGGACATTGGCAGGTTTGAAAAAAATGATAAAAGAGAGTATGATTAAAAAATAAAACAAATTTGATATTAATATAATAGAAACGGATAATATATAATGTCTCAATTTTTGTCTGAAAAAGACAAGCCTATATTACGAATACGCTGCCCCGTGCATGGCTTTATCAGATTTTCCGAAAATGAAGAAAAATTTATAAACCATCCGCTTTTTCAAAGATTAAGAAATATAAAGCAGCTTGCTTTAGCTTGTTACGTTTATCCCGGAGCGCTTCATTCTCGATTCGAACATTCATTGGGAGTTATGGAGCTGGTTACGCAGGCTTTTGACAGTCTTTATAGAAATTACGGCAAAATTTTAGAAAAGAGTTTTTCAAGCGTATATGGATTTAAAAAACAAACCGTCCCTAAAGTAAGACAATTAGTCCGGCTTGTAGCCTTATTGCACGATATAGGGCATACTCCGTTTTCTCATGCAGGCGAGATACTTGCGCCTGATGCGAAACATGAAAATATTTCGATTTATGCGATTAAAAACCGCTTAAAAAAATTATTGAATGAGACATATTGGGAAGGTATAGAAGAATGGATTGTAAAGTTTATTGACGACCCTCAAAAAGAATTACCGCCGCAATTTTCCATATTAAAACAGTTAATATCTTCTCATATGGATTTTGACAGAACCGATTATCTTATACGAGATTCTTTTTATTGCGGAGTTGATTACGGAAGATTCGATTATAAAAGGTTATTGGAATCTTTGGCGATCAAACAAGATAATGATAAAATCGACATTGCCATTGACAAAGGCGGATGGCATGTTTTCGAAGCTTTAATTCTAGCAAGATATCAGATGAATACCCAAGTATATTATCATCGTATCAGGCGTATATATGACTATTATATTAAAGAATATCTTAAAATAATAAAAAACGAGTTTAGCATAGATCGGATACTTGACAATGATGATATAACAATTTTAAACCGCATGAGAACGGATGCTGAAAAATCGGATAATAAACTGCTAAAAAATTATGCGTATAGGATAACGAATAGAAAGCATCATAAACTAATATTGGAAGTCGGAGATCATGCGGACGCAAATGATCTTAGAAAGGTAAAGAAGGTTTTTGATAATATAAAGTCGCAATATAAAGATATAGATTTTATTTTGGACGACGGATCCGGCAGTATTTATAAACTTTTTGTAGCAGGGGATCAAGAGTTAGATAATGATCTATTTATAGTTGAAAAAAACTCCGATATTTCTAATAGACTAACGGGAAAAAGTAGAATAATTTCAATAATACCAAAAGCTTTTAGGGTATTTAGAATATTTGCAGATACTAGGGTCTGTTGACATTTTCGGAATAACAGCTTGAAAT
>JAFDMD010000093.1 GCA_019306185.1 Deltaproteobacteria bacterium
GGATAATAGACTATATAACGCGTTAACGGGCGCTCTTGATATAACTTCAGACGTTACAGGCGTATTATTTGAGGAGGAGGATAGAAGCGAATTTAAAAATGAAGGCGCCGCTATTATCGAAGCGGACGAATACGGCATACGTTTTTATGATGTAGATAATGGCATAATAAATAATAGCTCGACAGGCAATTTTGATATAAAGGGAGACAAATACGGAATAGGGTTTGAAAACAGCGTAGGCGGAGAATTTAAAAACGAAGGCGCCGCTATTATTGAAACAAAAATTATCCCCATATTTTTTATAAGAGGAGAGAATAATAAGTTACATAATGCGTTGACAGGCAACCTTAATATAAAAATATAAAACCTGGAAGTCAAGTCGCTATGCAATTGTTTTTTTTAAACGGCTTTAGTTTTGTAAACGAAGGAACTGCCACAATTGATAATGCCTTTTCCGGCTTATTTTTGTATAACGGAGAAAAAAATAGTCTGATTAACGAGGCGACCGGCGATTTTAACCTGGTTATAAAGAATGCCGGTCTGCTTTTTCAGAATCAAATAGATAGCGAAATTATTAATTTTGGCAATATGAGCATTGATGCCGGGGGCGACGGAATAGGTTTTTCAGACGGAGAGAATAATATAATAAATAATATGTCAACAGGCATCTTTAATATAAAAGCAGGCGATAACGCCATAAACATTAGCGGAATAAATGGCTTTAGTTTTACAAACGAAGGAACCGCAACCATTGAAGCGGACGGCGTCGGCATATACGCGAGGGCTTTGACAAGCAAGGGGGGCGGCGTAATAAACAATATGTTGACGGGCAACCTTTATATAGCCGGAGATGAAGCGGGTATGTTGTTTACCAAACAGAACAGCATCGAAATTAACAATTACGGAAAAACTACTATTCAGACCGATCAAAATGGCGCTGGCATATCCTTTATTAACGGAGAGAATAATGTAATAAATAATATGTCGACAGGCGAATTTAATATAAAAGGTTTTTCTTATTCCGGGATACTTTTTAAAGATATAACCGACAGCGAATTTAATAATTACGGCTCCGCCGCGCTTCAAGGCTCTAATTACGCCATATGGCTTAACAAAGGAGAAAACAACGTAATAAATAATATGTCGACAGGTTCGTTTGATATAGAATCAAGCTTTGGATACGCCATAGCTTTTAATGAAACAACCAATAGCGAATTTAATAACTACGGCGTTGCTGATTTTGACGTTCACTATAGCGGCGCGGGGTTTGTGGGTGGAAAGAATAACGTAATCAATAATATGTCGTCGGGAGCCATTAATATAACCTCAAATATAATCTCAAACGATACTTACGGAATAAGATTTAACGGCGAGGCGGCAAGCAAATTAAATAATGACGGCAATATTAGCATTAACGACGCCTCGATCGGCTTATTTTTTACCAATAGTTATGATAATATCATCAATAATATGTCGTCCGGAATTTTTGATATAAAAGTAGGAGATAGCGGCATATATTTTTTGAGAGGAGCTAATAATATAATAAATAATGAAGCGACAGGCGTCCTTGATATAAAAGCGAGCGGAGATGGCATATATTTTAATAGAACGACCGGCGGCGCATTTAATAATTATGGAATAACCTCTATCGAGAGCGACGTTTTTGGCATGAGATCCTTTGAAGGAGCTAATAATATAGTAAATAATGAAGCGACAGGCATCTTGGATATAAAAGCGGGCAAGAGCGGAATAATAGCGTACGATACAATCGGCAGTCGTGTTTACAACTATGTGACGCTACCGACGAGGTGTTTTCTTACGGTATCAAGCTTTTCGAGGGGGAGAATAATATAATAAATAACGCGGCTACAGGCAGCCTTAAGATAACTTCAAAAAATCCGGGCATATATGATGGGGAGGGCGATGGAGACGATAATATTATTAATAACGGTTATCTGTTCGTTAAGTCGGAAAGCGCCGAAAGTATAGATCTCGGAGGCGGAGACGATTACTTTGCCAATACGGGGACATTGGATTTAAGCGGACACATAGCCGGCGGAGAGGGCGAAGATACATTTGCTTGGGGAGGCAAAGGAACCAATACTTTGAAGTCGGATATTATAAGCTTTGAAACAATCAATAAAAACGGTAAAGGAACATGGAATGTAGAAGGAAAAATACTCGGCTCAAAAAGAATTAATATCAATCAAGGAAAGTTTAATTTTAACGACGCTTTCAAAACAGACGGAGATTTAAATTTATACGGCTCTCTTGTAATAGACGTAAGCGCCGCCGCCGCAGATTTTATCGATATCGGCGGCAAAGCCAATATAGCTTCCGGAAGACTATTAATAAGAACGCCTGCAGATTTAAATTTATCGGAAGGATGGGAGCAGACAATATTAGAAGCCGAAACCCTCGATGGAAAATTCGCCTCTCATTCCGACGATTCTTCGGAGTATGACTTTTTGATTGATTATAACGACAATAATATAACCTTGCGATTTATAATTGCTCCGGATGAAATAGGCGAGCAAATTATAAATTCCGCGGCTCATGCAAGCTTGAGTTTGGCGGACGTAGCTCATTATATATTATTAGGAATGTCTGATACGCCGGATAATACAGTCGCTCCCTTTAATTTTTATATTCCTATAGATACGGGCGATTCAAAATTATGGTCTTTAATAGTCGATAAAAATTATAATCGGGATATGAAGCAACATATTGAAACAATAGGATTTGACACGCATATATTCGATAAGTTTTTAATCGGAGCGGCATATTCGCAAGGAGATATAACAACAGACGGCATAGATATGGAAAAGTCCGTATATTCTTTATATGGAAAGATGCAATACGGCGACTTTAACTTTTATGATATTATATCTCTCGATAGAAATAAAGGTTTGTCCGCAGTAGATAATATATCGAATTATTTCGGCGTCGATTATATAATAGATTTAGGGATATTAAAATTTATTCCGAAAATAGGTTTATTAACAATATATAATTCGGATAGTCATATAGTAAGCGCAGACGCGGGCTTTGAATTCCGAGCGGACATAACTGATTATTTGAAGTTGACTAATGAAATAAAATTTTCCGATATTATTGACGGCAAAGAAACAAATGAGGATTTTTTTGATAATCTGATAACAAACGAGACCGGCTTGTATTTCAGATATAAAAAAATAACGCTCGGTTTAATATATTGCTTTGTAACCGGCAGGGAAATATCCTCGGATTGGATAGGCTTTAATTTTATTTATCATTTTTAAATTAAAGCCGAATTATTATTGCAATTGTGGAGATAAAATCAAGTTACAGATTATTTTTCAAAATTTTTAGGACTTATAAATTCGATATAACTATATTTTCGTTTAATATTATAGAAAGTTTCAATATATTCAAAAATATCCGACTTAGCTTTATTACCGGTTTTATAAACTTGCCCTTTAATTATTTTTTTTTAAAGAACTATAAAAAGATTCAATAACGGCATTATCAAGACAATTACCGATTCTACTCATACTTAAAACCAAATTATGATTTTTGCAAAAAGTTTTCTAAAACTCGTTCGGATTTAGGCTTTTTGACCCAAGCGTAATAACCGGAACGGCTTATTGCCAATACCCAACGCATAACCGTAATCCGGAATTCCTCTTTATACTCCGATACAAAGGCGTATCTTACCGGAGCCGTTTTGCACAATACGCCGTCTTTTTTTCATATATCTCGTTTCCTCCTCCGTTCGACTTAAAGCCTTTATTAACCGCTTATTCTCTTCACCTATATCAACTCTATTTTACTCTCTTTATCCCATCTATATAGCGTATTCGTTGTTGCGCATAGTCTCTTCGATAATGAGATAACGCTCTCGGCTCTATTACGTATTAAACGTATCGCTTCCTCTTTAAATTCTTGCGTATATCTAATATTTGACATAAGTTCTCTCTTTCTCTTTTAACTTATATTATTTATCATTATCTCTTGTCTGCTTTTGGGGAAGTCCATAAATTTTCGGCGTTTAATAAAGCGAGGTAAATGACAGAAGCGAACCCATATGTTATTTTAAATTATAGTAATTTGGCTATATTTTTTAATTATTTTGCCTTTTGCCTATTATTGATGATAAACAGAAAAAATTTTATATCTAAAAGGAAAAAAATAATAAAGTTTGCAAGGTAAAAAAAATAACCGTAGAAATAGATAAATTGTTTATAGAATTAAAAATTTTTTAAAGCTGCAAACGGACAAATTGCAAAGGAAAAATTTTAAAATGAAAACCATGCCGATAATACTCGGAGCGCACTTTTCAATATCCGGAGGGCTTGATAAAGCCGTTTATCAAGCAAGTAAATACGGATGCAACTCTCTTCAACTTTTTACAAAAAGTTCGCAATCTTGGAAAGAAAAAGAGGTTTCGGATAAGGAAATTCAAGCTTTTGAAGAGGCAAAAGGTACAACCGGCATTACTCAAATAGCTTCTCATACCTCATACCTTATTAATCCCGCTACAAACGATAAAAAAAAGCGAAGCATGGCTTGCAAAGCCTTATTAAAGGAGATGATCAGATCCTCTATGCTTAATATTCCTTATGTTGTTTTACATCCGGGCGCCCATACCGGAGCGGGAGTTGAAAAAGGAATTGAAAATATAGTTGAAACCATAACAAAGGTATTTGACAACTCGGATAAAATAACGGCAAAACTTCTTCTTGAAGCAACTGCGGGGCAAGGAACCGGAATGGGTCATACGTTCGAGCAGATAGCCGAACTTCTATATAAAACAGATAATTCGCATTTTACCGGAGTATGCCTTGATACTTGTCATATATTTGCCGCGGGATACGACATAAGAACCGAAGAAGCATATAATAAAACAATGAATGCTTTTAATTCCGCAATAGGTTTGGATAAGCTTGATTTAATACATTTAAACGATTCCAAAAAAGATTTGGGGTCAAGGGTAGATCGTCATCAACATATAGGCGAAGGCTTTATAGGAATTGAGGCTTTTAAACTTATTGTAAATGATAAAAGGCTTGCAGACATCCCGAAAATTTTGGAAACTCCCAAAGAAAAAGATGGCATTGATATGGATGCCGTAAATATTAAACGTCTGATAGACCTAATTAAATAGTTTTTTACTTTTTTGCTTAATTAAGATTATGTAATAAAAAGAGGCAAATCGCTTTTCGGAATAATTCCTTTTGATCTTGCGGTTTCAAAAAGAGCGTTTATCGCAGTTTCTCCTTGCTCGCCTATATCCAAAGTAAAATCGTTTACATAAAGATCAATATGGCTTTTTATGACTTGGTCGTCTATTTCCCGCGCATGTTTTTTTATATAATTAACAGCTTTTCGGTTGTTTGCAAAACCGTATTCAACGCTTTTTTTTATTATATTTTCAAACTCTTTTGCATGCTTCTTGCCGAGTTCTCTTTGAACCGCTATTCCGCCGAGAGGAATAGGTAAGTTCGTTTTATTTTCCCACCAGCTTCCCAAATCTACAAGAGCCTTTAAACCGTATTGTTTGTATGTAAATCTGCCTTCATGAATTATAACGCCGCAATTAAATTTGCCGGAGGATACCGCTGGCATTATCTGCTCGAAAGAGATGGGCGCAACATTGGGAGATTGGTTTAAAAATAATGATAAAAGAAGATTTGCCGTAGTAAAAACGCCTGGAACCGCAATTTTATTTTTTTTTATATTGTTCATATTCAAGTCTTCGCGCGCAACTATAAGAGGCCCGCATCCTCTGCCTAATGCGGCGCCGCTTTTTAAAAGAGCGTAATTATCCTGTAAATGCCCTAACGCCGCAAATGAAAGTTTTGTAATGTTATGAATATTTTTAAAAGCCTCTTTATTTAGGGTTTCAACATCTTTTAAAACTTCGTAAAATTTATATCCGCCGGTATTTATTAAATTGCGTATAAGAGGATAAAATATAAATGTGTCGTTAGGGCAGGGGGAATATGCCAGCGAGATTTTTTTATTTTTCATCTTTTTTACTTCCTTTTTACGCTTTTTTATCTTTATTTTTTGAGATTGGCAAGGGCTTAAAAAGGGGAAAAACTCCTATTATATTTGTTTGCTTTAAATTCAGAGATTTTTCCTCCGCATATAAAACGTTTGTAACTATAATAAAAAAGTCATAAAAAATAACTTTTTTATCGAATTAAAATACTTTTAAAATCGTTTTTTAAAGCGGCGCATATTCGGTTTTTATTTACTTTACTTCAAAGCATATTTTTCGGCGCAAATTAAAACTTAATATGTAAGCCTTAATCTTTAATTGTCGAAAGTATTAAAAAAGGAAAAATATGATTACGGAAAAAGATTTAACAACCTATTGCGGCATTTATTGCGGAGATTGTCCCCGCTATAAAGCAAAGTTTGCCGATATGTGCGTCGATATTTCGGAGGAGTTTGAAAGAAGTCATTTTTCGGAACTTGCACAAGTAATCGAAATCAATAATAAAGAGTTTCAAGGATACGACAAAGCGCTTTTGCTATTAAAAAGCATTTCGTCCTTAAAATGCAACGCGCCTTGCAGATTGGGAAGCGGAAAAGCAAAAAACTGCGAAGTAATTAAATGTAATAAAAGTAAGAATATTGACGGATGTTGGGATTGCGACGATTTTGAAGAATGCAAAAAGTTAGATTTTTTAAAACATTTTTGCGGGGACGCGCCTATAAAAAATATTAGAAAGATTAAAAAGTATGGCGTTGAAAATTGGGCTACGCACAGAGAAAAACAGTATCCATGGCTGTAGCAATATATAGCGATTTTAATTAATCCGTTTTTCAACATGCTCATATAATTAAGTTATGCGTTGAAGTTTAAAGGAAAGGAGCAAGCAATGACAATAAAAAAGGAACTTTTATCCCCTTGCGGGCTTTATTGCGAAGTTTGCGCAATTTATATTGCGGACAAAAGTAATAATCAAAAATTTAAAGAAAGGTTAGCGTCTCTTTATAAAGATAACATTGCGGGAAAAGGGAAGTTGCCGAATAGCGAAAATATTACGGCGGAAGATATTCAATGCAACGGTTGTTTATCGGATAAGCGTTTTTTACATTGCGATAAATGCCCTATAAGAGATTGCGTTTTTCAAAAAGGTTATGAAGGCTGCCATCAATGCAAAGAGTTTCCATGCAAACATATTGAAAAGTTTCCTATGACAGTAGGAAAAAAGGTTATTTTACGGGCAGTTCCGCATTGGCGAAAAGTAGGGGCGCAAAAATGGGCGGAAGACGAAAGATCCCGTTACATATGTCCGCAATGCGGGAATAAGGTTTTTAGAGGAGCGGCAAAATGCAATAGATGCAAAGCCAATTTGGATTTGGATGAATAAAAAAGAGAATTGCAATAAAAAAGATTTTAATATATCCGTAAGCATAGCAATTGCAAAAAGTAAATAAAACCGCTTTTATTCCGATATTAAAATATTTTAAAGAAAGAAAACATAATGATAGAATTAAAAGACGCATATAAAGGATATACAGAGGATCAGGATAAACTAATTCCGCCTAAAGAAACAATAGCTTTATTAAAAGAGAAGCTTAATAATATAGATTACGATATATTGTCTTATACCGAGCGGATAGACAACGGCAGGTTAGGAATACCGGTATTTTTAAGCGTATGCGGAAAGGATGCCGCGGCTATTGCAAAAACAAAAAAACAGATGGGAAAAGGCGCCACTCCGGAGCAAGCCGAAACAAGCGCTATAATGGAGCTTGCTGAAAGATACAGTCTTTTTTATTTTAAAAATAATAAAAAAAATTTTATATTTAAAAAATACAAGGATATAACGGAGCCGAAAATAAGCTTTGAAATGATCGCCGATTCCGTAGCAGACGACCGAGCCGATATTGAGATTTCAAAGGAGATATTTGAAAACCTGCCTTTTAAATGGACAAAAGCATACAACCTTACTACAAAAGAGGAGATATTAATACCGTTTGACTGGTTTTTTTCAATAAACGAATTTAACGGGGCGTCCGCTGGAAACTGCGCGGAGGAGGCTTTAATTCAAGGCGTAAGCGAAATAGTAGAGCGTCATGTTTCGGCTCTTATAAGCTTAAATAAAATAAAGGTTCCAGCGGCGGACCCAAAGGGGATAACCGATAAAAAGGTTTCCGAAATGCTTGAAAAGTATAAAAAAGCGGGAGTAAAATTGCATATATCCGATTTTACTCTTGATATGGGAATACCTACGATAGGAATAGCCGCTTGGGATACTTTAACCTTTCCGGAAAAAAGCGAAATAGTATGGACTGCCGGAACCGCTCCTTCTCCGGAAAAAGCTTTAAGTCGCGCCTTAACCGAAAGCGCTCAGCTCGGAGGAGATTTTAATACCGGATCAAAATATCTTGCAAGCGGACTGCCGAAACCGTCCGATTTAAAAGAGATAGATTATATAATAAAGGCAAGCGAAACAAAAAGCGTAAAAGATTTGCCGGATATTTCGGATAATAATATGAAAACCGAAATCGAAAATTTAATCGCCGCTACTAATAAAAAAGGCTTTGACGCAATTACGGTTAATATTCAACATCCTTTATTAAAAATTCCGGCTTTTTATACTTTAATGCCCGGAACTCTTTTTAGAGAACGGGCAAAAAATTCCGGCATAGGCATGTTTTGCGCAAAACATATAATAGAAAATATCCGCCCGCAAACCGCCGTAACAATACTTGAAAATATAGATTTAAGACTTGTCGGAAAATATTATATTAAATTTTATATAGGCTCTTCTTATCTTGCTTTGAAAGAATATAAAACAGCCTGCGATTACTTTGAACAAGCGCTTGAGTTAAACCCTGCAAAACAGGATATCGCAAGCATATATTCATATATGGGAGTATGCTTAAAAGAGTTGAAAAAGTATGATCAGGCTTTGGAAGCCTTAAAAAAAGGGGAGGCGATAGACAATAAAAGAACCGACATATATAATTTAATCGGCGCCTGTTATTTTAAGCTTGAAAAGTATGAAACCGCAATAGGTTATTTTACAAAAGCAATAGAAATAGACCCTTCTATCGCTATAAATTACGCCAACATAGGATCATGTTGCAGAGAGTTAAAAGATAAGGAGAAAGCTATAAAGTATTATCATATGACCCTTGAAATAGATCCTACATTGGAATTTGCGGCGGAAAATTTGTTAAAGCTTATGGAAAGCAAGGGGTAATGTTTAAAATTGTCCGAGAAACTATAATGAAAAAATTATGGACAAAAGAAGAAGAGATTGAGTCCTTGCCGAATGCTTAAAAAGTCGATGCTGAAAAAGTATAATACATATTGTAATTATTATAAATTTTAAAAAAAATAAGGTAATGTATTTTAATATTTATTTTAATATATTCTTGCAAATCCTAAACTAAATGGCTACACTGCCTAAAAAAAATTATAGAAAGAGAATGCCTTTTTTATTTAAGCTACTATAAACGATATTATGCTTATCGACCTGAATCTTATAAAGGAGGCAAAAAAAAATCGGATATCCCGCGCTATTTCCCGAAAAAATCTCAAAGCGTTTAATACAGCTTACATTTAAAAAGGATATAGTATCAGGCTCTTTTGCATATAGCTGAACCATATGTTAAAAGTAGAACGCAATTATATAGGCTATGATAACACCTCCGCTTATGTTAAATCGGCAAAAAAGAATTGAAAAAAAAATCAAAAGCATGTAAAGAAAAAATTTCAATCGGCTGAGGGCGGCATTACACGTAAAAACATTATAAAATTGAAGGAGCGACACAGTTAAGATATTACTATATTTTTTTGAAATAATAATATTAACCGAATAGATTTAAAAGAGAACAAATGGGACTAACAAGACGTAATTTTTTAAAAATAATAGGCGCCGCAGGCGCTACTACGGCATTGTCCGCTTCAAAAGGCGCCGCTTGGGAATCAAAATCTCCGGTGGATCCTTACGGATGCCTTGTAGATTTAACAAGATGTATAGGATGTCGTAAATGCGAACAAGCATGCAGCGAATCAAATAAACTCCCGCCGCCGATAACCGAGAATTGCGACTGTGAAGTTTTTGACGAAAAAAGAAGACCGGACGAAAAAGCCTTTACTGTGGTAAATAGATATTTTACGGGCGAATTAGATAGCTTTGATAAGCCTATTCCGTTATATGTAAAAGTTCAATGTATGCATTGTAACGATCCTGCATGCGTTTCCGCTTGTATAGCAGGAGCGCTTACCAAACAAAACTCCGGAGCGGTTAAATATGACGTATCCAAATGTATAGGATGCAGGTATTGTATGGCTGCATGTCCGTTTGAAATACCGGCTTACGAGTATTATGATCCTATTACTCCGAGAATAAGAAAATGCACATTTTGCTACGAAAAAATTGCAAAAAAAGGAGGCGTTCCGGCATGCGCTTCAATATGTCCCAAAGAGGCTATTACATTCGGAAAAAAAGAGATAATATTTAATCTTGCAAAAAAAAGAATAAAAGAAGACCCGGGCAAATATATAGATCATATTTATGGAGAGCAGGAAGCGGGAGGAACGTCTTGGCTTTATATATCTCCCATTGATTTTACCAAACTAGATTTTCCCGCTTTACCTGATCAACCGATGCCGAAACTTTCGGAAACAATACAGCATTCTCTTTTCAATTATTTATGGTCTCCGATGGTTCTTTTCGGGATACTCGGAGGAATAATGTATAAAACAAATAAAAACAAAGATAAAAAAGGAGGCGCTTAATGGAACATAAAGCGAGTCCTTTAAAAAGAAAAATAATGACGCCCGGGGTAATGGTAATGCTTGCATTTATGGCTGCCGGAGCGATAGTTATAATAGCCCGATTTACGCAAGGAATAGGTTATGTTACAAACCTTACCAATGCAAGACCATGGGGCATTTGGGTAGGAATAGACGTTGCAACAGGGGTAGCTCTTGCCGCAGGGGGTTTTACTACTGCGGCGTTAGCTCATATATTCGGGAAACATCATTACGAGCCTATTACCCGTTCCGCTCTTTTAACCGCTCTTTTGGGATATACCTTTGTAGTTATAGGGCTTTTAATAGATAT
>JAFDMD010000094.1 GCA_019306185.1 Deltaproteobacteria bacterium
GTTTTAGTTTCCAATTCTGGGATTTAAAGCAGACTCCGCCGGAAATTTCTCAAGTTCCGTTTCGGGTTTTAGTTTCCAATTCTGGGATTTAAAGGTCTAATAAAAAGATTGCGAAAGAATTTGAGAAAGCGTTTTAGTTTCCAATTCTGGGATTTAAAGATACCTTTTGCTTTAGCCTGTATTTTAATAATCTTGTTTTAGTTTCCAATTCTGGGATTTAAAGCCCTTGTAACTCTATTACATAAGCTAAATTACCCCCGGTTTTAGTTTCCAATTCTGGGATTTAAAGTTGGTCTATCAGGCGAGGGCACCATCAGAAATGCTCTGTTTTAGTTTCCAATTCTGGGATTTAAAGACATATCACTAAAGGAATTATGGGAAAATACATCAGGTTTTAGTTTCCAATTCTGGGATTTAAAGAACCGATATAAGCTTTTCCGAGAACCCGCCTAATATGTTTTAGTTTCCAATTCTGGGATTTAAAGGTTGCGCAAGTGGCAGCGCAAAATGAATTTGGAATAGTTTTAGTTTCCAATTCTGGGATTTAAAGTAATTCGCCGCATGCAACTGACACGCCGGCCGACAACGGTTTTAGTTTCCAATTCTGGGATTTAAAGTTCCCGCGCTCTTTGGTTTTACTTCCTCCTCTTCCTGGTTTTAGTTTCCAATTCTGGGATTTAAAGTCTTTCTATCCTCGCCATAGGCAAAATTTTCTATAAGTTTTAGTTTCCAATTCTGGGATTTAAAGTTTTGCGATTCGGGCTTGGCTGCGCTCCAACTCTTCGTTTTAGTTTCCAATTCTGGGATTTAAAGATTTTCAGGCCTTAATCCTTTACCGAAATATCCCCGTTTTAGTTTCCAATTCTGGGATTTAAAGTTAAAAAATGAGATTGTATCGCCCGAAAAGCTTATAGTTTTAGTTTCCAATTCTGGGATTTAAAGTAAGATTGCGAAACTGCAAGCGCGTATGACTTCGCGGTTTTAGTTTTCAATTCTGGGATTTAAAGTTTGAATGCTCGACGTAAGTGGTTATCCATTACAGCGTTTTAGTTTCCAATTCTGGGATTTAAAGACGCAAGCGTTAAGGGAGTTATGGCTTTTGTATGGTGTTTTAGTTTCTAATTCCGGGATTTAAAGGATAATGAGAGTTAAGATATAACCCCTTCAAAAATTAGTTTTTAATGTTTTAACTCTTGGACGCGCTATAATAGATTCCGGCATATGAGATTTAAAACAAGGGCATTGTTTAGACAAAAATAGATTAAAAGGCATACCGGGCGATAAAATAAATGCTATATTAAGCGCTGTAGGAATGAATTCTAAAAAGCTATTTAGTCGATGTTGAAAAATTTGCATTTTAAAGGTAAACGGTTTTGCCGGTATCTATTATTTATCGCTTTTTATTAAGGGATTTCTCCTCGCTTTGCTCGTCGAAATGACAAGCAAAAATAACTTATGTTAAAATAACAGACAAAAAAAAGTCCCCGTAATGTCAAGAGCGGCAAGAAACCCCTTAATTATTGCCTTCTGATTTTATCCTTTGTTTCTTTGTGCAAATCTTTTTGCGATTACAATTTTTTTTTTAATAATGAGGATTTTTTTTAAATTTTCCAATCAAATATTAAAATCAGTATTAATTTCTTGCAAATATCTTGCCTTGTTTTTTATAAAATTTGCAATAACTTCAATATATAATATGTTTTTTCGGCGTCGACTAATTATGAAATTTTTCTTCGCTGCGTTTATAGAAATAACAAGTAAACAGTATGTCTAAATTTACTCGATCGGAGCAGTCATCCTTTTACAAAGCGAAGCATAAATATCTTTTGTAATTTTACCGGGTTCGCCGGTTCCGATTCTGTTGCCGTTTGCAAAAATTACGGGCATCACCTCCGTAATGCTTCCGGTTAAAAAAGCTTCCTCCGCATTTATAAGTTTTTCGGCGGTATAAAAGTCTTCGTTTAAAGTTAGTTTTTTTTCCTTAATTATGTTTATAATTTCGGAACGGGTAACCCCGCTTAAAATATTAAAAGTTTCCGGATGAGTAAAAATAATCCCGTTTTTCACAATAAACATATTTGCGCTGGAAGCTTCCCGAACAATACCATCCTCGGAAATAAAAACGGCGTCTTCTACTCCGGCGTCCAAAGCGGTTTGTTTTGCCAAAGAGTTTGCGAGAAGCTGAACCGTTTTAATATCGCAGCGTCCCCATCTTGAGTCTTTTACAGTAATAACAGATATTCCTTTTTTTTTTTTTTTTGCGGTTGCAACATCCTCTTTTGTTATATCTCTTATAGTCATTACAAACTGGACGCTTGTGTTTTCCATATCGGGCAAAGAATGTTTCCTTTTATATACTCCTCTTGAAACCTGCATATAAACGGACGCTCTTTTTAATTTTGCTTTGTTAAAAAAAAGATTCAATTCATTATAAAGATATTCTTCCGAAACCTCCGGAAACCTTAATTGTTTAAGAGAGTAAACCATTCTTTTTATATGCTCTTTATCTTTAAACATTTTGCCGTTATAACTTGGTATAACCTCGTAAACGGCGTCTCCGAATTGATACCCTCTATCTTCGATAGGAACAAAAGCGTCTTGTATAGCCAAAACTTTACCGTTTAAATAAGCCAATTCCGGCATTTTATCTCCTTATAATTATTGATGAATATAATAATAAAAGCATTTTTAGTTTTACTGATTATTTTAAAAAGATTTTATGATAGAACGAAATCAGCCTATATAATTACCGATATTTAAAGTCAAACAACTTAATTTTAAAAAATAAAAACGCCTTAAAAAACAAGAATTTTCTATATAAACGTTCCGGCTATATGTAGTCAAAAATATTTGACATAAAACGGTTGTAAGCATATATTAATTCAATTCTATAACCTGTAAAGACAGTAGAATAAATCAGATTATATAATCGCTCTTTAAAAATTTTTCTGTGATTTTTTTTTAAATAAAAACAAAATAGGAGAAAAAAATGAAAGTAGTAGCATTTAACGGAAGCCCCAGAAAAGACGGAAATACAAGCAGGCTTATAAATCATGTATTTGACCAACTGCATAAAGAAAATATTGAAACCGAAGCCATATGGATTAGCGGAGGTAAACTGCAAGGCTGTTTGGGCTGTTTGAAATGTTTTAAAAATAAGGATAAGAAATGCGCTGTAAAAAAGGATAATTTAAACCAATATATGGAAAAAATGATCCAAGCCGACGGAATTATACTTGGTTCGCCCACATATTTCGGCAGCGTAAGCGCGGAAATGAAAATGCTTATAGATCGCATAGGGCTTGTAAGCAGAGCAAACGATTATCTTTTAAAGCGAAAAGTAGGAGCCGCTGTAATTGCCGCAAGAAGAGGCGGAGCCGTTGACGCTTTTAATACAATCAATCATCTTTTTGCCCTTCAACAAATGATTATACCATGTTCTATTTATTGGAACTTTGCTTACGGATTTGCCAAAGGAGAAGTTGAAAAGGACGAAGAAGGCATTTTAACCGTAAAAACGCTTGGGGAAAACATGGCGTGGCTGCTTAAAAAAATAAACGGGTAGTAAAAAGCCGTATTATCGGAAATAATAAAAGGCTTACTCGCTTTTCTCAAAATGACCGAAAGCGTTATTAACCTCAAGGAACAAAGCAAAGTAAATTTTTTAACTAATAATATAAGCAGGGGAAAAAATGATAAATTCTTTGATAATTCGTAATTTTCGCATATTTAAAGAATTAAAAATAGATAAATTAAGCAGGGTAAATCTATTTGTAGGCAAAAATAATTCAGGTAAAAGCTGCCTGCTTGAAGCCTTGCAGATATATGCAGCCAAAGGAAATAGCGTCGATTTATATAAGATAGTTTTATCAAGAGATGAAGACTGGGAAAGTTTGCTTGCCGAAAAACGTAAAAATTCGATCCGAAAAATTTCCGCGCCGTTAGGTTATCTTTTTAACGGATATATGTTGCCGGATATTAACGGAAAAGCTATTGAAATAGGACCCTGCGATAGCGAAGCCGATCTTCTTAAAATACGCCATAGAGCCTTTCATATAACCGAAGATGAAGAAGGAAGAAGAATTCGAACTCCGGTGGAGCAAGAATCCATAGAAGATGATTTTATAGATATCCAAACCGCATTAGAAGTTAAGCAGGGAGAAAAGAGGCTTTATTATATTCCATTAGAATATAATAGATATAGTTCTTCTATGAGGAAAAGAGAATTTAATCATATCAATTTTCAAGTAGTTCCTACCCGGCAGATCAACGATTCCAATATCTCGGCTTTATGGGATAATATCAATCTAACCGATTTGGAACAGGAGATAGTTTCCGCTTTAAAAATTATTGATCCTAATATATTGGCGGTCGCTCTTATCGGCGATGTTTCCAATGATAGATTTAACAGTAGAAAAAACAAACGGATACCTATTGTCCGTTATAAAGGCATAAAAGAAAGAATACCTTTAAAAACAATGGGAGACGGTTTGCCCCGTCTTTTTCATATTATTTTGGCTTTGGTAAATGCCAAAGACGGACTTTTATTAATAGACGAATTCGAGAACGGACTCCATTGGACAATTCATCCTAAACTATGGAATATTATATTAAAACTATCTTATGAATTAAATGTTCAGGTTATAGCTACCACTCATAACAGAGACTGTATAAAAGGCTTTTATGAAGTTTGGAAAGATAAAAAAGAGGACGCCTCTTTTTATAGGTTGGAAGCAGCCTCCGAAACCGGAGCAAAAATTGTTAATTATACGCAAGATATGCTTTCGGATGCTATAGAAACCGATATTGAGGTTCGATAATGGCGGATATTTGTAAAAATCAAGGCAAAAAAGTTTTGCTTGTAGAAGGAAAAGATGACTGCCATGTGGTTTTGGCTCTTTGCGAATATTACGCTTTAAAGGAAGTTTTCGGTATTTATCAATGCGAAAATGACGACGGAATTCTTAAACGGTTAAACGCTTTAATCGTTAAGCCGGATCCACCCGAAACTATCGGAGTAATAATTGATGCGGATTCCAAAGGTGTAAATAACAGATTGCAGCAAATTAAAGACAAAATCAGCGATCATAAATACAGTTTTTCCAAAAATCCGAATCCTAACGGTTCTATTTTACAGGATAATAAAGGCAAACCTAAAATTGGGATTTGGATAATGCCGGACAATTTAAATGACGGGCTTTTAGAAGATTTTTTAATAACAATGGCAGATAAAAAGGGGCTTCAAGCGGCTGCCGAATGTATAGAAGCGGTTATAAACAAAGGCGTTGCGGCTTTTAAAAATGTTCATAAAAGTAAAGCTATGATTCATACATATCTTGCATGGCAAAACGAGCCTGGCAAGCCTTTAGGGCAGTCTATAACGGCGCATGCTTTACAACCTAAAACAGAAATTGCAGATATATTTATCCAATGGTTAAAAAACTTATTCTATTAAAATGATACGCGAGCATTGCGGAATATTCGGGATTTCCGGGAACCCGAACGCCGTTAAAAATACATATCTCGGGTTATACGCTCTTCAGCATAGAGGCGAAGAGAGCGCCGGAATTGCCTCCGCTTATAATAACGAGATAAATGTATATAAAGGATTAGGGCTTGTAGCCGACGTTTTTGATATACAAAAAACGTATAAAATATCCGGCGCAAGCGCGATAGGTCATGTTCGATATTCCACTACCGGAAATACAACCCTTTCAAACGCCCAGCCGATTATAGCCCATTATAAAGATCAAACATTTGCCGCGGCTCATAACGGCAATATAGTAAATGCCGGCGTCTTAAAAAAAAGGCTTATAAAAGAGGGGATTAAGTTTGAAACAACCTCGGATAGCGAAGTTTTTTTAAAACTTTTGATAAAAAACTTAAAATACGGGTTTGAAGAGGCTATAAAAAAAAGCGCAAATATCATAAAGGGGGCTTTTTCCATAATAATACTTACAAATAAAGGAAAAATAGCCGCAATAAAAGATTGTAACGGTTTTAGGCCCCTTTGTTTGGGAAAAACCGAAAAAAATTATATTTTTGCTTCCGAAACCTGCGCGTTAGATATAAACGGCGCTCGACTTGTAAAGGAACTTGATCCCGGAGAAATACTTATTGTTAATAAGAATAAAATAAAAAGCGTAAAAAATAAAAAGCGTAAAAAAAGTTTTTGTATATTCGAATACATATATTTCGCCAGACCGGACAGCATAATATTTGATAAAACCGTTTATAACGTCCGAAAAAAATTCGGAGAAAAGCTTGCGGCGGAATCGTCCGCAAAAGCGGACATGGTTATTCCTCTGCCGGACTCCGGAAACTACGCCGCTCTCGGCTATTCTCAAGCTACGGACATACCTTTTGAGCTTGCAATGATTAAAAATCAATACATAGGCAGAACCTTTATACAGCCGGAGCAGATAATGCGAGAAATCGGCATAAAGATAAAATTAAATCCGGCTAAAGAAATATTAAAAAACAAGGAGATAGCAATAGTTGACGATTCTCTTGTTCGCGGATCCACTATAAAAATGACGACAAAAATTTTAAGAAAAGCCGGCGTAAAAAAGATTCATTTAAAAATAGCAAGCCCTGCTCATAAATATCCTTGCCCTTACGGGATAGACTTTTCGGATAAAAAAGAGCTTTTTGCAGCGAATAAAACCATTGATGAAATGAAAGAATTTTTTAAAATAGATTCCATTGCATATTTAAGTATTGCCGGATTATTAGAGGCTACCGGCATAAAGGAACCGGAGAATTTTTTTTGCAAGGCATGTTTTGACGGCATATATCCGGTAAAATTTGATATTGGCGCGGGTAATAATTCTTGCGTTTAAACTGTTTGAATTATAATACGAATAAAGTAACCGAGTAACAAAACAACATGGATATAAAGGGAAAAGGTTTTTTATCTAAAAATATAAAATTATTTGAAAGGATGTATGGCAATGCAAGGAAAATTGACTCGTTTTTGTATTGAGGGATTGCATAATATCCGCACAATAGATATTCCGATTACCGATAATAAATTGGTGTTGGTCGGAGAAAATGGCATGGGGAAAAGCACCGTAGCCAATTTTATTTATTTTTTCTTAACTATGCAATGGTCAAGAATACTTGAGTATAAATTTAAAAGCGTTTCTGCGGAGATAGAATCAACAAAGTATCATTTAAGTAAAAATGACATAAAGAAGCTTGCGAGAAAACAAAATTTTATTAATGAAAGATATAGACGTCGCTTGCCTATGTCAATATATAAAAAAGTTGCAGAATTAGTTAAGAAAAAATATAGTGATAAGAAGATAATAAAGCTGATTGCAGAAGATTTGGGCGTTCCTCTTACTATATTAAGACGAGAGATTGAAAATATAAGATTTAGCAATTCGATTTCCAAAGAATTAAAAGAAGATATAGAATCGGTCAAAACCAAAATAGGAAATAGCGTAATATATCTTCCTACTTATCGAAGAATTGAACAGGATTTGGATATTATTTTGCCTAAATTAAGGAAGAGGATAAGAAGAGATATTGAAGAATATCCAAGAAGGCGTAAAAATACGGAATATACCGAGTTGGTAGAATTCGGAATGGAAGATGTGGAAAAAACTATTGCTCGTAAAATGATAGAGATGAAAGAAACAATACGAAAAGATTTGAGCGCTTTAACAGGAGACTACCTTAGAGATGTTATTAAGGGGGTTTATAAATCCGTAGATATTGATAAATTTAACGAGATTAACGATCTTCTACTTACCGATATATTCAAAAGAATTCCGGAAGATATTCTACCTAAACGGGATCAGGAACTTCTAAATGAAATTATTTCCGAAATAAATGAATCAAAAACAATTAACGACAATAATAAAGTTATAGCCCACTTTCTTACAAAATTGGCGAAGCTGTATCAAAAGCAGCAAGATGATGAGAGCGATATACGAGAATTTGTAAAAATTTGTAATCAAGGGTATTTATCCGACAAACAATTTATATATGATGACCGGAATTTTAATATTGTAATTCAAGATATTCTTATACAAGCAGACGTGCCGGATCTGCCTCTTAAAGCTTTATCGTCAGGAGAAAAACAGATTGTGTCCTTATTTTCTCATCTTTACCTATCTGGCAAATCCGGCTTTTTTCTTATTATTGACGAACCGGAATTATCGCTTTCGGTGCCTTGGCAGAAACAATTTTTACCGGATATTCTAAAAAGATGTAACGGATTAATAGCGGTTACCCACTCGCCGTTTATTTATGATAATGAATTGCGATCTTATGCGCATTCTTTGGAAGAGTTTATCACACCTTACGAACATGACCCCGATTTGGAAGAATGGGATATAACATCCGATGAAAATATGATAATTTAGGAGGCGTTTTTATGTCATATCTAAATACGCTCAACAGGGCGGCTAAAAGCCCCACAATTGATTTTCATTTTTTAATAACTAAATATCCGTCTCAACGGAGTAAGTGTTATGATTTTTTTGAAGATAAGGCTGTTTTGGGTATTTTTGTTAAAATGGAGCAGCTTGACGCTCAAAATATAAACATTGAGAAAAAATATACGAATGATTTGGGAAAACCTGCCAATATGCGTCCCGAAGAAGAAATGGAGCATAAACAATGGAATAAAAATAATGAGTTATGGACAAAATGCCATGACCATTATTATAAAAAGTTAAAAAAAATTAATTTTACAGATAACATTGAAAAATTCGGCACAAAAAAAACATCGACGGAACAAAGGACTATTGAACAAGAGCTTATTAAGGAAGATTCGGTTGATAAACCTTCTGAAAATAACGGAATAAGTTTTCTTATGTCAATAGCGGGAATGTTTGATTCCGGCGATAAAAATGGCTCTAAAAATATTAAATCCGTCGTATCTGAATCCATCTTAAAAAAGTATGGGAAAAAATAAAAATGGCTTTTATAATCGATACCGGATTTTTGTATGCCGCGCTTGATAAAAGAGATGAAGATCATAAAAATGTTACGGAATTATTACCGACTTTACCGAAAAACGATTTAATATTGCCTACTCTTGTATTGGTAGAGCTTACACATCTTTTGAAAAAAAGATTAGGGCATAACAAAATGCGACAATTTATATCTACGCTTGATAACTCCCCTATCAAATTTGAAAATATTATTCAGAACGATATTCGTAGAGTATATGAATTGTTGAGCAAATATTCGGATTTAAAATTAGATTTTGTAGATGCTTCTATTACGGCTATAGCGGAACGTTTGAATATCAGGCAAATTTTAACGGTAGATAAACGAGATTTCAATATAATTCGCCCTATTCACTGCGAGCATTTTGAAATATTTCCGCAATAAAAAACTTCTATTAAGCAAATCAATTTTCAATATCTTTCAAAATTCGTTTTGGCGCTTCATTATAACCGGAGAAAAAATGAAAAAAACAGTATCATTTTCAAAAAACGCTTCTAATATATTTTTTCATATATTAACGGACTGCAACCTTAAATGCGCTCATTGTTATATAAATAAAAAGGAACACGGCAAAGGGAAGTTATCTATAGAAAAAATAAAATTATGGCTTAATATATTTGCAAAACAAGAGCAGAGAAAAAAAAATCTTATATTTTTGGGAGGGGAACCAACGCTGCATCCCGATCTTCCTGAGGCGATAAAAGAGGCGAAAAAATTAAATTACGAATCAATAACCATAGATACAAACGGTTATCTTTTTTTCGATATACTTTCAAAAACGACTCCGGAGCAGGTAGATTATTTTAGTTTTAGCATAGACGGCTCGACAGCAAAGTTAAACGATACAATAAGAGGCAAAGGCTCTTACCACAAAGCTATTGCCGGAATAAAAAAAGCGCTGGCAAAAGGCTTTAAAACAAGCGTAATATATACCGTATCCTCTTATAATATAGAAGATATTAAAAATATGCCTGCTATTTTAAATAATATAAAGCCGGATAAATTTTTTATACAGGTTATAGGAATAAGAGGCAAATCCGCAACAAGCGTCGATAAATTTCAGGTAAATAATAAAGACTGGTTTAACGTTATTCCGAATATTGCAAAAAAAATATCGGAACTCGGAATAAACGTAATATATCCGAAGGTATATCTTGAAACCGGAGAGCCTTTTGAATGCGCTGGATTATTGGCGGATAATTATTTTATATTTCCCAACGGAAGAGTTTACAGATGCCCTTTATGCGAAGATTTCCCTATAAATGGGCTTTATTTCGATAAAAACAACAGTTTGGTAAAAAATAATAAAATAAATGAGGAAGACCTTTTTAATCTCTCAATACCGGAAGGCTGCGTAATAAATAAAATCGTTCAGCCGGATAATATAGAGTATGATAAAGAGGGGAAACCTTTATATAAGATTGCCTGTTGCATGTTAAAGTCTGCCGTTTAACTTTGCAATTTGCCCGTTTGCGGCGTTGAAAAAATTTTTAATCCTTAAAATACATTAGGGTCTGTTGACAATTCATAAAGGTAGCCAAAGGAAAGCGCAAGCCAAAGCGAGCATAGCCTCGAAATTACGTTTCAATTTGTCATACCTTGTCGTTATAGCTCGGAAATGTTTCAGCCTTGCAAAAATATTTTCCACAAGATGTCTATATTTATATAAATGCCAATCCATATCTTTGTTCCCGATAGTTGAATTACTTTTTCTCGGTAT
>JAFDMD010000095.1 GCA_019306185.1 Deltaproteobacteria bacterium
TATATTAGACCCGATGAAATATATTATGGCGTAAAATCTTTAAAACAAGTCGCTTGACGAGCATACAACAAATATTCCATTTTCATTGTCTTGACTTTTGGGAGCGCTATAAATTGATTTAAATCAGCATACGCTTATTACTCAATCCAACAAGTCTTTTTAAATCATTTTATTGAAATCTATCTATAGTTTTCGCGTCTAAATCTTAATAAACGCCCGTCCATTATATCCCTTTTTTCGCGACAGTCTGCAATCGGATAAAAACAGGTTGATATTTCAATGATATTAAATTAGAAAATATAAAGAAGCCGAAAACAGAATATCAACATAAAAAACAATAAAGGAATTTTTTCCTTCGGGCGAAATGACGAGAAATATTGTTTTTATAATTTGAACGGCTATTATTTCAGATTGTCATTTCAACGAGCGCAGCGAGGAGAAATCTCTTAATTGAAAAAACGAAAATGACATACGCTGGCAACAAATATAAATTTATGAATATTACCGAACAGATAAAAGCGGACGCGGAGCATTTTTTTAAAGAGGCAAAAACAAGCCACAACTGGCGGCATACTTTAAGAGTTGTCGCAATGTGTAAAAAAATAGCAAAAACCGAACCGGACGCCGATATTGAAATACTGATTTGCGCGGCATATCTTCATGATATAGGCAGAAAATATCAGGACGAAACCAAAGGGGCGATATGTCATGCGGCAAAAAGCGCTACGCTTGCCGAACCTTTTATAAATAAGCTTTCTATTGATGAAAACAGAAAAAACAATATAATCCGATGCATAAAATCTCATAGATTCAGAGGAAAAAACATTCCTAATACATTAGAGGCGAAAATACTTTTTGACGCGGATAAATTAGATTCCATAGGAGCCATAGGAGTAGCGCGGGCTTTTCTTTTTGCCGGAGAAATAGGAGCGTCGCTTCATAACGATGTAACGGATATTGATAAAACGGTTTCATATTCCAAAGAGGATACCGGATATAGAGAATTCAATATAAAGCTTTCCAAAATAAAAGATAAAATGTTTACCAAAGAAGGCAGAAGAATAGCCGAAGAAAGAGACTCTTTTATGCGTTTGTTTTTCGAGCGATTTTTACTTGAACATGAAGGAAAAAAATAAAAAATGGCTTTTAATATAGTAACCGAGTGCGATGATTTTGTAGAAATAAAAAATATACTTGTAAGCGTTTTTGATAAAACCGGACTTGACGCTTTTATTCCTTCTCTGATTAAAATCAATCCGAACATTAAAATAGTTTCTACCGGCGGAACCTATAAAGCCATAGAAAAAATCATCGGAAAAAATACCAAAAAATATCTGATTAAAGCATCCGATTATACAAAGCAGCCGGAAATGCAGGGCGGACTTGTTAAAACTCTTGATTTTAAAATATATCTCGGTCTGCTTTCGGAAACCTATAACGAGGAGCATCAACGGGATATAAAAAGAACCAATTCTTTAATTATAGATATGGCTGTATGCAATCTTTATCCTTTTGAGCGGGTAATATCTAAAAAAGATATTACGCCGGAGCTTGCGCGGACAAATATAGATATAGGCGGGCCGTCTATGATAAGAGCATCCGCAAAAAATTATATAAGAGCGCTTTCCGTAACGGACCCTTTGGATTATAAAGTTATAATTTCCGAGTTAATAAAAAATAGCGGGAAAATTTCTTTAAAGTTAAGATTTCAATCAGCGGTAAAAGCTTTTAAGCATACGGCGTATTATGATAAAATAATTGCCGAATTTTTAAGCTCGAAAAAATATGCGGAACTCGAAAAATGCTACTTGATGAAGTAATTATATTGTCTCGATTACGATTTGTGTGATAGAGTATGATTATAAAAATACTAAAGGGATTTCTCGTTTTGTTCAAAATGAGGGGAAGAAAGAGTATAAATGCCGACTAACATAAAAAAAATGTATAAAACAATATCAGAGGAACATTTTCCGCAGCAGATGGAGATTAGTTTTGTAAATAGCGGCAAAAAACAAACTTTATACTATGATAAAGTTGCATGGAAAATAGACGGGGTTTCAAAAGGGCTTCGTTACGGAGAAAATCCGGGACAGCCCGCGGCGCTATATAAACCGGTTAACGGAAATCTTATATTATCAAACGCCGAGACAATAGCATTCGGAAAATATCTTGTTTCGGACGTTCGGCTGCTACAATCTGGCAAACATCCGGGCAAAACTAATCTTACGGATGCGGATAATGCTCTTAACATATTAAGATACCTTCATGATAAGCCTTGCGCAGTAATAGTAAAACATAATAACCCGTGCGGCGCGGCTCAGGACAAAACGCTATCCGAAGCTTATCAAAAAGCTTATATGGCGGATAGAATTGCCGCTTTCGGAGGTTGTATAGCTCTAAACAGAGCCGTTGATAAAATTACGGCGCAACTTATAGCCGAACAGTATGCGGAGGTTGTAGCGGCGCCGGAATTTGAAGAGGGAAGCTTTGAGATACTTGCCTCAAGAAAAAATTTAAGAATAATAAAAATAAAAAACATAGCGGATTTGGAAAATTTTATAGGAAAGCCATATATTGATTTTAAAAGCTTAATAGACGGCGGAATCATAGCGCAAATCCCATTTACTCCGAATATACGCTCGATAAATAAATTAAAACCTGCGAAAACCGAATATAAAGGGAAAACATATGCCATAAAAAGAAAGCCGACAAAAAAAGAGGCGGCGGATATGCTTTTCGGTTGGTTGGTAGAAGCGGGGATTGCTTCCAATTCCGTAATATATGTAAAAAATCTTACAACCGTAGGAATCGGAACAGGCGAGCAAGACAGAGTGGGAGTAGCGGAAATAGCAAGAGATAAGGCATATAAAAAGCTTGCGGATAAATATTGCTATCAGAACTATAAAATTTCATATAATGAATTGGAAAATTATGATAAAAAAGAGGAGATAAAAAAACGGGTTGAAGCGGAAAACGGAGGCTTAAAAGATGCGGCAATGGTAAGCGACGCTTTTTTTCCTTTTACGGACGGAGTAAAAGTAGGAATAAAAGAGAAAATTTCATCGGTTATACAGCCGGGCGGAGCGGAAAATGACCGGCAGGTTATAGAAGAATGCAATAAAGCCGGGGTAACTATGGTTTTTACGGGACAAAGAAGTTTTAAGCATTAAAAAAATGTCAAAATTAGTATTAGATAAATTAGTTAAATCCTATAATAAAAAAAGAGCAGTGGATAATATAAGCTTGTCCGTTAAAAAAGGCTCTGTAGCAGGCTTGCTTGGCCCAAACGGCGCCGGCAAAACCACCACTTTTTATATAGCCGTAGGACTTATAAAACCGGATAGCGGAAAAGTGTTTTATCAGGAGGAAGATATTACCGATTATCCTATGTATATAAGAGCAAGAAAAGGGGTAGGGTATCTTCCGCAGGAGACTTCTCTATTTAAAAAACTAACGGTTATGGAAAACATACTGATAGTATTGGAAGCTTCGGATATGACCAAGACAAAGCAAAAAGATATTGCCGTAGAACTTTTGGAAGAGCTCGGCATAAAAGAACTTGCGGATAGAAATGCGGGGGTATTATCCGGCGGAGAAAAAAGAAGACTTGAAATTGCCAGAACATTAGCGCTTTCCCCTTCCTTTATATTGCTTGACGAACCTTTTGCCGGAATTGATCCGCTTGCAGTTTCGGATATAAAAAATATAATAAAACATCTTGTGAAAAAGGATATAGGAGTTTTGGTGTCGGATCATAACGTCCGAGAAACCCTCGAAGTTTGCGATAAAGCGTATATTATCCACGAAGGCAAAACCATTATATCCGGTTCGCCCCAAGATATTGTATCAAGCGAAATAGCGCGGACAATATATTTGGGAGATAAATTCAGGTTATAACATGGAATTAAATCTTAATATAAAATCGGAAACCGCATTAAAGCGGCAGTTAATTTTAAGCAAGCAACTTCAGTTTGCCCTTAAATTTTTACAGGTTCCGAGATTAGAATTAGAAACTCTTGTAAGAGCCGAGGTCGAAACGAATCCTATGCTTGAAGAGGACGCCGAATTTTTAGAAGTCGACGCGGATAAGGTTAAAGATGAAACAACAGAAGTTACGCTTGAAGAGAGATTAGACGATATTATAGATTGGAGCAATTATATATCCGAATTCAATACTCCGGGAAAAATAGACGCTTCGCCGGAGCAAAATCCGCATCTTAAAAACGAAGAGAGCTATTTGCCAAACAGAAAAACCTTATCCGAGCATCTTTATTGGCAGCTCGGAATATCTTTGCCTGCGGAAGATATTCAAGGACTGAATATAGGGAAAATAATAATCGGAAATCTTGACCGAAACGGATACTTGCAAACAGACATAAACAGAATTGCAGAAATTGCCAATGCAGAGGAAAAAAAGGCAAAAGAGATACTTGCTCTTCTTCAAGCCTTTAATCCGCCCGGAGTCTGCGCAAGAAATTTGCGGGAAACCCTTTTGATACAGGCGGAAGCGCTTGGCATATCGGACGCAATCGCTCTTTGTATAATAAAAAAACATATAAAGGAACTTCAAAGAAAAAATTTTACGGCAATAAGCAAAAGTTTAAAACTGCCGATAAAACATATTATATTGGCGGCAAACATTATAAAAAGCCTTGAACCTTACCCCGGCAGAGCGTTCGAAGATTCTTTGCCCGTTCGATATATAATCCCGGATATATATGTTCGCAAAATAGACGGTAAATTTATTCCTTTTTATAATGAAGACGGGCTTCCGAAGCTGCGTTTAAGCAATTTTTACAAAAAGAAAGTTTACGGATATAAAAAAATGGACGGCGAAACCGAAGATTACATAAAAAAAAAGAGGGAAGCCGCAATACAAATTGCTCAGAGCATACATAAACGAAAAACCACCATATGTAAGGTTGCGGAAAGCATTATTAAATTTCAGAAAAATTTTTTTGAAAAAGGATACGATCTGTTAAAACCTTTAAACCTATCAGATGTGGCAGACGATATAGGAATGCACAAATCCACGGTTAGCAGAACTGTTTCCGGCAAATATCTGCATTGTAGCAACGGAATTTTCGAGTTAAAATACTTTTTTACGAATCCCGTCAAAACTATCGGAGGCGCTTTGACAACCTCCGCTGCTATTATGGAAAAAATAAAAAGTATAATAAAAAAAGAACCTGTTAAATCGCCTTATGACGACGGAAAGATTACGAAAATATTAAATGATACGGGCGTAAAAATTGCAAGAAGAACGGTTTCTAAATATCGCAATAAAATGAATATACTACCGGCTTCCGCGAGAAAAGAATATAGCGGATAATTATTATAACTCTTAAAAAAAGGAGAGAATTATGCAGCTAACTATAACATTTAAGAATATTGACGCATCGGAAAATATAAAGAGGCATATTGCGGAAAAATTAGAAAAGTTAGATAAATTATTAGATAATCCGGGGGATGCAACAGCTGTTCTTTCGGTAGAAAAATTTCGGCACATAGCCGAAATCAGCATAACCGGAGATAGACTTGTATTAAATGCAAAAGAGGAGACAAACGACATATACTCTTCAATAGACGCGGCTATAGATAAGCTTGACAAACAGCTTAAAAAAAATAAAGAGAAGATAAAAACAAAAAGAACAAAAAATAAAAAAAAATGGTTAGCTCAACCGGAAAACATAGTTAAACAGGATAAAGCGGAACAGGATATAAAGGTTCAAAATATCGATTATAAGCCTATGCACCCCGAAGAGGCGGTTATGCAGCTTGACATTGAAAGAAGCAATTTTTTAGTTTTTACCAACGCAAAAACAAACAGGGTGAACGTGGTTTATCATCGTAACGACGGTAATTACGGGTTAATTCAGCCTAAAATATAAAAGTTTAACGCGCCAAAAAGGGATGGTTATAAAACGTAGATTTTAGACCAATTAAAAGGGAATAATTAAGGGATTTCTCGCTTCGCTCGAAATAGCGGCAAGTAATTTTTTTACCGTTTCATTTTAACGAATGCTATTTTTATCAAGTTGCTTCGACAAGAGCGGCGAGAAAAACCCCTTAATGAAATTATAAACATATAACAAATAAAGATTATGAAAATATTAAATTTTTTACAAAAAGAGGCGATTATAACAAATCTTTCGGCTCGAAATAAAAAGGAAACATTAGAAGAGTTGGCGGCTCCGGTCGCCAAAATTTTAAAAATAGATAATGAAATATTAGTAAGAGCGTTAATGGAAAGAGAACAGCTTGGAAGCACAGGCTACGATAACGGAGTCGGCCTGCCTCATGCAAAATTAAAAAATATTGACGATACCGTATTAAGCTTTGGAGTCAGCAAAAAGGGGATTGACTTTGATTCTTTAGACGGCGGACCTACCAATATATTTTTCCTTCTACTCACGTCTGAAAATTCTGCGGGAATACATTTAAGGCTATTGGCAAAAATTTCTAAAATTTTAAAAAATGAAAATTTTAGAAAAAAGGTTATGAAAGCCGAAACCGGCGCAGAGATATTATCAATAATAAAAAAAGCGGATGAAAAATATTCGGAGTAAAAAAATAGATCACACTATGATAGGAATAATAATAGCAGCCCACGCAAAGTTAAGCTACGCTCTTATGGAGGCGGCGGAATTTATTAAGAAAAAAAGCCAGCCTGCTCTCCTGCCATTATCCATAAATATAGAGGATGAGCCTACAGATAAAATAATAAAAAAAATACAGGACGGGATAAAAAAGGTTGATCAAGGCGCAGGCGTATTAATTTTAACGGATATGTTCGGAGGCACTCCGTCTAATATAAGCTACTCCTTTTTAGAAGAAGGAACCGTCGAAGTTTTATCCGGCGTTAATTTGCCCGTTTTAATAAGAGCGATAGATAACCGCGAAAAAATGAAACTTAACGAACTTGCAGATAGCATTGAAGCGTTCGGGAAAAAAAGTATTTCTCTGGCAAGCGGAATACTTAAAGGGAATAAAAGAGATAACAGATAGAAAACCATATATAGAGGCTTTATCTATATAAATATTAATAAAACAATAAATTATAGGGAAAGAGAGTATAAAATGAATCAAAGGACGCCCCTTATAGCCGGAAATTGGAAAATGTATAAAGATTGCAGCCAAGCCGCAGAAACCGCAAAAACTTTGCTGGAATTGACTACCGGAGTTAAAGATGTCGATATAATGATTGCGCCTTCATTCGCCTCCTTATATCTTATAGGAAATATTTTAAAAAATTCCGACATTAAACTTGGCGCTCAAAACATTTGTCATCGGAAAGAAGGGGCTTTTACCGGAGAAATATCCGCGTCTATGTTGTTATCTTGTGGATGTAGTTATGTTATAGTCGGGCATTCGGAACGAAGAGAAATTTTTAAGGAAACGGACGATAATATAAATAAAAAAATAAACGCCGTAATCAATGCCGGATTAATTCCGATTTTATGCGTAGGAGAAACCGAATCTCAAAGAGATGCGGGCGATACGTTTAAAATACTTGACAAACAAATAGAATCAGGATTAAAAGACTTTTTTGCCGACAACTTGAAAAATCTGATAATAGCTTACGAGCCTGTATGGGCTATAGGCACAGGCAAAACGGCTACGGATGAGCAGGCTCAGGAATCTCATAAATTTATAAGAGAAAAAATAGAAAAACGATTTGGAAAAAGCCTTGCGGAATCAATAAGAATACTGTATGGAGGCAGCGTAAAACCGGCTAATATAAAACAAATAATGAATATGCCGGATATAGACGGCGCTCTTGTAGGTGGAGCTAGCCTTGATGCAAAAACCTTTTCGGAAGTTATAAAATATAAATAATGTCTATATTAATAACAATAATACATGTTATAGTCTGTTTGGCTCTGATATTAATAGTTTTGTTGCAAACCGGGAAAGGAGCTAATATGGGTTCCCTTTTCGGAGGCGGATCAAGCTCAAGCTTATTCGGCAGCGGAGGAGCCTCCACTTTTTTAACCAAAGCCACTACAATAGCGGCGATAATATTTATGGTTACCTCTTTAATACTAACCTCTACTTCGGGAAAGAAGCAGGCGATGTCCGTTATTGAAAAGACGAAGGTTACCCAGACTAAAGATGTTAAAACGGAGACGCCGACTTCGGCTCAATCGAAACAGCCGGCGGCTGAAAGCTCCGATACAGACAATACAAAATAACCGAATATGTGCCGAAGTGGTGGAATTGGTAGACACGCTATCTTGAGGGGGTAGTGGGTTATGCTCGTGCCGGTTCAAGTCCGGCCTTCGGCACCATATCATAAAAAGCCATTTTAAAAATATTCTTCTATACCTATTTTATAGGCTCATTATACATTTACAAGGTTTTAAAATGAACGTTGCCCTTGAATACAAGAAGCTTTTTGTTGAGGGGGGAAGCTTTTATGAGTTTGCTCACATTGGATGGGGAGGTATAATACAGCAGTGGGGGGGTATTGCACTGGCTATAAGATGGCGGCAGACCAATTAATTGACGATGCAATTGCAAATAAACAAATTCAACAATTAGATCTGACTGTTTTTCCCGCCATATTTTTATATAGACAGTTTATTGAACTCTTCCTAAAACAGTGCATACTGGAGTTCAGTCAAGAAGAAGTGGATTTTAAAAAATTGAATCACAATCTAATTGCCATATGGGAGAGATTCGTTAAGCTTATGCCTCCAGAATCAAAAGATGATAAAAAAACATTTGAAGCGGCTCGAAAATATATTCAAGAATTCAACAGAGAAGATCCTAATTCATTTTCCTTTCGCTATCCGATAAATAAAAGTAAGGAGGTTATCTTTGATAAAGAGAGGAGAATAAATATTAAACATTTCAAAGATCGAATGGCCGAGTTGGAAGAGTTTCTTGATTTCCAATATTATCAAATGAGCGAGCTGGAACAAAATAGCGATTTTTTTTAAGCAAAGAGATTACTATCCTCTTACAAATCGCCTTTTGTATAATCTTTTTTATCGCTTGCCAAACAGTCCTTGGTAATAAAATTATACATATATTGCTTACGGCGTCCTTCTAATTCTACTCGTTTCGATATGATTTCCCATTACTTTAAAACGCATCTGCCCTGCTTTTTAAAATGCCGCTTTACCTGATACATAAAGGTTCTTATCGCAGTTTCCCGAGAAGGCTGATATGTGGAATCATAAGAAGCGTCAAGATAAGGCATTCTCATCTTGCTCATCAAAGGCTTTACTATAGCCGAAGTTATAATGCTCGGCATACAGGTAAACGGATAAACATTTACCACTCCGTTAAAACCATGCTCCGCGTATGATAAGGCGCCCGGAATACTCAAACAGGCTTCGGTTCCTATATCCAGCGTAAAAAGTTTTCTTTCCTTTATAATATCATCAAAATCCTTTACATTATGATCTTGAGCTATATTTAAAAATTTTACCGCTCTATTATATATCCGCTTCTGTTTATACTTTTGATAAAAAAAGATTTTTCCGTATTTTAATATATTTTTCATGTTGTCGGCTATCGGCTTTATTTTAAACGAGGATAGATTCAACCTAACCTCCTGCTCGGCGTTCTTTAATTCTTTATAAGAGGTAAAATTGACCCATTCGGCAATAGAAGCGTTTACCGTTTCGGCCCCTTGTTTTTCCAAATTTTTAATTAAATTTTGATTGGAACGCTCATGGCTTCTCAAATATATTTCGCCTACTATTCCTACCAAAGGCTTCGGAGGTATTGAAGGGTCTATCAACTTTTTTCCGTTTGCCGCTATCTGTTCCAATTTTTTAAAGATAAAATTAAAATTTCCGGAAGCCGCATGATTTTCAAAAGCTTCGGATAAAATATTTTGAGCTTTTGAAATAAATCGGTCTGCATCTCCCGCCTTTTTTTCATAAGGTCTTATCCTCATAAGAAGCCTATCTAATATATCTGCCGCGACCAAAGCAATAAAAGCGGCTTTTCTTATTGCCGCAACCTTTTTTTTCTTAATCATACCGTCAAAAGAATAGGCGTCGTTCGCGGAAAGAGAGACTATTTTTAATCGAGCAAATTCAGGAAAAGAATTAAAAACTATATGTTGATACTTGTTATACATTCCGAATCTGCAAGGTCCGGCGGTTTCCGGCATTAAATAAAGGTATTGCTCTATATCGAAATTTTCCTTTAGTCTTTTTTTCTCCTTTTTTAAAAAGTAGAGGATATCCCCCATAGTTATCTGGCAAGGATAACATTCCTTACCGGAAGTATATTCTTTTCCGAGTTCAAGAGCGGTGTCATTACAGGTTTCAAGCGCCTTTGCATTAATGCCGAAACTTCTTAAACAAGCCGCGCAAAGATGCGTTAACATCTTGCTCATTTCGGGAATGAGCAAAGTTTTATTCAAAAGATTAAAGCGTCCTATTTTTTTTTTAAAATACATATTTTTTCCGCAATCATTAGGGTCTGTTGACAATTCATAAAGGTAGCCAAAGGAAAGCGCAAGCCAAAGCGAGCATAGCCTCGAAATTACGTTTCAATTTGTCATATCTTGTCGCTATAGCTCGGAAA
>JAFDMD010000011.1 GCA_019306185.1 Deltaproteobacteria bacterium
TATCCCTAAACTTCGACCATTTCTCATTATTGAGCATTAGTCGAACCATCGCAATCTCGTTATTATTTTTATATGTAAAAAAAAATAATTTACAAAATCGCGATGGTATTTCAAGCTGTTATTCCGAAAATGTCAACAGCCCCTAGTATAAATCATGAATATATTTTAACTTATGCCAAAATAAGAAGACAGGAACATAGAAGGCTTAAAGACGAAAATTTTGATGTTTGGTTTAGGCTTTCCAGTTTTGCATTTTATCCTATACCTCTTAATGAAAAAAGATACTCTAACCCCGACAATGATGATAGAGGCAATTGGAAAGCTGATCCTTTTGACGCTCCGAATATCAGAAAAAATTTAACTTATATTATTAAAAATCCGCAAACAGGCGTAGAGTTTTTACCTCCTACAGGAAGATGCTGGCGAACAGACGAAAAAAAATTTAAAAAATTACTCTCCGATAATAGAATTATTTTCGGAACAAATGGAAAATCAAGACCGCAATTAAAAGTGTTTTATGAAGAAAAGAAAATGTTAGGAGAGGTTGAAACCACATGGTATGAAGGAAATAACAAAGGAACAGTTACGGAAGCGACTAAAGAACTCCAAAAAAATTTTGAAAAAAAAATATTTTCAACCCCAAAGCCTATAAGGCTTATTAAAAGTTTATTACGAATTGCGACAAATTCAGACGATATAATCCTCGACTCCTTTGCAGGCTCCGGAACAACCGCTCATGCGGTTTTGGATTTAAACGCCAGAGACGGCGGAAACCGAAATTTTATTCTTATAGAATGCGAAGATTATGCGGATAACATAACCGCCGAGCGTATTCGAAGGGTTATAAAGGGAGTCCCCGGCGCAAAGGATAAAAAACTTAAACAAGGGCTTGGCGGAGGCTTTTCTTTTTATAATTTGGGCGCGGCAATAGATATGGACGAAATGTTGGAAGGCAAAAATTTGCCCTCTTACAAAGATCTTGCCGGATATGTATTTTTTACCGCTACCGGAGAAAAAATAAAGATTTCCCAAATAGATAAAAAAAATTATTACATAGGAAGCGCAAAAGGGATAGAGATTTTTTTAATGTATGAGCCGAATAAGGAGAAGCTTAAAAAGCTTGCTTTAAATTTGGATTTTGCGGAAAAAATCGCCGCAAAGTTTCCGCGTAATAAAAAACTTATTTTTAGCCTGGCTACTTTTTTGGATGAATGGAGTTTATCCGAATTTAATATAGATTTTGCTCAGATTCCTTATGCAATTTACAGGTATGTAGAATAACGCCTGTATTTTAATTATAAACAGAGAAAAATTCCGTTATTTAAAAAAAATAATCGCAAAAAAGAATAATGATAAAAGGATATGCTTTTTTTGCGTAGAGGCAAGCAATAAGCGGAGTAAAGAAATTTTAAAATATCCGAATTGAATATAAAGGAACATTAATAACCAATGCCCCTATTTTTAAAAGAATATCAAAAACGATGCGTTAAAGCTATGGATAAGTATTTTGATAAGCTTAAGGAGGAAAAGGAAAAGTTTGACGCTATTCCCATTGAATATCAAGCCGACATTATAGACTATAATAAAAAAGTATGGGAAACGATTATTTCCGAAAACAAATATTATAGCAAAAAAACCGGACACGGCAAATGGGCGCCGAATTTCTGTTTGAAAATTCCTACGGGAGGCGGTAAAACCATTCTTGCTATTAGATCTATAGAATTTTTTCAAAAATATGTCGCGAAAAGAAAAACAGGGCTTATTTTATGGGTTGTTCCGAGCGAGCAGATTTTTAGCCAAACTTTTAAAGCGCTTGATAATCGCGCTCATCCTTACAGGGAAGAACTGGACTTTATAAGCGGAGGAAGAGTCTTAATAAAAAAAAAGGGATGAATTTTCTCCGCAAGACGTTAAAGAAAATTTGGTTATTCTTATGATGATGCTACAATCTTTTTCCAGAGATAAGCTTAAAAAGGAGGATTTGAAATTTTTTCAAGACAACGGAGCGTTTCCGGAGTTTTTTCCCGCAGAAACAAATAAGGTAAAACAGGAGGGGCTTTATAATCTTTATCCTAATCTTGATTTGGAAAGCAAAAAAAGCGATCTGTTGGGAATACAAATAAAAACCTCTTACGGTAATGTAGTAAAGCTATTGGAACCCTTTATGATTTTAGACGAAGGGCATAAAGCAAAATCTAAAATAGCCGAAAAAGCGGTTTCCCAATGCAACCCAGCCTGCATATGCGAACTTTCCGCCACTCCGCATGAAAAATCTAATATTCTTTTTTCGGTTGTCGGAAGAGAACTTGCAGACGAAGAGATGATTAAGCTTGACCTTAATATTATAGAAAAGAATAAGGGCGAATGGAAAAGGATAATAGATTATACGGTTGAAGAGTTGGATAAACTTCAAAAAGAGGCTGATTTATACTTAAAAACAACAGGCATATATATTCGCCCGACAAGTCTCATACAGGTTGAGGCGACAAGCGCAAAAACAAAGGACGGCGTAAAAATTCATTCGGACGACGTTGCCGATTATCTTATGGAAAAAGGTATTGCGAAAGATCAAATAGCTATAAAAACAAGCTCTAAAAATGAGATTGAAGGGATTGATCTTTTATCGAATATTTGCCCTGTACGTTTTATTATTACAAAACAGGCGCTTCAAGAGGGCTGGGACTGCCCTTTTGCTTATATTTTAACCACTCTTGGCGGCTCCCGTTCTTATACCGCTTTAACTCAGATATTGGGCAGGGTATTGCGTCAGCCTTACGGAAGAAAAACAAGGGTAAAAAGTCTTGACGAAAGCTATGTGCTTACCTTTAGGCAATCTTCCAAAAAGCTTTTAAACGCTATTAAAAAGGGTTTTGAATTGGACGGCATGGGAGATATGATAAATAGAATAAACTCTCCTTTTATAGACGGCGATTTGGGAAAAAAAGAGAAACAGGTTATACGAAACAAAATTTTTGAAAAAAGCTTAGTAGATTTTTTTCTTCCGGCATTTGTAGTAAAAGATAAAAGATGTAAAGATAAAATAAGAATAATAGATTTTAATAAGGATATTTTGCCTTATATTGATTTTGATAAAATAGATTTTTCCGGTTTAAATGATGTTGTTTTGCCGAAACAAGCCGATAAAACAAATATTACCGCTTTAAGATTTGCCAAACAGGAGGCTGTAGATAAAGAGGATTTTTTGGAAATAGAAAGGGTAAATAAAGAGATTGAAACTTCGAGGCAATGGAAAAAAAGTTTTTTTGTCCGAAATATAGGCGATTTTGTTCCTAATCCGTGGGTTGCAAACGAGGTTGTAAATAAGTGGTTAAAAATTTTAAAAGAAAAATTTACAAATAAAGATATTGCGACTCATCAGATTTATCTACTGGAATATATAAGAAAAATTTTGGCGGGCTATGGTTCCAAAGAAGGAGAAATAAACAGACTGGCAAGAGAGGTTTTTGAAACAAGGCTTAAAAAGGATGAAATTCGATTTGTAGTAAAATTTGATTCTACAATATTAACAAAGGAGTTTTATTTTAGAAAAGAAAAAAATATGGCGTTTGTTAGCAAAAGTCTTTTTAAACCGGAATTTATGAAAGATTATAACCGATTGGAAGAGGATGTAATATATGATATTGATAAAAAAGAGAATACTTTTTGGCAGTATAGAAATAAGCCGAATAAAAAGAATTATTTTCTTACAACATGGCGAAAAGAGGAATTTTATCCGGATTTTATTTTAACTTTAAAAAACGGGAATGATAATAAATTTGAAAAAATTTATGTTTCGGAGGCAAAAGGGTCTCATCTGTTAGGCGGACTTGATACGGATTATAAAAAGGAGCTTATAAGGATGTATAATAGAAATATTCAACAAGGCTGGAACAGGGTTGTGAAAGAGGAATATAAAAAAATAGAATTGGAGTTTGTAGAAGAGGGCGCATGGAAAAATAAACTCAATAAAATTTTTCTTAATAGCGAAAGATAGTTAAAAATAAAAAAGCGGAGAGGCCGGTTGCAGACCCTCCGCTTTTCTGTTAGAAGGCAAACTTTTTATTTTTTGCCGTACATAATTAATATGGGACTCGCCACAAATACGGAAGAGTATGTTCCTACCAACACTCCGATAATCATAGCAAAAGCAAAATCGTGTATGATTCCGCCTCCGAATATAAATAAGGATGTTAAAACAAGCAGGGTTGTAAAGGAGGTAAGAATTGTTCGGCTTAATGTTTCGTTAATACTTTTGTTTATTATGTTTTCGAGGCTTTCTTTTTGAGATTTTCTTACATTTTCTCTTATTCTATCAAATACTATTATGGTATCGTTAAGGGAATAACCTATTATGGTGAGAATAGCCGCAATTATTGGAAGGGTAAACTCTTTATCTAATATTGAAAATATGCCTACTGTTATAAGAACGTCGTGTATTAAGGCGACCGTAGCTCCCATCGCATATTTTAATCGCAGCAGCCAAAATAGTATTAAGCTGATTATAAACGCCGCAATTATAAGGAACGGTATGCCTGTTTCAAAAATAGATAATCCGTAAACGGTTCCCATTAAAGCTCCGGCTACGACTCCGTTTAGTATCCATTTTAATTCAAATCTACCGGAAATGTATATTGTAATAAACAGAATGGCATAAAATATTGCAAAAAGCGCTTTTTCTCTTAATTCTTTTCCTATTTGAGGACCTACCGCCTCTATTCGTCTTATTTCGGCTTTATTATCTGAAAAGGTTTTTAAGGAATTATGAAAGTTTGTTCCGAATTCTTCATCTGTTATTTCGGCATTTGTTCTTATTAAAAATTCGTTATCCTTTTTATCTCCGAATTCCTGAATCGAAGGTTTGTCAAAATTTATAGCCTTAAGGGTTTTATTTATTTCTTTGACGGTTATGCTTTTTTCAAATTTTATTTGTATGATTGTTCCGCCCGCAAAATCGACCCCGAGTTTTGGACCTCCTTTTATAATTAAAGAGGATAGACCGATCAGTATCATTATACAAGAGATCGCAAAGCCCATTTTTCTTTTTGCTATAAATCGAATATTTGTATTCGGCTTTATAAACCGCATTTATTGCTTCCTTCCTTTATGTTGCATAAAAATGGCAAAAAATTTGACTATCCTATGCTGAATTTTTTTATTTTAAGTTTTATGAACATGTATTCGAATATGAGTTTGGAAAGGATAAGCGCCGTAAACATACTCGCCAAAACCCCCAAACTTAAAGTTACCGCAAATCCTTTAACAGGACCTGTTCCGAATTGAAATAATACTAACGCCGCAATAAGCGTGGTAACGTTTGCGTCTAAAATGGTAAGCGAAGATCTGTCAAAGCCCGCTTTTAAAGCCGCGCTGGGAGGCTTGCCGGTTGCAAGCTCTTCTCTTATTCTTTCATAAATTATTACGTTGGCGTCCACCGCCATGCCTATGGTAAGTATGATGCCCGCTATGCCCGGCAATGTTAGAGTGGCTTCAAAAGCGGCGAGACCGGCGGCTATTAAAAGTATGTTGAATATAAGAACTATATTTGCCACTAAACCTGCGACTACATAGTATATAAGCATAAAAGCTATTACTATTAATCCTCCTATATATACGGAGGAAAGTCCTTGTTTTATCGAATCCGAACCTAAAGACGGACCTACGGTTCTTTCTTCTATTATTTTAACCGGCGCGGGAAGCGCCCCGGCTCTAAGAGCTATAGCAAGATCGCTGGCGTCTTCGGTAGTAAATGAGCCTGTAATTCTTGCGGCTCCGCCGCCTATTTTTTCCTGAATTACGGGCGCGGAATATATTTTATTATCTAATACTATTGCAAGACGTTTTCCAACGTTTGCTTCGGTGATTTTAGCAAATATTTTTCCGCCTTTTTTATCAAAATCTATGGAAACGTAAGGTTCGTTATATTGAGAATCTATTTGAACTTTTGCGTCGGTAAGAGACGCTCCCGTAAGAAGAGCCCTTTTTTTAACAAGGTAAGGAGTTTTGATGGCTCTATTGGTATCGGGATTTTCTTTTACCTGATATAACAGTTCCGAATCCGGAGATATTGTTCCGGCTAATGCGGAATTTATATTGCCTGTTTCGTTAAGGAGTTTAAACTCCAAAAGCGCTGTTTTTCCTATAAGCTTTTTTGCTCGTTTGACGTCTTTTACTCCGGGCAGTTGTATCAAAATGTTTTTTTCGCCCTGCATGCGTATATCCGGCTCGCTTACTCCGAATTGATCTATTCTGTTTCTTATTGTCTCCAACGCCTGACGAACCGCCATGTTTTTTATATGTTGAGCCTCTTTGTCCGGAAAGTTTATATTAAGATAGGTAAATCCGTTTTCGGTTTTTTTATTAAGAAGTCTCATATCCTTATAATTGTCGTCTAAAAATTCTTGAAGCTTTTTATAATTCTCGCTTTTTTCCCTGATTTTAAAAGATATTTTTTTGTTGTCCGTTATACTAATATTTGCAGGATATATTTTTTCGGCTCTAAGATCGTCTCTTATTTGATTATATACATTTTCCAAGGCGCTTTCCAAACTTTTATCCGTATCTACGGAAAGAACAAGGTGCATTCCGCCTTGCAGGTCTAACCCGAGATTGATTTTTTTATAGGGCCATAACCCGGTTTTGAAGGTTGGGATTACATATAATAAAGCCGCCAAAAAAACCGCGGAGACAATAACGGTTCTTAATAAAAATCTATTCAATCTAAGATACCTTTATCCTTTCTTTTTTTTATCTTTAGGAGGCAAAGCGCCGGTATTTCCGTTTATCAAAGCCGCAATGCTGCCTCTGTTTATCTTTATGGTTACTCCTTCGGAGATTTCTACGGTGGCAAAAGATGGGTCTATTGCGGTAATTTTACCGTGAATTCCGCCGCCGGTTATAATTTGATCGCCCGCTTGAAGAGCGTTTATCATTTCTTTATGTTCTTTTGTTTTTTTCTGCTGCGGTCTTATTAAAAGAAAATAAAAAACTACAAACATAAGTATGAGAGGTATAAAAGCCGTAAATCCTCCTCCGGATCCCGCGGCGCCTCCGCCAGCCTGTCCCATTGCATAAGCTGTATTTATAAACAAAGTTTGCCTCCTAATAAATTTTTTTTTGTTTTGATTGTACGATTAGCGGTTATAAAGCTTTATTTTTAACCTTTAACCAAGTTCTTAAAAAGATATTTTGATACTCTATTTATTTTTACGTGTCAAATCTATTCAACATCATTTAATTCTTCATAAATTATTTTAGAATCCGAGCAATTCATAGTATCGTCGCATTCGATGCTAATTGATATATTTCTTATATCCTCTAACTCAATAATATCTTTTCTTTTTTTATTAAGTAGATACTCTGCCGTTTTTTTCGGAAGAATGCATTTTACGACTCCGCTTCGTTTTTTAAGGGTATCTAAGTTAAGCCTTCTTAAAAAGCTTAATCCTAATGTTTCTTTTGAAGAGACAAGCCCTTTTCCGTTACAATGTTTGCATGTTTCAAGGCTGCCGAATTCAATCGAAGGTCTTATTCTTTGTCTCGACATTTCCATTAATCCGAACATAGAGATATTTCCGACTTTTGTTTTTGCTTTATCTTTTTTAAGGCATTTTTTCATCTCTTTTTCTAATGCGGATTTATTCTTTTTTTCTCTCATGTCTATAAAATCTATTACTATTAGTCCGCCCAAATCTCTTATTCTAAGCTGTTTGGCTATTTCTTGAGCGGCTTCCAAATTTGTCTGCGCCGCAGTCTCTTCCACGGAATGTTTTCGAGTCGCTTTGCCGGAGTTTACGTCGATAGCCACGAGCGCTTCTGTCTGGCCGATTACGATTGAACCCCCGGATTTTAGTTTTACAAGATTTCTGTAAACGGAGGCTATCTGATCTTCAAGCTGATATTTGGTAAATATGGGTTTTAATCCGGCATATAATTTTACAATTTTGTTATGTTTGGGAGAGATAAGATTGATAAAAATTTTTATTTCGTCAAAAATAACGGGATTGTCTATAAGGATTTCCGAAACGTCGTCCGTAAAGGAATCTCTTATAGCTCTTAAAGCGACGTTGCTTTCTTCGTAAAGAAGGCAGGGCGTCTTTTTTTTTTTAATTCCTGCTTTAATGCCGCGCCAAATACGCATAAGGTAACGAACATCTTCATTTATCTTTGTTTTTGTGCAGTTTATAGAAGCGGTTCTTATAATTATCCCGAAATCTTTCGGGAGCTTTATATTATTTATGATATTTTTTAAACGTTCTCGCTCTTTTTCGCTTTCTATTTTGCGGGATATGGCGCGATTAGCGCTTCCCGGCATAAGAACCGTATAACGTCCGGCAAGGCTTACAAATGTGGTAAGAGCAGCGCCTTTTTTCATAATTCTGTCTTTTACTATCTGAACAATAATTTCTTGACCGGGCTTTAAAAGTTTATCGATTGTTTTTTCGCGGGACTCTGCATTTGCAAAATAATCCTGATGAATTTCTTCGAGTTGTAAAAAGCCATGTCTTTCGTCTCCGTATTCTATAAATGCCGCCTGAAGGCTCGGCTCTATTCTTACTATTGTTCCTTTATATATATTACCCTGTGTTATTTTTTTTGCGGCGGTTTCTATATTGAATTCTTCCAATAATCCGTCTGCAACTTTTGCTACTCTGCATTCTTCAGGATCAATAGCGTTTATTAAAATTTTTGTATCCATATTAGGCATGTTTCCTATTCATATAATATTTTCTTCCTTTTTATAATGGTTATAATTTCCCCATAATGTTTTTATACGTTTGTCTTAAAATTAGTCATAGATGTTCCAGGGTAAACTTTATAATTATTTTAACAAAAGATATAAGTCAATTTTTTTAACTTGAAATAATCGAAAATGTTTTTTTAAGCATTTATACTCTATAATCTTTAACTTGACAATATATTAAAAATTTATATAAAGACGGTTATTAAATTCTAATGTTAAATTCTAATTTTTGCCATTGGCAAAATTGGTTTTTTCTCCTTTTTATCTCTTATCTCTGGCGTAAGCGGTTTAACTCCGCTTGCATCTAAAACTTAAGCCGAAGTGGCGGAACTGGTAGACGCGCTAGGTTCAGGACCTAGTCGAAGTATTTCGGCGGGAGTTCGAATCTCCCCTTCGGCACCATTTTTAAAATAACAAAGCCTTATTCCAAAAGAGTAAGGCTTTGTTGTTTTATATAGGGTTAAAAAGATATGTATATTTTTAAATTTGATTTACTCGCTTAATCACAAATCCGCCGATTTTTGTTTAACAATATTACAAAGTAATAATTCTTTCCAATAAAAAGGAAAAACAGGGGTTCTAAAATGTCTGCTTGATATCCAAGGCAGTATCAGTAAGCCTTGTTTTATAGAAGATATTTGCTCCGGTTTTATAGTGTTCACGCCAACCTCTTTATTTATCTTGATCATATCGTCGATTGATTCTTTTAGCTTGATCGGCGCATCCGTAGCGCCGGTTTTATTTCCGGCATTAGTTGTATAAAGATATTGATCCGTTGTATCGTCAGGATACCATCAAATTCAAAATTGTTCTTTCCGCAGCAATAACGGCAGGCTTTAGGTTCTTGCCCAAAAGTATATTATCAGGCAAATTAAAAAAATGGGATAAATCATATTCCGGCTACGAAAGAGGAGCGAGGGCTTTTCCCATATACGATTTTAAGTCGCCTTGAAAAATATTTTCGCTAAACATGTATTTTTCAATAAGCAAGTTTATCTCCGCCCCAAAATTCATATTCTATTTCTCCCTCTTTTCTATTATCGGATATATACCCTGCCCAATTTTGATCTATCTCCTGCTTTAACTCTCCGCCGGCACACATTTTTTCTTAAATCTTTATGTTCCGGCGTTATATTGTTTTTTAAATATACATCCTTATTAAGAGTTCATTGAAAATAATAGCTTCTTGAATTGTTAAAAAATTTTTAATATATTATATTCATACCTTTAATTAGCAAGTATTATGTAAAAAAAAGGAGAAAACGGAATTGGCAAATTTCCTATAATATAATGAATGAGGGTATAGTTTTTAAAAAAATTGTAGAAGCGGCAAAAAACGGCAATTATGCTTTGCGTCCGCATGCCGTTACCCATATGCTTGCCGAAGGGTTAATATTATTGAAGCAATAATAAATGTAATAATACTTGAGCATTACATTATGGAAAACCGTTGTTTAATTACAGAAAAGTTTCGATTGACAAAAAGGGTAAAAGAAACGCTTCATGTAGTTATAGATTATTGGTCGGAATTGAAAAAAATTGATTGGATTGATATTGTAACCGCATATATCCCGCGTTATCCTTTTTGGAAAACGCCATATATAAGAGGGAAAAAATATGAAAGAAAATAATACTTGTAAAACCTGCCGAGAAGGAAAATTGCTGAAACGAGAAGTAATTCAAAGTTTTGAACGGGAAGGGCTTAAAGTTAAAATAGAAGGTATTCCCGCCCTGGTTTGTGAAAAATGTTCTTAAATATATTTTCAACCCGGTATAGCGGATAAAATAGCCGCTGCTGCCGATCATTTGGTTTATACTCTCCGAAATAAAACATACAGGAGAATATAGAGAGCCGTTATATAGCGCCGAAACGTTAAATATGTCCTGTGAAAACGGCGATATTTTATCCCGAAAAAATAGGAATAAATAACGCAAATATAACCGGAACTCGGTTGACTAAACGGTAAGCCTGTGTTATACGCCGGTAGTTTTTATTATTGACCGTTAAGATTATAAGGTCTGTATATATGAAAAAAGAAACGCTGCAGGCAATGAGGGAATTGGCTTATTACAGCAGCCTCGGGTTATCCGTTGCGCTTTCTATTTTTATAGGATTGGGAGTAGGGGTTTATTTTGACAGATACGTTTTTAATACGACTCCTTTATTAACTTTTATTTTTTTAGGACTTGGAATAGCGGCGGGTTTTAGAAATATATGGCTCGCCATTAAAAAATCTAACAAACAATAGAATATAACTAATTATGAATATTTCGGAACGTCTTTTAAAATTTGTTACAAGATCAAACTGGGTTTTGTTTGTTATAGCGGTTATTTTCGGTTTTGCAATTATGCCTTCCGGCTTTGCGAGAGGCATTCTTTTCGGCGGACTCATTGTAACCGTCAATTTTCATCTGCTTGATAAAACCTTAAAAAAAGCGTTTACTCCTCCTAATATTTCAAATCATAGCGTCGTATTATTTAAATATTATATACGCTTTACAATAAGCGGTATGATTATTTTTTTTCTTATTTCAAAAAAGTATGTAGACCCGCTGGGTCTTATTGCCGGTTTATCTATAGTGGCGGCGAGTATAATGCTTGCAGTATTATGCGAGCTTAAAAAAATTATTTTCAAGGAGGCAACGTAAGGTGGAACATCCATATCTTTTTTTAGTAAAACTGTTTGAATTGTTTGGTCTCGGAGATTTTGCCAGTCAATACCCTCATGTGGTTTATATGTGGGCGGTTATGATTCTTCTTATAATATTCGGAATAATAGCCACTAGAAGTATTAGCATTATTCCGGGAAAAGCGCAAAATTTGTTTGAAATGCTGGTATCCGGAATAGAAGAGTTTATGATCGGCGTAACAGGCGAGGAAGGCAGATGGCTTTTTCCATTAGCGGGAACCGTATTTATTTTTATTTTTACAAGTAATCTTATAGGACTTGTGCCTGGGTTCTTTCCTCCTACGGCAAGTATTAACACTACGCTTGCATGCGCTTTAACGGTTGTAGTATTTACTCATGTTCTGGGCGTAAAATATCATGGCGTAAAATATATCAAACATTTCTTAGGACCGGTCTGGTGGATGGTTCCTATTATTTTTCCGATTGAAATCATAGGACATCTTGCAAGAATTTTATCCCTTACGTTCCGTCTTTTCGGGAATATGATGGGACATGAGCTTGTATTAGGAATTCTTTTTGGACTTGCGGGTCTGTTTTTCGCTCCTCTGCCAATTATGGCTTTGGGTATTTTTGTAGCGCTGGTTCAGGCGTTTGTTTTCTTTTTGCTCTCTATTATGTATTTTTCGAGCGCTATGGAGCATGCGCATTAATTTGTTGTTTATAACTCTTTTATGGGGTTTTACTGGGAATAGGAAGAAGTGATTTTTAATTTTATTTATTTAAGGAGGATTATTTAATGGAAGCAGATGCATTAAAATTTTTTATTGCTTGCGTAACTGCGGCAGGTTTCGGTATTGCGGTAGCGGCTTTTGGCTGCGGTATTGCTCAGGGAGTGGGTCTTAAAGCGGCAGTTGAAGGCATTGCCAGAAATCCGGAATCTTCCGGTAAAGTAACCGTTACTTTGCTTATCGGTCTTGCTATGATCGAGTCTTTGTGTATTTATGCTCTCGTAGTATCATTAATACTCATTTATGCTCATCCGCAGGCTGCGGCAATCGCCAGTCTTCTCGGCGCTCATTAATAATAATAAGCCGCTGTAGATAAAACAAAATAATAAGGCGTTTGAAATTTTTTCAAGCGCCTTATTTATTTGGAATAATATTATTAACGGGCTTTGTTGTTTAAGAAGAAATAGGTTTAAATATTTTTTTTAAAAACCGTCCCGTATAAGAATTGCGATTTTTTGCTATATCTTCGGGAGCGCCGAAAGCCACTACGCTTCCGCCTCCGTCTCCTCCTTCCGGTCCCAGATCGATTATATAATCGGCGGATTTTATAACCTCAAGATTATGCTCTATCACTATAATGGTATTGCCGGAATCGGCAAGTCTGTTTAATACTTCCAAAAGTTTTGCAATATCGTCTATATGAAGCCCTGTAGTGGGCTCGTCTAACATATATACGGTTTTCCCCGTAGATCGTTTGGAAAGCTCTTTGGACAGTTTTATTCTTTGAGCCTCGCCGCCTGATAAGGTTGTGGCAGGCTGCCCTATTTTGATGTAACCGAGTCCCACGTCCTGTAATGTTTTTAATTTGGAACGTATATTTGATATGTTTTCAAAAAATATTTTTGCCTGATTAACGGTCATGTTTAAAACGTCGTCTATGTTTTTTCCTTTGTATCTTATTTCAAGCGTTTCTTGGTTATACCTTTTTCCATGGCATACGTCGCATGCTACGTAAACGTCGGGCAAGAAGTGCATTTCTATTTTTATTATGCCGTCTCCGCTGCAGGATTCGCATCTGCCTCCTTTTATGTTAAAACTAAAACGTCCGGGCTGATATCCGCGTATTCTTGCTTCCGGAGTTTTTGCAAAAAGTTCTCTTATGTATGTGAATAAGCCGGTATATGTTCCTGCATTTGATCGCGGGGTTCTTCCTATCGGAGATTGGTCTATGTTTATGATTTTGTCCACATATTCTAATCCTTGTATCTCCTGTAGATTAACTCCGGAAGCGGTTTTTTTATTGCCTAATCCGTTTGATAAAGCTTTATGTAATGTTTGAACAAGGGTGGATTTTCCCGAGCCGGATACTCCGGTAACGGTTATGAAGCTTCCTAACGGCAGGTTTACGCTGATATTTTTTAAATTATGCGCCGAAGCTTTTATTAAGCAGAGTTTTGCGCCATTTCCTTTACGTCTTTTTTTAGGAATTTTTATCTCTTTTTTTTTAGAAAGATATAATCCGGTTAAGGACTTTTCATTTTTTATTAAGTCTTGCGGCAATCCTGTAAATACAACTTTGCCACCGTTTATTCCCGCCCCGGGCCCCATGTCTATTATATAATCTGCGGCAAGCATTGTTTCTTCGTCATGTTCTACTACGAGAACCGTATTGCCCAGATCTCGCATTTTAAAAAGGGTTGATAAGAGTCTCTTGTTATCCCGTTGGTGGAGGCCTATGCTCGGCTCGTCTAATACATAAAGAACTCCGGTAAGTTTTGAGCCTATTTGGGTGGCAAGCCTTATTCTTTGGCTTTCGCCGCCTGAAAGTGTGGAAGCGGATCGGGATAATGTAAGATAGCCGAGACCCACATTTTTTAAGAAGCCGAGTCTTTCTTTAATTTCTTTTATTATTTTTTCCGCTATAATTTTTCTTTTACCCTCTAATTGAAGGTTTTCTATAAAATTTATCCCGTTTTTAACGCTTAAACTTGCAAATTGATATATGTTTAATCCGCCCATTTTAACAGCGAGGCTTTGTTTGCTTAATCTTGCTCCCGAGCATTCGAGGCAAGGAGTGATGTTCATAAATTTTTCCATTTCGCGTCGAGACCAATTAGATGCGGTTTCTTTATAGCGTCTTTGAAGGCTTGGAATGATGCCTTCGTAGGTTTTATGATAGGCGTAAACCCTTGAGCCTTTTTCGTATTTAAAGGGTATTTTGTCGGAGTTTGAGCCGTAAAGCAGGACATTTTTAAATTTTTCCGGCAAGTCTTTAAAGGGAGTATATATATCGGTTTTATAAAAGGAGGTTAAAGCGTCCAAAAATTCGACAAAATATACGGAATGTCTTGTTTTCCATAAGTTTACAGCTCCGTCTCTTAAGGATAATGTTTTATCCGGGATTATGAGATCGGGGTCGAATTCCCTTGCGGCGCCTAATCCGCCGCATTTTTGGCATGCTCCCTGCGGGGAATTGAATGAAAAGGATGCCGGTTCAAAAGGTTTATAACTGATTCCGCATTTTAAGCATGCGGCTTTTTCGCTGAAAAGAAGTTCCTCTTTTTCCGGTATTTCTATAATAACGGTTCCGCCGGATTTGGCGATTGCAAGTTCTAATGAATCGGCAAGTCTTTTTTTTATTTCTTTTTTTATAATAAGCCTATCTATAACAACCTGTATTTTATGTTTTTTATTTTTATCAAGCGTAGGGACGTCTTCTATATTGTATATCTCGCCGTTTATTTTAACTCTGGCGAAGCCGTCTTTTTTCAGTCTGGTTAAAAGGGCTTTATGGGTTCCTTTTTGCCCCTCCGATAAAGGCGCTAAAATTATTATTTTTGTTCCGGTTTCAAGGCTCGTTACGCTTTCTAATATTTGATCGACGCTTTGAGAAGCAATTTTTTTTCCGCATTTATAACAATGGATTGAGCCGGTTCTGGCATAAAGTAAACGTAGATAATCGTATATTTCCGTAACCGTCCCTACGGTTGATCTGGGATTATGGCTTGCCGTTTTTTGTTCTATCGCTATTGACGGGGATAATCCTTCTATAAGATCGACATCGGGTTTATCCGTTTTTCCGAGAAATTGTCTTGCATAAGTAGAAAGGGATTCAACATACCGTCTTTGTCCTTCGGCATACAGGGTGTCAAATGCAAGAGTAGATTTGCCGGAGCCTGAAAGTCCGGTAATAACCACAAGCTTTTTTGTGGGAATTTCTATATCTATATTTTTAAGATTATGCTGTCTTGCCCCTTTTACTATGATTTTATCCATTATGCTCCATGTATTTCTACGGTTAAAATTTTTATCCGCCTTCAACTCTACTTTGTTATAAGTCGAAATGTCATCATTTTTTTAGATGTTGATATTTTTTCCGATTAAACGTTCGTAATAATGAGCCTTTCTTTTTTTATTTTTCAATTACGCCTAAACCGGTTGAATGGCTTTGATAAGCCGCAAGCTTGATCGCTGAAAATAGGCTTTTATAATCTGCTTTTCCTTTGCCTGCAATATCATAAGCGGTTCCGTGAGCTACGGAGGTTCTTATTATAGGAAGCCCTAATGTTGTGTTTACTCCGTCCTTAAAATGTATCATTTTAAAGGGAATAAGTCCTTGATCATGATATATTGATATAACGGCGTCATACTCTTTTTTTAAGGCGCGGTAAAAAACGGTATCTCCGGGAATTGGTCCGAAAAGCCGGTATTGTTTTGATTCGGCAGCCTTTATTCCGGGTATTATTATTTTTTTCTCTTCGTCTCCGAACATGTTATTCTCCCCTGCATGAGGATTTAAAGCCGCAATCGCAATTTTCGGTTTTTTTATTCCGAATCTTTCAATTAAAGCCTTGCCGGTTATCCGGATTGTTTTTTCTATTTTATTTTTTGTAATTAAAGAGGGGACGTCTTTTAAAGGAACATGTATTGTAACAAGGGTTGTTTTTAATTTATCTCCGTAAAACATCATTGCATAATTGTTTGTTTCTGTTTTTTCTGCAAAGATTTCGGTATGCCCGTTATAGTTATATCCTGCAAGATTCATCGCCTCTTTATTTATGGGGCAGGTTGCGACGCCGTCTATTTTTTTTTGCATGGCAAGTTTTATAGCCTCTATTATATATTTTACCATAGCTTCGGAGGTTTTATTATTAGGTTTTCCATAGATCGTTTTTTCATATGTAAGATCAGACAAATTTATAATATCTATGGTTCCGAATTGATATTTGCCGTAAGCGGGGTCTTTTATAGGGTTGATTTTTATGTCGCTTGATAATATTTTTTTTGTTCCCTCGATTATACTTGCGTCTCCTATAACGAGCGGACGGCATTCTTTATATATGGATTCTTCTCCGGCGACTTTTAAGATTATTTCGGGTCCTATTCCGGTAGGGTCTCCCATTGTAACGGCTATTATAGGAAGGTTTTTTTTATTCATGGTTTTTAAGATTATATTTCCAACCGGCGTTTTATTAATTTGCACAAACTCTCTTTAATTTCCGAACTTCTTGCAATGTAACCGCAAAAGCATCTTTAATATTAATTTTTAACTTCTCTAATGTCTCTCCTTGACTAAAAACGCCGGGAACTTCTCGAAGCTTACCAACATGCCAACCATCATCCATCCAATAATCCAAAGTAAAATTTTTAATCATGTTTCACCTCGTTATTTTAACGATTACGCTAACTTTTTCATTTTTTACTTGCTTGCCCTTTAAGCAAATTTTTTGTTTAACATCCGGTTTTTCGAGCGCATTATATTCTACGTTAATATAATAAGTCTTTCAATAAACGTCTCTGCCTTTATTACTTCAACTTTTGGAAATTTTATATCTTTTAATATATTATAATGCCTGTCATTTGTAATCAAAAAATCGGCATTGCCACAAACTGCACAGTCAACAAACTTTTGGTCGTCTGCATCTGCAAAAGGAAGCTGAAAATTAAAAGTCGGATTAATAAAAAATATATTTTCGGAAGTTAGAATAAATAACCAAAACTCTTCTAATAGAGTTTCAGAAAAAACCTTTTGTAAGATTTCTTCATATTCAAGAAGAACAGATGTTGAAATAAGAAGGCTATACTTTTTTAAATATATACCTTTAATAATCGGATGATAATAACTTTTTGGATTCAAACCCGAAAAAAATATATTTGTATCAACAACGATTTTCATTTTTTATTTTCATTTCTAATATCTTCAACAATGTCAAAAAAATTTTCTTCACTCCATTGATTCTTTTCAAAGGTTTCGGCAACTCCTTTTGATAAATTCTCAAAAGCGACTCGGTTTATCAATTTTTTTATATCAATAGAATATAAGCCGGTTTTTAACTGATGAACCAATTGGATTGTATTTATTTCATCCTTTTGAAAACCGATTTTTTCAAGTTTTTTGCATATTTCAGGAGTAATTGTTTGAAGCATTTTTTTCTCCTTTCTTAATTAAACATAACAAAAACATTTATTTTATATAGATAAGCTTTTTTCCCGCAGTTTATCAAGAAAATTTTGCATGTCCGGATAAAGCTCGGCTTCAAAAGAAATATATTTTTCTGTTTTCGGATGTATAAAGCCGAGAGAATAGGAATGAAGCATTTGACGGGTTAATTGAAACGGCTTTTCCTTTTCTTTTGATTTGCGGTTATTATATACGGCGTCTCCGACTACAGGATGTTTTATGGCAAATAGATGGACTCTTATTTGATGGGTCCTGCCTGTTTTTATTTGAACTTGAAGAAGCGAAAAATCGCCGTATTTTTCTTTAACTTTATAAGCGGTTTCTGCGGTTTTGGAACGTTTTGTATCCGAAGCGATAAATTTTTTTCTATTTGCGGGGTGTCTTGTTATAGGTATGTTGATTTTACCGGTAGGCGTTATAGGTTCGCCGTGAACTATTACAAGGTATTGTTTTTTAACTGTTCTGTTTTTAAACTGACAAGCAAGTCTGTTATGGGCGTTATTATTTTTTGCAATTACCATAATGCCGGAAGTATCTTTATCAAGTCTATGAACGATGCCGGGTCTTAATTCTCCGCCTATTCCTTCTATATTCGGGCAATGATATAATATGGCGTTTGCCAATGTGTTTGAGGAGTTGCCGCAAGCGGGATGGACTACAAGATTTGGCTGTTTGTTTATAACGATGATGTCTTTATCTTCAAATATAATTTTGATTTCTATGGGCTGAGGCTCTAATACATTTTTTATAGGAGGAGGGACATTGATTGATATTATATCGTTTTGTATAACTTTATAGCTTGGTTTTTTTGTTTGTCCGAAAACTTTTATGTTTCCGTTTTTTATTAAGTTGGATATAAAACTTCTTGAATGTCGAGAAGTTTCGGAGGCTATAAAGGTATCAAGACGAATTCCCGCGTTTTCGGGTAAAACAGTAATTATTTGCCCTGGCATATTATTTATTCAACGGCTTCTTTGCCGCCGTTGGGCGGGTTGTTGTTATCCTCTTTAAGATCATCTAACGGCAGTTCCGAAAACAGGGTTTCGATTTCAAATAATATATTTTTTTCATCCGTATTTTTAGCTATGGCAATTTCTTTTACAAGAAGGGAGTTTGCCGTGTCAAATAGTTTGCGCTCGCCAAAAGATAGGGTTTTGGTTAGTTTTAATATGTAAAGGTCTCTGAAAACTTCGGCTACGCTTAAAATGGAACCGGCTTTTAATTTGTCCGTATATTCTTTGTATCTTCTGTTCCATGTTTGGCGGTCTATATAAAAATCTTCTATGTTTCTAAGAACTTTATAAACTTCGGGGATGTAATCGGCTTTTATAACTTTTCTTACGCCTATGTTGCAGACATTATCGACGGGTATCATAATTTTTATATTGTTTTCGATGATGTTCATTATATAAAAATTTTGCTGCTTGCCGCTTATTTTTTTACTCTCGATTTTTTCTATAATGCCGACTCCATGAGCCGGATAAACAGCCATTTCATTTACTTTAAATGTCGTTGGGTTAGTATGCGTCTGGTCTTGAGAGATCATATATTATTTTACCTCTTTCAATTTTTTTCTTTAATACCATTATTTATAATATTAATCAATAAAAAAAGGATTGACGTATAACGCCAATCCTTTTTTTTATTATTGAAAAGTTTAACCTATTATAAAAACGGTATAAGAAGCAACGCTACAACGTTTAATATTTTTATCATAGGATTGATAGCAGGTCCTGCGGTATCTTTGTAGGGATCGCCTACGGTATCGCCGGTAATAGCCGCTTTATGAGCTTCGCTGCCTTTGCCGCCATGATGACCGTCTTCAATATATTTTTTGGCGTTATCCCATGCCGCTCCGCCCGTAGTCATAGATATGGCTACAAATAGTCCGGTTGTAATACTTCCTATAAGAAGTCCTCCGAGAGCCTGAGGTCCGAGTATAAAGCCTACCAAAACCGGAGCGAGAACCGGAAGGATTGCCGGAACCATCATTTTGGATAAAGCAAATTTGGTTACTATGTCAACGCATGCCGCATAGTCCGGTTTTGCTTTGCCTTCCATGATTCCTTTGATTTCTTTAAATTGTCTTCTTACTTCTTGAACAACCGCATGACCGGCTTCGCCTACCGCGGTCATTGCCATAGAGGCGAACAAGAATGGAAGCAGTCCGCCGAGAAAGAGTCCGATTAATACGTTAACGTCGGAAAGATCAAAAGTAAGTTTTCTTCCCAAATGCTCGAACTCCTGAGTATATGCCGAGAATAGAACAAGCGCCGCAAGTCCTGCGGAGCCTATTGCATAACCTTTTGTTACGGCTTTTGTAGTATTTCCTACGGCGTCAAGAGGGTCGGTAACCGCTCGGACGCTTTCGTCCATTTCAGCCATTTCCGCAATTCCGCCGGCATTATCGGTAATAGGTCCGTAAGCGTCTATCGCTATAACCATACCTGTCATAGAAAGCATTGAAACCGCCGCAGTTGCAATTCCGTAAAGTCCGCCGAGAGCGTTTGCCGCGAATATAGCGGCGCAGATGGCAAGAACAGGGAGAGCGGTTGACTGCATGCTTACCGCAAGCCCTCTGATAATATTTGTGCCGTGTCCGGTAGTGGAAGCTTCCGCTATATCTTTAACCGGCTTTCTTAGTCCCGTATAATATTCGGTAATAAAAACTATAACAACCGTTAGTATAAGTCCGACTAAAGCCGAAAGATATATTGAGGTAGTATTTACGCCTTCAAGATCCGCTAAAAGTTTATTTGTTGCGAAATAGAATGCTATACCGGCAATGATTGCGGAACCGAACATTCCTTTATAAAGAGCGCCCATTATATAGTCGCTGCCTTCTTTCAATTTTACGAAAAATATCGCTATCATTGAAGCCACAATTGATATAGCCCCGAGAACAAGCGGGAATACTATAGCGGAAGCAGAGCCTCTGAAAATGATTTCGGCAAGAACCATTGCCGCAACCGTAGTAACCGCATAGGTTTCAAAAAGGTCTGCCGCCATACCGGCGCAGTCCCCTACGTTATCCCCTACATTATCCGCTATGGTGGCGGGGTTTCTGGGATCGTCTTCAGGAATTCCGGCTTCTAATTTGCCGACTAAGTCCGCTCCTACGTCAGCGCCTTTTGTAAAAATACCGCCTCCAAGTCTTGCAAAGATCGATATAAGGCTTCCTCCGAAACCGAGAGCTATAAGCGCTACGGATATTTTCTTAGGGTCCAAACCTAAATTGGTAAGAAGAGCAAAAAGTCCGGCGCATACGGTAAGAGCAAGAGAGGCTACTATCATTCCCGTAACGGAGCCTCCTCTAAACGCCATCATAAGCCCCGCATTTAATCCGCTTTTTGCGGCTTCGGCGGTTCGAACGTTAGCAATAACCGAAACTCTCATTCCTATGTAGCCTGCCATAAATGAGGCTACCGCGCCCAAAGTAAATCCAAAGCAGGCGTATCCGCCGTATCCGGGCGCAAATAGAATGATTATAGCAAGAATAACTCCTACTATCAGCATACTCCTCATCTGACGATTAAGATATGCTATGGCTCCATCCTTTATGGCAGCAGCGATTTCATTCATTCTTTCATTCCCTGCGGGAGCTTTTTTAACGCTCGCCGCTAGAATGATAGAAAAAATTACGCCTACGATGCCCACAAGTGTACAAATCCACGCTAAATTTTCCATTTTTCCTCCGTTTTTGAAAAATCAACAACAATATATTATTTCCTATTAAAATAGTTCATACTATCTTTAACGCCTTTGAGAAGTATTGATATAGTCGCTTCTTTTGCTTTGTTTATTAGGGTTTGTATATTTTTTTTCTCGCGATAGTCGTAAGGTTTAAGAACATAATCGGATATTGCGATTATGTTTTCGGTTTCGGGTCTTCCTACGCCGAAACGAACTCTTACGAAATTATTATTTCCGAGATTTTCTATTATTGAACGAATGCCTTTATGGCCTCCGTCTCCCCCTTTTTCTTTTATTTGTATTCTGCCTAACAAAAGGTCTATATCGTCATGTATAACTATTATATCCGTATGTTTTATATTGTAATAATCGGAAAATTGTTTAATCGTAAAACCGCTTAAATTCATGTACGTTGTCGGTTTTACGAGTATAACTTGTTTATTTTCGATTATTTCTTTCGAATATAATGAGTTAAACTTTTTTTTATTGATATTTATAGAGTAAGCTTGCGCAATAGTCTCTATTATATCAAAGCCCGCATTATGGCGGGTATGTTTATATTTTTTACCCGGGTTGCCGAGCCCAGCTATTATTTTTATTTATTTTTATCCTCTTTTTTTTCTTCGTCGGCAGTTTCTTCGCCGGTTTCTTCGTCGGCAGTTTCTTCGCCGTCAATCTCTTCTTCTTCCTCTTCCACAACTTCTTCCGCCATAGGACTTGCTATGGTTAATAAAGTAAATCTTTGGTCAAATGGTATTTCAATGTTTTCGCCCAGATTTATTTCGTCTATATGTATTGAATCGCCTATCTCAAGCTTGCTTATATCTAATTCAACCGATTCCGGTATTTCGATGGGCAAACAAATGATTTCTATTTCGCGTCTTAATATTTGTAATATTCCGCCGTTTTCAACTCCTATCGAGTGTCCTTTTGTAGTAACCGGAATTGTTATTTTTATTGTTTTATCCATGTCTATTTCATAGAAATCCGCATGCAGATAAGTCAAACTTACGGGATGACGCTGCAATTCTTTAATCATAACCGTTTTTTTAGAGCCGTCGTCAAATATAATGTCTAAAATAGCTTGACTGCCGGATTTGTTTTTTAAAGCGGTTTGCATATCTTTGGCATTGACCGATAATAAGATGTTGTCGGCTTTATTTCCGTAAAGAATAGCCGGCATTCTTCCTTCTGTACGAAGTCTTCTTGCGGGGTTATTGCCGGTCGTTTTTCTGGTTATTGCTTTAAGTTTAACTTTTTCCAAAACTTTTTCTCCTTTTAAAAATTTATACGAACAGCGAATTAACCGAATCGCCCGTATGACTTCTTATAATCGCTTCTCCGAGAAGTTCCGAAATGGAAAGGACTTTTATTTTGCCGCATTCTTCGGCATGTTCGGATAACGGTATTGTATCGGTAACTATAAGGCTTTCCAAATTTGAATCGGATATTCTTTTAACTGCCGGACCCGACAAAACGGGGTGAGAGCAGCAAGCATATACTTTTTTTACCCCTTTGCTTAATAATAGGTTTACCGCTTCGGTTAAAGTGCCTGCAGTATCTACCATGTCGTCTAATATCACGGCGATTTTATTTTTAACGTCTCCTATAACCTCCATAGCTTTTACTTTATTAGGTTCGTCTCGACGCTTGTTGATAATGGCAAGCCCTGCGTTGTCAAGACGTTTTGCAAATGCCCGCGCTCTTTCTACGCCTCCGGCGTCCGGAGATACTATAACAAGCTTTTCTTTAAAGTAATTTTTCATATATTTGAGCAATACAGGAGCAGCGAAGAGGTTGTCCACCGGAATATCAAAAAAGCCTTGTATTTGCCCCGTATGCAGATCCGTTGTAATGACTCGGTTTGCGCCTGCCGTAGTAATAAGATCCGCGACAAGCTTTGCGCTTATCGGAACTCTGGGTTCTACTTTTTTATCCTGACGCGCATAGCCGTAATATGGTATAACAGCGGTTACTCTTCTTGCCGAAGACCGTTTAAAAGCGTCTAACATCATTAGAAGCTCTACAAGGTTTTCATTTACGGGAGGAGATACGGATTGAATGATAAAAATATCTTTAAGTCGGACGTTTTCATTGATTTCTATTCTGATTTCTCCGTCGCTAAATCTATCCACTTTAGCGCTGCCAAGAGGTAGGTCGATATATTTGCATACCGCTTGAGCAAGCTTATAATTGGAGTTTCCGCTAAAAAGCATTATATCGTTATTCATAAATTTTCTCTGACGTTTTTATATAAAACCGAAAATATGTTATTGTCTAATATATTTGGCTGGGGCGGGAGGATTCGAACCCCCAAATGCAAGGTCCAAAACCTTGTGTCTTACCATTTGACGACGCCCCAATATAAATTATTTGTTTGTTCCGATAATCAAAATTTTTATTAAACGATTAATTTCGTATTAAAAACGATTAATTGTTTATTTTTTAAAAAGTATTCAAAAGCGTTAGTTGCCGTTGTAAAATCTTTAAAAATACCGAAAATTGCAGAACCGCTTCCGGTCATTAAGGTTTTATCCGCTTTATTTCGGATAAAATCTTTTTTTATATCCGATATTTGCGGATAAAAAGGCTCAACCGCCTCTTCAAGATTATTTTTAATATAGATTTTATCTTTTCGATTTATAAAAAATGGATATTTATTTCTCTTTTTAGTATTTGTCAATCCTAAATTCTTTTTAATTTCGTTAAATTTTTTATAAGCCCAAGAGGTCGAGACTTCAAAACGGGGGTAAACCACAACGATATTAAAAGGATAAAGCCCTTTATACTCGTAAAGTTTTTCGCCTATGCCTGTCGCGAGCGCCGGTTTGGAACGAATAAAAAAAGGAACGTCCGCCCCTATTTTTAAGCCTATTTTTTCTAATTTTTCAACTGAAAAAGTTTGATAATGTTTATTTAAAGCCGTAAGAACCGCGGCGGCGTTGCCGCTGCCTCCTCCGAGACCGGCTCCCGCGGGTATTTTTTTATTTATTGTTATTTTTACTCCGGCTTTTATGTTTGCTTCTTTAAAAAAAAGATCTGCCGCTTTAAAAGCAAGGTTGTCTTCTTGAGCGCATATTTTGGGGTTGCATTCCACAAGAATTTTTTTTTGGTCAAATATAAAAGAAAGGGCGTCAAATATTGCTATAGGGCATATAAGGGTTTCGATATTGTGATAACCGTCCGCTCTTTGATTTTTTATTTTAAGATATAGGTTTATTTTTGCGGGGGAGAGAATTTTCATTACTTGCGTTTCAGCGCGATTTGCTATCTTTATATATACCATATGGAAACCAGAGAATAAAACTTGTCCTCATTGTTATCAAAAGCATAATTTTGTTTAATATGTTTTATCTCAATGTTATTGTTATTATCAAGCCAGTTGTTTATCTCCTTTTCTAATTTGCCGATTTTACTTAAACCAATTAAACAAGAAGAATCCGAAATGACTGTTTTAGACATTCGTTAGTTTCTCCATGTCTTTTCTCAAATCTTCTTTATTATAAAGGATTGGTATTTTGAGCCTGCGATTCATCTCAAAATACTCCCACTGGCTAAAGCCCCCGAGTTCGCAAGCTTTGCTTAATGAAATTTGTTTATGCTCATATAAAAAAAACGCAATAATCTGTTTTATATCATGGCTTATGTTGTTTAAATCTAAACCGGCTTGAAAAGCAATTGCCGCAGGTATTTCAAATTTTACGCTTAATGTATTCATAGTCGTTTACCTTTTCTTATGGGCGATTACATATTTAACTCATACTTTTTTTGCGGGAGAAAGAAGTTTTATTTGATAGATATGATATAGGGAGGTTGTATTCAACCTCCCTATATTGTTTTATTTTATTAGTTTAACAACCATATAGCCTCTGTCCGCTCTTTTAATATAAAATTTTATTGTTTCTCCGGCTTTGGTTTTTTTAATTGCAGCCTTGTAATCTGTTTTTGATTTTATGATTTTGCGATTTATTTCTTTTATAATATCGAATTTTGCCAAACCGGCTTCGGAGCCTTTTTTATCCGGATCCATATTGATTATAATAACGCCTTCTTTGTCCGTTATTCCGGTTTTTTCCATTATTTCCGGCGTAATGTCCGCTACGCTTATTCCAAGCTCGTCTGTTTCCGCCTCTTTTTCTTTATATTCGGAAGATGATAATTTTTCGCTTTCTCTTTTTGCTATTTTAACCGTAAAGATTTTTTTAACGCCGTTTCTCAACACTGTTATGTCAACCGATTTACCCGCTTTAATTCCGGCTATTGTGGCGGAAAGTTCTCTTGAGGTTTCTATTTTTTTGCCGTCTGCTTGTACGATTATGTCGTTTGCTTTTATGCCGGCTTTATCTGCGGGATCGCCCGGGAATACTTTGCCGATAAGAACCCCTTTTGTATCTTTTAAGCCTTTATATTCGGCAAGCTCTTCGGTTAAATTCTGTATTTGAACGCCAAGCCAACCTCGCGCGTATTCTCCGTGTTCTTTTAATTGTCGAATTATATCTCCGGCAAGATTCATGGGTATTGCAAAGCCTATTCCGTTTCCTCCGGCTATAATTGCGGTATTTATGCCTATTACTTCGCCGTTCATGTTTATTAGGGGTCCGCCGCTGTTTCCAAAATTAATGGAAGCGTCGGTTTGAATAAAGTCATCGTAAGGTCCGGAGCCTATTACTCTGCCTTTTGCGCTTACAATGCCTGCCGTTACGGTATGTTCCAATCCAAACGGGCTGCCTATGGCGATTACCCACTCGCCCACTTTTAATTGATCGGAATCGCCTATTTTTATCGCGTTAAGTTTTTCGTTTGTTTTTACTTTAATAAGGGCAAGGTCTGTTTCCGGATCTCGTCCTACTATTTCGGCTTCAAGCTCTTTGCCGTCTTGTATTTTTACTTTTATTTCATCCGCGTTTTGTATAACGTGATTGTTGGTAACTATGTAGCCTTCTTTATCTATTATAAAACCGGAGCCAAGACTTGTTTCTTTACGCTCTTTTTGATTTTGTTCTCCGAAAAACTTTTCAAAGAATTCATTCATAGGATCATTTTTATCAAAAGGACCATTAAAAAAATAATGTTTTGATACCGGGCTTTTTCCTTTGATAATTTTAACGGCGCTGATGTTTACAACGCCGGGAATAACAGACTCGGAAAGTTTTGAAAAGTTTTGGGGTATCATTCGGACGGCTTGTTCTTCTTTCGCATATCCGAAGGAGGAAAAAGCGGTTATTAATAAAATAAAAAATAAAGCAAAGGTAAGCGTAAGCGCCTTGTTTGAATTTTTTTTCATTTATTTTTCCTTTTCTGATTACGAGATTCTGCTTTGCCGGTTTTGTTAAAACAAGGCGACAAACTTATAAAGCCTGTTTTGCTTGGCAAGCGGGAAATCTCTATTTAATTTTTGTTTGAAAATTAGGAATCTTTTTCGGCTTTTACGTAAGCGAGTCTTAAATCGTGCAAGAGGTTTATTAAAAGATTCTCTTCTTCATTGGTAAGATTATTTTTTGTTTTTTCCTGTATAACGCCGAGTATGTCTATTGATTGTTGCGCCAAAAGTAGATTTTTTCCGCTTTCTCCGGCAGTATCCTGCATCATTCCCAAATTAACGAGCGCCGAAGCCGCAATGGAATTTATAAAAGTGGAAAAATCTATTTTAGGCAGTTCCTGTTTTATATTTTTATTATCGGACATTTTAAAACCTTTAATTATTTATTAATATTATTCTGTCTTTTACTGTTTTTACCGGTTTTGTTAAATCGCCGGTAGTTTTTTGTATGGAAAATAAAAGCGTAAAATTAATAATACTATACGGCGGGTTAGTCAACCTACGATATTTTTTTAATCCTCTTAATCTGCGTAATCTGTGGTCAATCTACGGTCAAAAACCGTACCGCTTCGGCTTCATCCGTTTCTATTGCAATTTCAACCGCCCGCTTTGCGGTTTCCAAAAGTTGTGCAGATTCTTTTTTCAAACGGAAGCTTTCCTCTACAAGCTCGGCGATTTTTTGTTGTTTTGTATAATCGATTATCGGGATAATAATATTTTTTATCGAGGTATTTGAAATTTTAGGTTGCGCTGTTTGCGTAAATTCTTTTTGTATTTGTTCTTGAACAAAAAAACTTCTAAAAAGAATTTCATAAAAATAATAATTATCCGTTGAAACAGTTAATCTTAAGCGAGATGTGTTATTTGAGATAAACGATTCGTTGAATTCTTTTGTAACTAAATTTATTTTCCCGATGGTATTTCCAATCGTTGCAATAACGAAATCATTTTCTTTTACCGTAGTTTCATTGGACGCTTTAAAATCATCAGTTATGAAAATTACTTTATTCGTATTAATAGGCTGATTCCATGAAAGCTCTTTTATTCTCAAATAAGCTCTTTTAGCTTTTTCTACGTAAAAAGTATCCGGTATAAAACTGCCGTTTTTCAGTTTCGCAACGTTTGATATGTTTTGGAATCCGAGTTTGGATTTTTTTATAATATTTTCTATCTCTTCATATTTCTTTTGATAATACTCCGCATCCAACCTGCCGGTTGTTAAAAAGGAATTTTTAAAGCTTTTTATGTTTATAGGTTCTTTGCTTGGTTTAAAGTCGGTTAAGCCTATGGTTTCTAATAGGAGAGTTTCGGCTTGAGCGTAAAGGTTTTTTGATTTTTCTAAATTAGCATGAGCTTTTATCACTAAAGCTTCAATTAGTAATTGAAATTTTTTAGATAATAAAGGAACTATAACTTGTTCAACTTCTCTACAATTTAAATTTACCTGTTCCATTTGTCTTGATAAATAGTGTAAATATTTTTTACCAAAACGGGTAGTTAAATAAATATTCAAGAACTCAGGGCTTATTTTATTTTTATCAACTCTTATTAATGCGATGTTTTGGTTAATATTTGCAGGTAATATTTCTTTTTTAATTATACATGACCTTGCAATAATATCATGTGATGCTCCGATTATAGTAACGATTATATCTTGTTCTTTTAAAAAGGTGCGCTTGATTTTGTTATTGCCTTTTTCTGATAAAAAATGATTAAAAGTGGGCTTAATAAAGTTATCACGCAAATTATCTGTTTTGATAAATTTTATATTTCCCCCATAAAAATTACTATTTTGCATAGATGGCGTATGACCTGTTTGAACGGATTTACTTAAAAAATATAATAATTTTTTATGTGGTTTTGACAATAACTTATTTTTTAGTATTTTATATTCTTTTTTAAAGTATTCGCTTTCAATTCTAAAGCCAACGTTTTCTGATTTTATAAAATTATAACCCAGCTCTACCGCTTCCAGCCCTTTTAACATTTCAAGGTATTTATTTTCATTAAAAGGGCTTGTTAAAAAAAACTTAGCTTTTCCTTTTTGGCAAATTCGGCGAATGCTTCGGCGATTCCGTTTTCTGTTAAGCCGTCGTGGTTAAAGAGGTCATGTTTTACTATTCTATGCCCGTTAGAGTCTAAAAGATATTCTTCTAATTTTTTTTCTGTTGTTTGATTATCGGAAGTTTCGGAAGTATTTTTTTTCCGAAGGAATATTTTTTTTCCGCTGTTATCTTTGCTCGGCTGTTGCATTGTAGCAAAAAATATGGGGTAATCTTCAAGTTGCGGGCAGAGTTTATCGTCCCATTTTTGTAGAAATAGGAGGCTTGTTTTTGTTCCTGTATGGGGTTTAAAAGCGTTTCCGTGTAAGCCTACAACCGCGAGTATGCGGCAGCGTTGGGCAATGAATTCTCTTATATGTTTATCGCTGCTGTTGTTGAAGCGTCCCTGAGGCAATACTATTGCCAGTCTTCCGCCGGGTTTTAAAAAATCTATGTTTCTTTCTATAAATAGTATGTCTCTGCCTATTTTTGTATTGTATTTGCCGCTTGGTTTTTTGCCGAGTTCATATTTGTTGATTATTTGGCTTTGTTGTATGTCTCCTGCAAAGGGCGGATTTGCCATTAGTATGTCGAATTTAAAGTTTTTATTTATGTTTTTTGTTTCTCTTAATTTTTTAAGTTTTTTCCATCCTTCGTTGTATGTATCGCGCCAGTCTTCGTCATCGTCGGTTGTTTCCTTCCAATTTTCCCAATCGAGCGTATTTAGGTGTAGAACGTTTGTTTGTCCGTCTCCTGCAATTAGGTTTAAGGCTCTTCCTACGCGAACGGCTTTTTCGTCGAAGTCTATGGCAAAAACTTTGTCTCTTACATAGTCTATACATTCGGGCGGTTTGGTTTCGAGGGTAAAAAGATGGCTTTTATTTAAGCCTTTTTTTTTCATTATTTGTTCCCATACGTGGAAGATGGTATGCACGGGAAAACCGCAGCTTCCGGCGGCGGTATCTATCATTGTTTCATCTTCTTTGGGGTTTAGCATTTTAACCGCCATGTCTATAACGTATCTTGGAGTAAAGTATTGTCCTTTTTCTCCTTTGCTGCTTTGGTTTATTAGGTATTCAAAGGCTTCGTCGATAATGTCGAGATTTGAATTGAATAGCTTAACGCTTTGTAGCGAAGATACGCAGATGGCAAGGTGTGAGGGGGTGAGGGTTATTTTGGAATCTTCGTCAAATACGCCCTCCCATTTTTCTTTGGCTTTATCAAAGAGTTTTTGAAGTTTTGTTTTTAATTCGGTGTCGGTGTCTCCGTAATTTCTAAATTGTAGGTTGCGCGAGATTTTTCGTCCGCTTTCCATTTCGTCGTATAGTTTTGCAAATATAAGTTTGAATACTTCTTCGAATACGTCAACGCCGGCGTTTGCCAAAACCTCGTTTTCCATTTCTACGATTAAGCCTTCTAATGATTTGCCTTCGGTAATTAATTTATCTTTTTTTATTAGATCGGCTATTTTCCAACGTTCGGTTAGTATGTCGGATAGTTTTTGATCGGCTTTTGGGATATTTGGGATGTCTTCAAAATAATTTGGATCTTTTCGGTGATAGTATGAGATTGAATCGCCGTTAGTCCAAACGCCTATAGGCGCGCCGGTTACGTTACAGTAGGATTTTAATTGATTTTTTCCGTCTTTAAGTTTTGGTTTTTTCAGCTCTATTATTATAAAGGGGGTTTCGGTTCGGTCTTTGTCGAAGATTACTATATCCGCGCGCTTTTTTTCTCGTCCAAAGGTAATAGGATGTTCAACGGCTATTCTTGTTTCTATGGGATAATCCATATCTTTGTTTAATACCATAAGGTAAAGCTGGCGTATAATTTCTTCCGGCGTTAGCTTAATATCTTTTTCTCTTTTAAGGCATTTGACGTAGGGGGTATTTTTGCCTCTTACCTCTTTTATGACGATATTTTTTTCAAGCGTTTTTATTTTATCGTCGCTAAATCGGGTAAGTTTATATTTGGTATCTTTTAATATTTCGGATATAGTCATGTTTTTTATCCTGTTTTATGTTGCTTTTTAAAAAAACGGTTTTGTTTGCTCAATGTTATGCGGATTATCAAGAAAACGGCTTTTTTGCAATCTTGGATTTTACTGCGGCTTAAGCTTTAACGATTTGGAGGATGTTGTTGTATTGGAAATGGAGCATTGCGCAACTTTATATTAGGTTGCGCAATGGTTTTTTGAAGTTGATTAGAATCTTATGCTTACGGCGTTGCTTCCCACTCCTAATCCGGCTTTATTAAGCGCTCGGACTCTATATTCAAAGATTTGATCTAATGGTTGCCCTTTTATTTCGGCTTCTTTGTCAACTGTAGTCCATACGGTTTCCCATGTTTCTGTTTTGTCGCCGAATTTTCTGCGCTGTATTATATAGGCTCTTATTCTTCCCTCTTTTACGGGACGTTGCCATTTAAATGTAGCGCTGTCTATTTCTTGTTTTGTTACGGTAAAAAGTCTGCATTGTCCGGGCATTTCCGCTGGTTTTCTTTCTTGCGGGGCGCTTAATCCTACTTTTGAAAGAAGCGTTTGATTATTTTTAGTAACTCTATAGCAAAAATTTGCAACTTCCGTAGTTTTTTCGTATAGGTCTGTAGCGTCGTGATCTTTATGTGCAATCGCCGCTTCGTAATTCGCTTTTTGTTTGTTTACCTCATCTTTGGAAGATATAAGCTTTGATACGGCGGCAGATAGTTCTTTAGAGTTTATAGGCGAGTTTTTAAATATATCCGGATTTTCTTTTAATCCTCCTACTATAGCTTCGGCTACTACTAAAAGATCTGCTTCTTTGCGGGGTATTCTTCTGCTCATGTGTTCCTCCTTGTTATAAAATTTATAGATTAATAAATTATGGCTTTTGGTCGCAATGCCATGATTTTACGCTGCTTTTTATAATTTTGGGTCTGCTATCTGCAATTTTTGGTCTGCTATCGGCAATCTCCGGTCTGCTTGTAGCGTTTAGGGTCTGCTATCGGCAATCTCCGGTCTGGTTTGAGAATGCTTGTAAAAGCGATTGTTTTTTATTTACATATTTTTTATTTATGTCAAGATTTATTTATGTAATTTGATTGTTTGATAAAAAACTTTATCATATTTTTTGACTTTTTAATTATCTAATCGTAATAAAAAAAAACATTACTATATTTAAAAAAGGAGAGGATTTATGACTTGCAATAAGCGTAATGCGCATTCCCATAATGATAATAGCGAATTGTCATTTGAAGAAAAACTGGTCAAGCTTCTAAAGCATTGGGGGGTTCATAATAAGGAGCATAACGAAAATTATAAAAAGTGGAGCGTTGAAGCAAAGGAACGGGGATATGCAGACGTATCTAAGTTGATTGAAAAGGCGGCGGATATGTCGCTTGAAATTAACAAGTATTTTGAAGAAGCGGAAGGTTTAATGAAATAATTAT